>NZ_JACJOZ010000075.1:0-369982 GCF_014695795.1 Phormidium sp. FACHB-592
CGAACCAGCCGACATACAGTCGGTTGTCGGTGCTGGTTACCCAGTTGCAAAACTGCTCCCACACGTTGACGCTCTCGCGTCTCTGTAAGGTCGTAGTCATAGTGGTAATAAGTGCTTGATTTACGTTTTTGGGTAGGTTTCACTACCTGTACGCAGTGTAAACCGAATATTGCTTTTTGTAAAGAAGATGACGCGGCAGTTTACAAGTTTAGATGCGGCAATGCTTCTTAGGCTTTGCTCAGTAGAGGCTACAGCCTCATTAGGGTTTGTTAAGCCTTTGTCCACTTTTATGAGAAAGGCTGAACATGTTGGAGCGATCGCCCTACTGCTTTCCGCTGCTCTTAGCCCCTTTGACGGCTATAACGAGCCTTAGTAGGGCGGTTACTACTTGGTTAAGCCTTGCTTCATTTTGTTGAGGGCTTGCTCAATATCTAGCTCTAGAAAGCGATCGAGCGCTAGGTAGACCCAGTGATAAGACCGCTGGGTATCCTGAAAGGTCTTCTGAAAGCCCAATGCTAACCGCAGATCTTCGTACAAGGGGTGCAGGATCAGTGAGTAAATGTCGCAGAGGTTAGGAAAATCTTGCTGCATCTCTACTAAAGTGTTGCGGCTGTCTTCAAGCAGCAGAGAAATATTCTTGCTTTGCAGATAGGGTGTATCAATAACCCAGGAGCGAATGTAAACAGACGTGCAGTGTTCATCGCCTGCGGCAGCCATCTTAAAGGGATCGACTTCAACATCTGATGAGAGATAGAAGCTTTTACTTGGCGGCTGGAAGAAATAGACTTCAGACTCGCTGGTGACAGGATAGAGCACAGAGATACCGATCGGATTCAAATTGTCAGAACGACGTAAGACCCTCAAGCCTTTAGGATATTGCCGTGCCCAACTGCGTAGAGCCTGAGCAATTTTGTGAGAGGCTTTGGCTACGTCTTTCATTAGCTCTGCATACGTGCGAGCGATCAAATTCGCGATCGGAATTGTGTCTGTGCGGGGATTGAAAGCATCGGCAATGAGTGTAACGGCTATTTCTGCCTGGATGGGCGTTTCCAGTTCGGGAAGGGAGCGAATCTGAAGACAGAGCGTTTGCCCGTCAAACTGTTTTTCGAGTAGACCCAGCGCCACAAAGCGATCGATCATCATGCCTGCGGCGCGATCACTGCCCCGCTCCTGGTTGCTGTAGAACAAGTCTGCGGCTTCTCGATGGGTGCAGGCAATCAAACCTTCCGTAGAGCGCAATTGGCTTAACGGCTGCGATAGCTGTAGACCCAACTGTTGTTGTTGTTTAAGTAGCAAATATGCCCAGAGGCGCACAAAGTATTCTGCTCGACGACGTGTTAGACCACCACGCCCCATTAGCATTGCGACATAAACACGCTGCTGCGCCAGAGGAAAAAACTGATCAAGCGACTCAGGCTCTAAACGTTGACTGTCGCGGGGCATGGCTTTCAGGGAACTCATTTATTTACAGGGAAGAAGCGGCTTAAGAGATGGAGCGTTGAGGCGATCGCTAGCTGAAGCAGCAACTAAGGTTCGTAGCAATCTAAGCGGCAGCAATGCAAAGTACCCAAACGGGTGAGTACTTTTAGGCTTGCTGAACCGAGAATAATGACAACAGCGGTACGGAATCTAAACGTCTTTGTTGAAGCTAAAGGGTTGGCAGCCAAGGACAAATCAAAAAATCAGGTTCGACTGTTTGAAGCAACAAACTTGCTGCATCCAGATACTTCCACCGACAAGATGCTGAGACGTTGAGTGTAGTGAAGCTAATCTTGAAGACATTCACAGCCGCTCCCAAGAAGACAAAGTAGCAGCAAAACCATGTTCGTTATTAGTTGGAGATGCCTAGTTCCCTCAAATTGAACTCATTATTGACCAATTAGACCGTGACTACAATCCGGAATTGGAAAAACTTCACCCTGTTTCAGCGTTGTTCATGCTTCTTCACCAAACCTAAGTAAAGTTCGTGCCCCTGGTGCGGCTTACGGTCTTCTCATTGCATCTTCATAAACGAAGCAAGCACACTATCAGCATCGTTTGTGGAGTCTGATCTATGACAGCCCCCGTAGTGTTTGCCCCTCTAGAAGCGGCACCCGTCGGTCCCTTGTTTCGTCCTTATGCTGCCGAAAAAGCGAGCCACTCAGCAGCGTCCCGTCGCGTTAGAAAGGCCTCTAGCCAATTGCCACAGAACAATGCACAATCCAGCGATGCATCGGCTCTAAACCTGATTCAGAGTAGTTTGCTGGAATCGCTGCACCAGGGCGTAATTGTCACTTCTTGTAGCTTGAAGCCGCTTTATTGGAATGCAAGAGCACGGCAGTTGTGCCAGCATCTAGCAGGCGGTGACGTTCAACCACTCGAACTACCAACGGCAGTGGCTGAAGTATGCCGCCGGTTAATGCGACATGACCGTTTGAGTGAGCTTCCCCTCATCCTGGAATGCCAGACAGCCACTGGGCAAACCATCCGTATGAATGCTCGTTGGCTCCATCTTGCTGACGATCGCGGCACGCAGCAGCCCTACATCCTCATACTGCTGGAAAACTGCAACGACTTGCTGCAAGAAGAAGTGCGGATTGAGCGTAAGAAATATGACCTGACAGAGCGTGAAGCAGAAGTCTGGATGCTACTGCGACAAGAGTATAGCTATCAAGACGTTGCCAAGTTGCTTCAAATCAGCCTGAACACAGTCAAGACACACGTAAAAAATGTCTACGCTAAGAAACGCAGTTGTCAGGGGCGCGAAAAGTTCTGGTGCGGTGAGTAAGCGCCGCCTTTGTCGGAATTCAGGATACGGAAAGCGGAAATAGAAAAAGCTTCAGCTCTAGTTTTGAGGCTGAGGGGATGGGTCTATCTCTGCTATCAAATGAGTATGGAGACAAATGCAATGCGACTTGAGAAACGGTTAGCCTGGAAGCGACGGACTACAACGACTCCAGAGTTTTTGCTACGCTATCGTGCATCTGGTCGGTAGTCCTGACCTCTGACGTTGCGCTCAAGCCTGCTGTGATGGATTTTGCGAAGACTGTGACGTATAGCCCTGCTTATACGCTAGTGCCGACCTATGAGTGCTTTAACCGTTGCAGCTACTGTAATTTTCGTGCTGACCCGGGTAAAAGTACCTGGCTAACACTGACCGATGCAGAAACACAATTACGATCGCTCCAACATCAGGGTGTCATCGAGATTTTGATCTTAAGTGGTGAAGTGCATCCACACAGCGATCAGCGATCGCTATGGGTTCAGCACATTTATGACCTTTGCGAACTGGCTCTGTCGATAGGTTTTCTACCCCACACCAATGTGGGACCGCTGAGCCTGGTTGAGATGGAGCGTCTCAAGACCGTCAATGTTTCGATGGGTTTGATGGTGGAGCAAGTCACCCCAACCCTGCTACAGACGGTGCATCGTCATGCGCCCAGTAAGCTACCAGCACTGCGCCTACAGCAGCTTGCACAAGCGGGCGAGCTGCAAATTCCCTTTACCACTGGGCTGCTGCTCGGCATTGGTGAGACAGAGGCAGAACGGTGGCAGACATTAGAAGCGATCGCGCAATCGCATCAGCGCTGGAGACACATTCAGGAAGTAATTTTACAGCCCTACAGCCCTGGAGACACAGAAGCATGGGCAGGAGCCGCCTTTTCGCCACAGCAACTCCTTGAAACAATCACCCTTGCTCGACGTATTCTGCCGTCTGACATCGTGCTGCAAATCCCTCCCAATTTGGTGCCACGATCGCACTTGTCTGCCTGCCTGGACGCTGGCGCACGCGATTTAGGCGGCATTGGACCGCACGATGAAGTGAACCCTGCCTATCCGCACCCGATCGATGTAGAGCTAGCGAGCGATCTCAGCGAAGCTGGCTGGACGTTAATGCCGCGCTTACCGATCTATCCTCACTATGACGCATGGTTAGCACAAGCATTGAAAGACGCTGTAGAACGGTGGCGAGAGAGGATTGAAGGTAGAAGGCAGAAGGCAGAAGGCAGAAGAGTGTTTGGCGGTTAAAACTGCGACAATACGCATGAAATTTGTCTAGACAGATGCAGAGAAAGCGAGGGTTTTGCAATCTGTGGCAGTAGGTTTTGTCCTGTAGCTGATACTTCGGTTGCCCAAGCTATAAGCATCTGGATGTTCAAAGCATCGTTGCAGTCCTTACTTTTGCCTTTTGTAGCAGTCGAAGAGAAGTTAGGAGAGACATAAACCTTGAAACTTCCTTTGAGCAAGGGCTTCGATTCATCCCCCATCCTTCATTCTTTTGCTAAACCGCTCTAAATCCCTTACTCCTTTTTGGCAGCTGCCCGATCGTTGGTCGCTAGAGGAAGTACCAGTCGGCTTAAGCTGCGGTTGTCCTCTAGGGTGTACAGGTTCAGTTCACCGCCGATTTGCTTCATGATCGCCTGGCAAATATGTAGATGCTGACCCGGTAGTTGGTCGAGGGTTGAGTGGGCTAACCAGTCTATAGCTCGCCCGTTTTCCAGTTCGGACAGCAGCCGTGGCTCGATGACACCGTTATCAGTAATCGAGAGTTCGAGCCAGTGGCTATCAATTTGACGGCACCAGATGTCGATACGTCCTCCAATAGCGGAGCGTTGGCTAGCAGCGAGCAGTAATTCATACAGCACCAGCTCAATCTTTGCTGTATCGCCATCAAGAGTGAGATTGGTTTCATTGTGTACCTGCGTCCAGAGCTGCTGTTGCTTCAGCACATGATCGACTCGCGCCAGCGATCGCTTTAGCAAACTTACCAGCGACAACGTACGTGAGGTTATTTGCAATTGCCATTGTTCAGCCTCAACCACCTTCGCAAGTGGTGTGACCGCCTCGTTAAGCTGTCGCAAAATTTGCTGATGACGGGTGCTAAAGAGGGGGTCTTTGGGATTGCCGAGGTCTTGCAGCCGTTTCAGGTTGGGAATGAGCGAGCGATACAGTTCTTCTAAGGAACGATGTTTGTACCAGTTCAGCCGCTTCAGCTCTTCACGCTGCGTAGAGAGCTTTTGGGTCAGCAGCAGGTAGCGACGAGACCACGCAAGTTGGCTGGCAAGAGCACTGAGCGCTTTCAGATGACGCTCTGCCCATTGGCGATCGCTACCATCAGCGACCAGCAAAATACCGGATGGCTCATGTTCTGGAGCAGTGCGTAACGCGATCGCTAACACTTGACCAATACCAACCCCGTTGAACCATTGGCGCGTTTCAGTCGGCAGGTCGGCGATCGCTAGCGGCAGTACACCTTCATGGGCTAGCACCCATTGAACCAGTGCATCGGTTAGAACTGGGATCGTAGCATTGGCATTAACGGTAAAGCGATCGTTGCTGGTGAGCGATACGACAACGCGACCGATCGCCGTTCCAGGCGTCCACACAATCAGGGTTGCCAAAGGTGCCTGAAGTACCTGAGCGATATGTTTCAGTGCCGCTTGTTCCAAGGGTTCCAATTGATGGATCTGCTGCATGAGAGTCAGACCCTGCTGAAGGTTTTGGCTCACTATTTGCTGCTGCTCGTTTTGCCGTTGCAGTTGCCACTGATGCAAGATCAAGCCAAGCTGCTGGCTGACAATGCGTACCAGATCGTACTCAATCTGGCTCCAGGTACGCGGACTTTCATGGCAGACTACGACGAGTCCATCGACGGCATGACCGAGGGAGACATTACAAAGGATGAGTGATCGCACACCTAATTCTAGAAGGCGATCGCGCCATGCTAGCAGCCGTAAGTCGCCCTCCAGGTTTTCGATACCAATGCTACCCGTACTTTTTTCAAGCAACTGCCAGTCAGCGGCGCCCAGAGTCTCTAGTGGCGTTGTAAAGGGGCGACGGTTGGTTGGTTGACTTTGATGGGCAAGCTCAAAGGCGCTTTGCTCTGCGTCGTAGAGCAGCACCAGAAAGCGATCAGCACGCAGGCGTTTGCAGAGTTGTTCGGCTGCCAGATTAAGTGTTGCTTTCCAGTCATCTTCGCTGTAGAGGGAACGGGCAATTTCGGCAGTGAGGAGGCGATCGCGCTGGATCTGTTCAATCGTGTTTTCCATGTCATCCAAGGGCGCAATGAGGGCAATAATTTGCGCAGCCCCACGGATGTAGCTTTTCTCTTCGTCTTCCCAAATCCGGGGTTCCTGCCCTTCTACTGCCAGAAAGCCCAGCAGTTCGTCTTGAAATAAGATCGGCGCAGCTAGCAACGAACGTGCGCGAATTTGCTGCATCAGGCGGCTAGTCGTATCAGCCTTAAGAGAACTGTGCGCCTCGCCGATCGACACCAGTTGGTCAGCACATAATGCCTGGTAAAAGCCGCTCACTTCCTGCACGGTAATGCCGGATGCCGGTTGACTTGTTTCACTAAAGCCAGTCGTTTTTTGGCGATTGCTCATCCGCCGCCAAAAAAAGCGTTGGTTGCGCTCAAACCAGTACACATTAGTGCGTGCGGGCTGTATGAACTGATGTGTCTCTTCGACAATGGCTTCTAGCCGTGGACCCAAGCCAGCCAGCGATTGTAGCTTGGTCAACAGCGACAGGAGGGGTTGATCGGGACGTTTGACTTGCTGCCGGAGCCACTCTGCTTCAATCTGGTGCAGTGCTGCCGCTAAAGCACCCAAAACCATCGACAGTCGCGCTTTTTCGTCCGATCGCGGCGCTGCACCCCAGAGGCTTGACCCCAGCAGCGTCACCCCAAAACATTGATCTCTATACCGAAGCGGGAAAATGACTGTTCCCTGAATACTGTCAATCTGTGCTGTTTTACGCCAATCACCAGCTCTCAGTTCTTGCCGCAAGTCGGGCACTGCCAGCGGACGCTGCTGAATTACAACCTGCTCCAGCAAATCGCCAGGATTCAGCACAATCCGTTGTTTTAGCAAGGGAATGTTACCAGATGGTGATACCCCACCCTTGCCATGCAACCGATGCGCTAGACGATCGTATAAGCCAATCCAGATCAGGCTGTAATCAAATTCAGCTTGCAGATAACTGAGCGTTGTATCAATGAGAACATCAGCATTTTCTTCTTCTCGAAGAATTTGCAGGATTCGTCCCAAGGCAACCAACTGTTTGTCGTTGGCGTTTGGCTCTTTTGGTTGAACCATGTGGTGTAGCGATGGATACGCCAATACGATGAAAAGAAGCAGCCTGCTCGAAGCAAACTAGTTTCGGGCAAAAATTACACCGAAACCCGTTGGATAATGCAACCTAGATGGACTGCTGAAACCTGTGGGAACGTTGTCTCCATCCTAGTTCGTTTTCAAGGCTTCAGCGCAACGGCAAATGCTTAAGTGTCAAGCAACGTTGGAAGTATGTTAGTGCGTACGATTGCGTAAGGCAAAGAGTTAGGACGCCGCTTTTAGGAATACGACTTACGTACAAAGTGCTCAGATCCCCGGCTTCTGGTTAAAACTTAGCCATTAACCCTACTCCAGCGTAGAAGGCAGGGATTGCATAAGCTCTAAGGAACTTCGATCATATGGCTAGCTTGTCTCGGTTCAGCCGTTCTTATCTGAAGAAGCGCTGCCTATACAAACAGGGGCAGAAAGGTCAGTCATTCTTCGTTTGAGAAAAAACCGTCATTACTTAGGAGTATTTATAAAGCACTAGAAGGTTGCAAGGCATTGTAGTGCCCTGAGCCGACAAAATGCTTACCTTTAGTTAGCAGTGCCCTTTTTATCCTGTACGCAGTTCAAATTTTAGGGGTTGCCAGGTATGCTAATCAACGATCGCTTAATGTAACCCGTGAATATCTATCGGTCTGTCGTTCGTCCTGTACTTTTCTCTGGTCTCAAGGCAGATCCGGAGTGGCTGCACCAACAAACCTTGAATACGTTGGGATGGCTCGACCAGCATCACAAAGAGCCGTCTGCACGCTGGCTTCAGCATCAGGTTGGCAAGTCCTATCGCTTAGCGGACGATCGCCTCACGCAGCGGCTCTGGGGCTTGCACTTTCAAAACCCGATCGGGCTGGCAGCGGGCTTTGACAAAGATGGCGTTGCCTCTGGTATTTGGAGCAGCTTTGGCTTTGGCTTTGCCGAACTCGGTACCGTAACGGCGATCGCCCAAACGGGTAATCCACTACCGCGTTTATTCCGCTTACCCCTAGACCATGCCGCCCTGAATCGTATGGGTTTTAACAATCGCGGTGCCACAGTGATGGCAGCAACCTTGCAGCAGCGCTGGGGGGAGAGGGGAGAGGAAAGAGGGGGAAGCAAGCGGACGGGGAAGCAAGCGGACGGGGAAAGGAGCAGAAGCACAACGCAAGATTCAGATTCTTCCCTCACCCCTGCTTCCTCTGCGCCCCTTCCCCCCTGCCTTTTTCCGATCGGCATTAATCTGGGCAAATCGAAAGTCACGCCGCTAGAGGAGGCAGCAACTGACTATTTAACTAGTTTCAAATTGCTCAAGAACTGGGGCGATTACTTTGTGGTAAACGTGAGTTCGCCAAATACGCCAGGGCTGAGATCGCTCCAAGCAGCCGACCAGCTTGATCCCATTCTGGCAGCACTCCAGCAGGAAAATACTAGGCAGAAACCATTGCTGATTAAAATTGCGCCGGATCTAGAGTGGGATGAGATCGCCACCATCCTTGACTTGGCTCAAAAGCATCACTTGGCAGGCATTATTGCGACAAACACGACCATTCGACGAGATGGGTTGACCACACAAGTAGTGCAAGCAACGGGTAAATCGGTGCAGGAAGAAGCAGGTGGCATTAGCGGTGCGCCAGTGCGGCAGCGATCGACAGAGGTGATCCGGTTCATCTGGCAGGAAACGCAGGGTCAGTTGCCTATCATTGGCGTAGGTGGTGTTTTTACTCCAGACGATGCGTGGGAAAAAATCACGGCAGGAGCCAGCCTAGTGCAAGTCTACACAGGTTGGGTTTACGAAGGTCCGGGGATGGTTCGTCGCATTCTAGAAGGCTTGTTGCAAAAACTAGAGGAGCGAGGGTTTACATCGCTGTCACAGGCGACCGGGCAGCAAGACTAGCCTTTGATACGTTACGGACTTCTAGACCCTTGGCAAAGCGGATTTAAAGACACACAGGCAAGGGTTGCTATACGCCAACTGGAGGAAGCTGTAAGCAGCCGACGCAGGTTAGCTTAAAGTCAGAAGCCACTTTTCAGGAGGCTGCCCTAAATGAAATGTGCAGTTTATGCGATTGCTACCGTGATGGTGCTGCTGGGTACAGGTACGACGATGGCGCAGTCACTACCCTCGCTCGATCGCCTCACACCGCTACAACGTCAGCAGTTTTCACGAGATTTGGTGCCTTCGAGCGCTCAGGACTTTTTTAGGACAGGGCAGGCAAACTTAGAACAAGAAATTCGCTTGCTTATAGGTCCGCGATCGCCTAACAAGCCGTTGCTGAACGTTAATCAGGATTTGCAATTGCAGCCAGAACCAAACAATCAACCGCCCCGATTGCAGCGCGATCGCACTCAGTAAAGGAGAATAGGTTTGTTGAAGTGCCTGCATCCAGCCGCCCTTATCAACTATGAGTTTTTACGCAGGCATTGACTTTGGCACATCAGGTGCACGGCTTGCAATCGTGAATGCAACGGCAGAGCTTTGCTATGAGGCAAGTATGCCGTTTGGGACAGTGGCAGAATCAGACTTAGCCGCTTGCTGGCAAGAAACGCTGTTCGCGCTGTTGCAGAAGGTCGATCGCGCTGAGCGAAAAAAACTGGCTGCGATCGCCGTTAATGGCACCTCCGCTACGGTGTTGCTGTGTGATGCTGCCGGTCAGCCGCTCACGCCACCATTGCTTTATAACGATCCCCGTGGTGCAGCAGAAGTCGAAACCTTACAGCGACTCTTTGCTCAGGAGCAATACATGAATGCGCCCTGTCAGCACACGGTACTAAGTGCCACATCCAGCCTGGTCAAGCTGCTGTGGTGGAGTCGGCAAGCCACCATTTCGCACGCAAAATACTTGCTGCATCAGGCAGATTGGTTGGCGTTCTTGCTGCATGGGCAACCCGGCATCAGCGACTATCACAATAGCTTGAAGCTGGGTTACGACGTGGTGGAATGCCGCTATCCTGCATGGCTGTCAGCGCTGGCGATCGCGCCTCTTCTACCCCATGTCGTTGCGCCGGGAACGCTGATCGGACGAGTCCAACCGGATGTTGCTACACAGCTTGACCTATCGCCTGACTGCCGGGTATGCGCTGGCACCACTGACAGCATTGCCGCCTTTCTGGCAAGTGGAGCAACAGAGCCAGGAGAGGCCGTGACATCGTTAGGCTCAACGCTGGTGCTAAAGTTACTCAGCCAGGTGCCTGTTGAAAACCAAGTTTATGGCATCTATAGCCATCGTCTGGGAGATCGCTGGCTGGTTGGCGGGGCATCGAACACGGGTGGAGCCGTTTTACAGCAATTTTTTACGCCAGCAGACTTAGCGTGCTTGAGCGATCGTATTCCCACTGAGCAGGTAAGTCCCCTAACGTATTACCCACTCACGCAACCAGGAGAGCGCTTTCCAGTAAATGACCCAAACCTGCTACCATGCCTAGAACCACAACCTGACGATCCGGTTGCCTTTTTGCACGGGCTGTTGGAAAGCATGGCACGGATTGAAGCAGAGGGCTATCAGCTCTTACAGACGTTGGGGGCAACGCCGTTAAGTCGTGTGTATACTGCAGGGGGCGGAGCGCAAAATGCTGCCTGGACAGCACTACGGCAGCGACACCTTGGCGTGACAGTCGAGCGATCGCGACAACCAGAAGCCGCTTACGGCACCGCGTTACTGGCACTAGGTGGAGGTATTTGACTGACCTGATGCCATTACGCCCGCATTTCTTCCTCCAGATAGCGCTTATAGCCCTTTTCCTCTAACTTTGCCTGCTTCTCGATCACGATCTGGGCGAGGTTCTGGCGATACTGCTGCACTTTTTCGAGCAGCGCTGGATCGTGGGTTGCCAAAATTTGCACAGCGAGGAGTCCAGCATTACGAGCATTGCCGATCGCCACCGTTGCGACGGGAACCCCTGCGGGCATCTGTACGATCGAGTAAAGCGAGTCCAGTCCTTGCAGTTGACGACTGATGACTGGTACTCCAATCACAGGCAGAGGAGTCAGGGCGGCGACCATACCGGGCAAGTGCGCTGCACCGCCTGCACCCGCAATGATCACCTTCAGACCTCGCAGATGCGCTTGTTGAGCATAATTGACCATGCGCTCTGGCGTACGGTGCGCCGAGACAATACCGATTTCGCAGAGGATGTCAAAATCTTCGCAAGCCGCGATCGCGTCCTGCATGGTGGGCAAATCTGAATCGCTGCCCATGATAATACCGATAAGGGGGGAAGGCATTTGTAAAGATAGAGGATAGTTTTTGAGTTAATTTAATCAACAATTACTCTAAACGTTAGATTGATTCTTGGTTCTACCTTTCTAGCGGTTTTTGGAACTTGATGCTGCCAGAAATGTTGAGTTTCCCCAGCCATAAGCAGAAAGCTGCCATGTGTCAACTCAACTTCCGCTTTCAAATCCCGATTTTGTCTGTGTCGAAACATAAACCTTCTTGTTCCACCAAAACTGACAGAGCCAATTACAGGATTATCCCCTAATTCTGGCTCGGCATCAGTATGCCAAGAAATTCCATCGCCTCCATGACGATAGAGATTCAGTAAAACGCTATTGAATTGGACTTCTGCAACCGCTTCAATACGCTGCTTCACTTCCAGCAAACTCGGAGTCCAAGGTTCAGGATCGAGATGAATACCTGAGAATGTATATGATTTGCCTCGATCACCATACCAAGCAGTCTTTCGCGGCAAATCTATTTCCTTGCCATAAAGCTTCATTCTGTCTTGCCGCCAGTTAATTTCGTTCAGCAAAACTTGAAAGAGCGTATCACTTTTCCGCAGGTCAAAAAAGTTGCGGTAGAAAGTAGCCTTTGCGTCTGGCATAGATAGGACTTCCCCTACCAAATCATGGTCGGCACTGGTAGCAGACCCAAACCCAGAGAACAAGTCTCCCTGAAGTACTCTCAAAACACCGCCTTACCGAAAATCTTATCTAAAGACCTTCCCTGACATCTGACCGCTATAACTTCGATTACGTTTCCATTAGGGACTAGCAGCATAATCACTTCGTCGCCATCCAGTTTTCACCAGAGTGAATTTCGACCACTAAGGGAATAGAGAGCTCGACTGCTGATTCCATCGTGGCTTTGATTTTTGGTCCTAGTTCCGCCCATTCGTCGGGTGGCATCTCGAAGATGAGTTCATCGTGGACTTGCAGCAAGAGCCGTGCCTGATACTCCTGCAATAAATCGTGCAGTTTTGCCATTGCAATTTTGATAATGTCGGCGCTAGAGCCTTGAATGGGGGCGTTGGCGGCAGCACGGAGCGATCCGGCATCGTACTGGTCGCGGAGTTTGAGCTTGGTGAGGTCGATCGACCCTGGCTCCATTCCTCTTAGTCGCTTGAGTGACTCGCTGGCAAAGTTGAAGTAGCGGCGACGACCGAGGATGGTTTCGACGTAGCCATGAGCGATCGCTTCTCGCTGCATTTGCTGGAGGTACTCAAAAACTTTGGAGTAACGTTCGTTGAAGCGATCGATAAACAGTCGAGCTTCGCTAGATTTTACGCCTGCTTCTCGTGCAAACCGTTGGGCACCCATGCCATAGATCACGCCAAAGTTGATGATTTTTGCCAGGCGTCGTTCTTCGGAGTTGATGTCCTCTTTCTCTAGCAACAGTCGTGCTGTAAGCGTATGAATATCACCATTTTGCCGATAGGTATCGAGCAGAACTGGCTCCTGGCTCAGATGCGTCAGAATGCGGAGTTCGATTTGGGAATAATCTGCCGCGACCATCACCCAGCCGGGCTCAGAGACAAACGCTTTGCGAATCTGGCGACTAAACGCGGTTCGGATGGGAATATTTTGCAGGTTGGGATTAGAGGATGAGAGCCGTCCCGTTGTTGTGCCCGTCTGGTTAAAGTTGGTGTGGACTCGATGGGTGTCTGGGCGCACCAGCAATGGCAACGCATCCACATAGGTTGATTTCAGCTTGCTGAGAGTGCGCTGCTCTAAAATGGCATCAATAACGGGATGGTCGCCTTGCAGTTTTTCTAATGTGATGGCATCGGTAGAAAAGCCCGTCTTCATACGGCGCGACTTCTTGGTGTCTAGTCCCAGGGTATTAAACAGCAGATCGCTGAGTTGTTTGGGTGAACCGAGGTTGAATTTTTGTCCAGCAACTTCGTAGGCATGAAGCTCGATCGCCGCCAGATCGGTTTCCAATTTCTGAGACAGGTCCTTGAGATAGGCAACATCAATGTGCACGCCGCAGTATTCCATCTCTGCGAGAACAGGCTCTAACGGTTGCTCCACGTCCAGTAACAGCCGATGCAGGGCGGGAACTTCCTCTAGTAGGGCGCGTAGTTTGGGCACGAGGAGAAAGGTCGTGTAGGCATCCAACCCGCAGTAGTCTGCAACGGCAGGAATATCGACATCCGCGATCGTCTTGCCTTTGGGTACTAGATCGGTATAGCTCTGAGCCGTGATATTTAGATGCTTGCCGCTTAACTCGGTTAGATTGTGGCTTTCGTCGGGATTGAGGACATAGCTTGCCAACATAGGGTCAAACACTACGCCTGCCAGTTTAATGCCCTGACAGCGCAAGACCAGGCGATCGAACTTGGCATTTTGCAGTGCTTTGGGATAGTCAGCACTTTCGAGAATGGGGCGCAGTGCCTCCAGGGTAGTTGCTTTGTCGAGATTGCCACCATTGGTATGTCCCAGCGGAATGTATGCCATGTCAGATAGTTCTGGTCCCCAGCAACAGCCAATCCCGACGAGATCAGCATCACGGGGTTCGAGTGCAGTGGTTTCGGTGTCCCAGGCAACGGGAGTTTCAGGGCTGGTGAAGGTTTTGAGGCGATCGATCAGCTCGGTCAGTTTCTCAGGCGTATCGATGATGTGAGGCGCAATGGCGACGGGGAGCACTTTTTGCGCGGCAGCGGTATCTTCGGCGCTGAAGAACCACAGATCGCCGTCTTCCCGGTACTGAGGTGTAGGAGTTGCTTTCTCTGCGGGAGCCGTAGCATCGGACGCGTCCTCGATCTGATCGCCGCTGAACTGACGATGTACTTTCTGGATGCGATTAATAAACGTGCGAAATTCCAGCTTTTCCAGCAGTTCATTCACGGCTGTCTCATCGAAATCGCGGATGCGGCACGACTCCCAATCGACCTCTAGCGGCACATTCAGGTGAATCTGCGCCATCCATTGCGAATGACGAGCATCGTCCTTACCTGCCTCCAGCTTCTGTCGCACAGCACCTTTGATTTGATCCAGCGACTCGTAAACTTTTTCTAAGGAGCCGTAGGTCGTAAGTAGCTGCACTGCGGTCTTGTCGCCAATGCCCTTCACACCAGGAATGTTATCGGAACTGTCGCCACACAGCGCTTTGTAGTCCACGATCTGCGACGGCAAGATCCCCATCTTTTCCTTCACCTGCTCCACGCCAAACTCGCGGGGTGGAGGCGTACCTTTGCCGTAGACCGTGCTGAGGTAGAGGACTTTTGTGGTGGCTTCTGGATCGACCAGTTGGAACAGGTCACGATCGCCACTCAAAATCTTGACTAAAAAGCCATCGGCACTTGCTCGTCGTGCCAGCGTCCCAATCACATCATCCGCTTCGTAATTTGCTGCTGTCAAAATGGGCAGATTCAGCGCTAACAGAAGTTCTTGCAGATTTGCTAGATCGGGGATGAAATCCTCTGGCGTTTCGGCTCTACCCGCTTTATAGGTGTCATCTGCCTCATGACGAAACGTTTTTTCAGACAGGTCAAAGGCGATTGCCACATACTGCGGTTTCTCTGCCTCCATTGTTTCCAGCAGCGCTTTCAGAAAGCCGTAAGAGACGCTCGTGGGAATCCCACTTTTCGTGCGGAGCCCACCATCCCGACCCTTCGCAAAGGCAAAGTAGGAACGGAACGCTAGCGAATGCCCGTCGATTAGGAGAATAAGCGGTTTGGTGGGAGAGGAAGCAGAGGAAGACAAGGAAGTGATGACCGTGAGGGATAAGCCTTATTGTATCGAGTGCAGAGCAAGTCAGCAGGAGTTGCTGTAGTTCCGACACTAGTTTGTTCGAATGTTAGGCTGCCAATGCATCTGGGCATCTTACGCAAAGGACTGCAACAGTTAAGCAGCAAACTTTTGTACCCTGTCATTTTTCTTGTATTTGAGTAGTGGAAACTGAAAGATGTTTGTAAACGAAGCCGAACTTCAACAGTTGGTACATGAGCAACCTGAGCTAATTCTGAGCGGCATACCAGAAATCAATCCCGTTTACTGTTCCGATACACCTAAGATCCTTTCTTTAGGGCGAGAGATCCCTTTACGGAGTGGACCTATTGATAACCTATACGTTGATACTAACGGGATCATTACGTTAGTGGAGTGCAAAACCTACAGTAATTCGGGAATCAAGCGGAGCGTTTATTCTCAAGCAATAAACTATGCCTCTGATTTACAGAATATGCTAATCCACTATTCTGGGACTGAATTTATAGAGCAGTTTTATTCAATCATTACCGAAGGTAATTTTGTCACTTACCCACAGTTTGATTCTATGGTTGCTCAGTTATCTCAAGACTGTATTTTGGAGGGCAAAAACAAAAAAGATTGGAAGCAGCAGTTTTTGCAACGACTTGAATTTAACATTAAGAATGGAGTCTTTAGAATTGTTATTCTGTGTGCCCCTTCCAAGACTAATTTATTTTCTTACGCAGCAGTGAGAAATCTGATGCAGCTAATGACCTTTTCAGAATCAGGCAATTCAAAATATGATCTGATTCTCATGGATTTACGTGGAGAAGCAGGAGCTTACCAAGCTCAAATGATTTGGAGACGTTATTGTCCCCTGCCCCAAATTCCACTGATAGCTAACAGCTTAAGAGCTGTTGAGCGTGGAATAGAAGCGATGAGGAAACGTTTTTCTATGCTACCTTCTCCAGCTCAAGCAACTCTCAAAAGGTTTCAAGATAGTTTGCGTGAAGCAGGGATTGATGTGGTAGAGAATAGTATAGGTTACTCTTTACGTGATGCAGATACTAGGAAATCAATGTTTATCTCAGTTGAGACTGATCAGGATACTTGGTTTGTTAGACGACATCAAATCAGAAATGATGACTCGCTTTTTGCTAATATGGGAAGCGATGATGTGAAGATAACAGTAACTGCTGTTAAGGCGTGGGCGGCAGGTGCTACTCGCGATGCCCTAGAAAGAGTAGCTGAAAGATACAAGGTTTTTGGGAAGCCATCTGAGATAAATGGTGTAAGAGGTGTGATGTATGAAATTTGGATTTATACATCTAGTGAAACAGATATTCCAGCGCTCATACACTTACTCAAGTCTCGTTTGAGGTATCAAACGGTAGCGTTGTCCCCACAACCCGTTTTGGAGTTAGCGACCCAGTAGCTGATTAGATCCCCGACTTCTTGAAGAAGTCGGGGATCTTGGGTTTAATCGCTCTTGGGGCGATCGCGATCAGTGATAGGGCAGCCCTTTCTGCTGATCGTAGTTTATGAGCCAAATCTGCGAAGGCAATGCTGGCGTTACTCTATACCTGCTAGTCAAGCTGAGCTTTGGGGCACGATCGCCAAGCGCCCTTTAATGAACGACCTGCCTAAAATCCGTAATTTTACGTCCGTAAAATTAATTAAAGATTGATGCAATCTTTAATTAATAGAAACAGAGACTGTAACTTAATGAGCTTCAGTCAAGCACAGCTGCCTTAGCAAGGGGTTTTGAGGCAAGCTGCGTACAAAGACGTAGAGTTTAAGGTTAACTGACAATTTTCCTGGTAAATCTGCCGGATACCTGTTCTTAACCTTTGTAAAGAGGTGAGGCAATACCAAGACAGAATGATGTGCCAAGACCAGTGCGAGTGCTTCTGCTGCCGTAGTAGGAGAAACATTCAACGTATGGCGATGGCTAGTGGGTGACTACCTGATCCGATCGTTTCGTGAACATGGCTGAACTTGGTTTAGCCAACTCATTGTGAACCAGGTAGGTAGCAATATATGAACCAGACAGCAGAGTTATCAGCAGCAAACACGACTACAGAGCTTGAGCTTCAAACTGTTTCAGCGTTAGAACATCGCAAAATTCTAGGGATGCGAGTGGATGTAACTGATTATCAAGATGCCACTCAACGTGTGATCAACTGGGCAAAAGCGGGCGAGAGCCGTTATGTCTGTGCGGCAAATGTGCACATGGTAATGGAAGCTTACGACCAAGGTGAGTTTGCTGGCACTGTAAACAATGCTGATTTAGTAACACCAGATGGGAAACCTCTAGTACAAGCACTCCGCGCCTTAGGCATTAAAGAAGCCTCCCAAGTGCGTGGACCAAATTTAACGTTATGTGTGTGCGAAGCAGCAGCTAAGGAAGGAGTAGCGATCGGTCTCTATGGTGGTACGCCTGAAAGTCTCGCTTTATTTACGACCTTTCTGCAAAAGCGCTATCCCGGCATTCAGATCGTTTGCCAGATTTCGCCACCGTTCCGACCGCTGACATCGGCAGAAGATGCTGCTTATACTGAGCAAATCGTTGAGTCAAAGGCACGCATTTTATTTGTTGGCATTGGTTGCCCAAAACAAGAACGCTGGATGGCAGCACACCATAGCAAAATTCCAGCGGTGATGTTAGGTGTAGGAGCTGCGTTTGATTTTCATTCTGGTAGGGTGAAGCAAGCACCAGTTTGGATGCAGCAGGCAGGTCTAGAGTGGGTCTTTCGACTAAAAGCAGAACCGCGACGCTTGTGGAAACGCTATGCCATGCACAATCCACGTTTCTTACTCTTCTTCTTGACTCAATGGTTGACCAGTTTGTTTGAGCGGCATACCTTAGAGGCGACTAGCCACGAATAGCGGCGTTGCCATTTAGTTTGCTCCATTTACCCCAAGGAAAGGATATTTTAACGATGACGCAAGTAAAACGAGCACTACTGACAGGCATTACAGGACAGGATGGGTCCTACCTGAGTGAGTTTTTGCTGGAGCGTGGCTATGAAGTCCACGGCATTATCCGCCGCACCTCAACCTTCAACACCGATCGCATCGACCACATCTACGAAGACCCACACGTCGAAGGCGCACGGCTGTTTCTCCACTATGGCGACTTAAACGATGGCACTACACTGCGCCGCATCCTCGAAGCCGTACAGCCAACCGAAATTTATAACCTGGGTGCTCAATCCCACGTCCGAGTCAGCTTCGATGCACCTGAGTACACAGTCGATACCGTAGGGACGGGTACCCTACGCTTACTTGAAGCGGTGCGTGACTACCAGCAGCGGACAGGCATCCAAGTCCGCTTTTATCAGGCAGGGTCTTCCGAAATGTTTGGGCTAGTGCAAGCAGTGCCGCAGACCGAGACGACTCCGTTCTATCCCCGCAGTCCCTATGCGTGTGCCAAGGTGTTTGCCCACTGGATTACGGTTAACTATCGTGAATCCTACGATCTGTTTGCCTGTAACGGCATCTTGTTTAACCATGAATCGCCACGTCGGGGTGAAACGTTCGTAACGCGCAAAATTACCCGAGCGCTGGCGCGGATTGTGGCAGGGCAACAAAAGAAGCTGTATCTGGGCAATCTCGATGCCAAGCGGGATTGGGGCTACGCAAAGGACTATGTGCAAGCAATGTGGCTGATGTTGCAGCAAGAGAAGCCGGATGACTACGTGATTGCAACAGGCGAAACGCATTCAATTCGCGAGTTTCTTGATGTCGCGTTTCGGTATGTCAATCTCGACTGGCAAGACTATGTAGAGTTTGATGAGCGGTATCTGCGTCCGACTGAGGTGGAGTTGCTAATTGGTGACCCAGCGAAGGCGAAACAAGCGCTAGGTTGGGAACCTTCAGTGACGTTTGAGCAGTTGGTCAACCTCATGGTGGAAGCAGACTTGAAGGCACAAGGACTGGTGCCCCTTAATGGCAGCGTGCCTCAGATCAATCAAGAATTCGCTACAGTGCGGTAGCTCACTGCTGGGTCGTAGCCATCCGTCAGCGAGCATTTATAGACAAAGCAATGCCTTATTCTTAAGGGCATTTGTTTAATATTGTCCAGATCACAGGCGATCGCCTGCTGGTAACAGGCGTCTAGCTGGAGAGAGCTGATGTCTTTTGGTCTATCGTGCAAAGCTGGCTTTGAGCATTCATAAGACTGTGTAACAGTGCAGGCAGATATAAGGTGAATCAGTATGACAGCATTGGATCTGAAGAATAAACGGATTGTGGTGACGGGTGGTGCAGGTTTTCTGGGGCGGCAGGTGATTGCTCAACTATGCAAAGCTGGAGCTGATTTGCAGAAGATTACCGTACCACGATCGCACGACTGTGATCTTCGTCAGATGGAAAGCTGCCAGCGCGTCGTCAGCCAGCAAGACATTGTGGTTCACCTAGCAGCACACGTGGGTGGTATTGGCTTAAACCGCGAAAAACCTGCCGAACTGTTCTACGACAACCTCATGATGGGCACCCAGCTTATTCATGCGGCATACGAAGCGGGTGTCGAAAAGTTTACCTGTGTAGGCACTATTTGCGCTTATCCAAAATTCACGCCCGTTCCCTTTAAAGAAGACGATCTGTGGAATGGCTATCCCGAAGAAACCAATGCGCCCTACGGCATAGCGAAGAAAGCGCTACTAGTGCAGCTAGAAGCGTACCGTCAGCAATATAACTTTGACGGCATTTATTTACTGCCAGTGAATTTGTATGGTCCTGAAGACAATTTTGACCCAAGCAGTTCGCACGTGATTCCTGCCCTTATTCGCAAGGTGCATGAGGCGCAGCAACGGGGCGATAAGCACCTGCCCGTCTGGGGAGATGGTAGCCCGACCCGCGAGTTTCTCTACTCGGAGGATGCAGCACGGGGCATTGTTATGGCAACGCAGCACTACAGCAGCCATGAACCCGTCAACCTGGGGACGGGCTACGAAATCTCGATTCGGGTTTTGATTGAGCTAATCTGCGAGTTGATGGGCTTTGAGGGTGAGCTTGTTTGGGAAACCGACAAACCCAACGGTCAGCCTCGCCGCTGCCTTGATACAGAACGCGCTCAAAAAGCCTTTGGCTTCACGGCAACGATGGAGTTTAAGGAAGGGCTAAAGCGTACGATCGACTGGTATCGCCAACACGCTGCTTAGTGAGGGCATAGGGAGTAGAGAGTGGGGAATGGGGAAGAGAGACTGCCCTTCACCCTCAAGCGATCGCGGTTTGGTAAAAGGTTTGCATAGCGGTGAACCATTGCTGGCGCGATCGCTCCCAGGTATAGAACATATGCCCACCTTCGTAATGCTGCAAAGTGAGATTCGGGCGAAGCTCAGGATTCAGCTTCATGAGTGCGGCTAGATGATTGGAGGCGAAATAGGGTGTCACCAGGTCAAAAAAGCCATGCGTGATGTACACCTGCATATAAGGGTTAAGCGTCATCCCAACGCGTAAATCGTCCACTGCGCCGATAAAGCCTTGCTTTAACTCACCTTTGAGGTCAAATTTCCAGGCTTTAAAGGTCTCGTAGTTCAGCAGGTTGTAAGAGAGATCAGTTTCTACAGCCAGGGTGTCACGCAAGTGGCTGTTGATAGCCCCTGTAAAGAGTCGATCGAGCCCGTCGAGTGTTGGATCAATGCCTTCGTAAAAGATGCGATCGGGAAAGGGATCGATCGCCGTAATCGAAGCATCATAGAGTCCCACAATCCGCTGCTGGTCGCGCAGGAGTTCTCGCGCAAAGACTTCAATGCCAATGCGTCCGGCTTGCCGTTCCACGACTGACAGTGGCAAACCCACCAAAGCCGCAAGCTGTTGGTAGGCGGACTGCTGCTCGTCAGGTGTGCTGGTATCGCCTGCCGCTAAGAGCGGAATAAGCGTCTTGAGGGCAAAGCGTTCTGCTGCTGCTGTATGCGCTGAAAAATCGCCTGGCTCGCCTGCCCACTGAGCGCGATCGTAGTGTGCGGCTGAGGCTGCCAGCGATGGTAGCAATGTTGCCCAGGCAGTCAGGTCATAATCGCTGCCTCCTAGCAAGCTAAACTCCAGCGCCGGAGAGATCAAAATGGCACCCGAAAGACCAATGCCAAATTCCTGCTGTAGCTTGCGGGCTAACCGAGCTACCCGAAACCCACCGTAGCTTTCGCCTGCGATGAAGATTGGTGAGAGCCAGCGCTTTTGGCGGGACAGAAACCGTTGGATGAATTCTCCGAGGGCGCTTAAGTCGCGCTCAACTTCCCAGAAAGCGTTTTCTTTGGTGGTGTCTGCCTCTTTCGCTTGCTCCTTCTCACCCTCTTTAGGGGCTGGCAGACTGCGGCTAAACCCAGTGCCGATCGGATCAACAAACACCAGATCTGTAAAGCTCAACCAGCTTTCTACATTGTCTACTAACTGAACAGGCGGTTTTGGTAGGCTACCGTTTGCACCAAACGCAATCCGCTTTGGTCCTAACGCGCCCATGTGCAAATAAGCAGAAGCCGCTCCAGGTCCACCGTTAAAGACAAACGTGAGCGATCGTGGCGTAGTCGTTTCGACCGCAGCAATATACGCCACATGAAACATTTCGGCTACAGGCTTTTCTTGCTCATACAAAAGTTGCCATTCGGCTGTGGCTGTGTAACGCAACGGTCCATCCGGCAGCGGCAGCGTATGTTCTGTTTTGGTGGCAGCGCGAGGGGTGGGCGGATTAGGAGTATCGGTCATAAGACAGTTAAATGGGGGCAGTGTAGACTTCTGGCTGCACTTAAGCATACTTTAGTCCTTCAGATTCCCGGCTTCTTCAAGAAGTCAGAGATCTTGGTTTGACCTTTAGCCGTTCCAGCGTAGAACCACAACTTCTTCACGCATTTGTTCATTCGTAGCAGTAGCAAGCCGTGTGCGAAACAGATCGATTGCCACCACTTCGTAGCCGAGGGATCGTGCAATATCAGCCAAAATCTGACCTGTACGAATCATGACCCGCAAATAGGAAGCTTGATCACCCACGACATAAGCAAGCTGGGCACCGGGACGTAAAATCTGCCGTAATTCAGCCAGGTGCCGTGCCATGCCCCCAAAGTAGAGCTTTGTGGCGCGTGCGTAGAGCCGCTCAAACCCACTGGTTTTACCAAGGGCGATGCGTCGCGCTTCGATTTCGTAGGCAAGTCGTTGCACTTCAGCCTGGTCAGCGACCCAGACATCATCGTCATCAACCTTATAAACATTCCTGGTGTTGGAGCGCACCAAACCTTGCTTTAAGGCGCGCAACGCCGCTTTATCGTTGATGAAGCCTAGCAGCACAGATTCTAAGCGCGTCGTGCGGGTATAGTCCTTTTCGTTAGGGTACGGCGGGGACGTGATCACAGCATCGATCGACTGGGGCGGCAACACATGGAGCAACTGCCGGGAATCAGCATGATGCACGATCGCCTCAACTGGAGCACGCTGCCCCAACTCTCGCAAATCAGCCACCATTACGGCGATCGCCTCTAGCCAAGTCTCTACCACGGGCGCATCCAGCTTGGCACGTCCCACGCCCACTTCTGGACCAAAGTGCAGATTGCTGATGGTACTTACCAGCGACTTTGCCAAAGCTAACCGTGCGTGACCAGAACACTGTTCATCCGCTTGATGCTGCAACTGCTCCAGTAGCACCAGGGTTTTGTGCAGCGGCAGTGGGCTAATCGAGTTTTTCAGGATGAGCTTTTCCTGCTCTTCGTTCAAGGCGCGCAAACCTTCAGTTACGATCGCACTCTTGTCTAGCCCAGCCAAAGCCGCGATCGTCGCGTCGGCAACTTGTTCTGCATAAGCCATCAAGCGATCGGGATCAAGGCTCCAATCAACTTTGATGCGACCTGCAAACTGAGCCATTGGGTTTGCCTCGACCCCTACGCTCGGTATCCCCAGTTTTTTGCATTCCACCACTGTTGTGCCTGTACCGCAAAAGGGGTCTAAAACCCGATGGTCTGCATTCATACCAAACCGTTGCAGATAGTCGCGTACCAGATGAGGCGGAAAAGATAGCACAAAGCGATACCAGTTATGAGCAGCACGGTCTGCCACAAAGAGCTGGTTGATTTCACTACGATAGCGGGCTTGTTTGGCGGCAACAGGGGAGAGAGGCTCCAGGGACGACACCAGTGGTTCTGAGCCTTCGGTCATAAATTAATAAAGACGGTTTCACTAACACGCAGCACGTTACCCTTGTCACAGCTTAAGGGCACGAATTAAATATTTAAACGTAAGGCGATAAGGTGGCTTTTTCCTATAAAGGCACGCTATTGCCTTAGCGCAGCCACGTCAGAGGCTATGCCCCTATAGATTGTTTGGGTTGTGGGTGGCTCTATTCACGCTTCTGAGGATTGCTTTGTGGGCGTTCCAGCCGATGTAGAGGCTTTACTGGCAGCATCACGTAGCTGCGGTGCTTCTGCAAGGATTGCAATAATACCCGTCCGCTCTGTCTCAAGGGTGACATCACTTAACAAATCAAGGACAGCCACACCAACCACTTCTTCGATTAATGCTTGCAGTTGCGGTCGTATCGCCTGTTCAAGTTCAGAGTGCAGTGTTTTGACCAGTTCAGCCTTACCCTGCTCGACTAAAAGCTGCTCTGGTTGAGTCACTGACTGCTCTAGAACGATCGCAATCTTAGTTCCTAAAAGCTCGCAATCAACGCTGCTAAGACGATGCCCAAGCTGGCTACGATAGAGAGCTTGAATACGCTGCGAAAGCGTTCGTTCAAGCTGCCCACGCGTCGGAAGTGAAGTAGTCATAGATAGTTCATCACGCAGACAACAATTTTTACCATAAAACTGATGACCGTTACAGACTTGCGGCAAAGACTCTCTGCGCGTTACCTCTTTCCCAAAATGCCTAGATAGTCAAGATGCTTGAGAGACTTAAAGGCATAGAAAAGGAGGCAGCTAGAAAATTGCTAACCGCTTTGCAACGACCTTACCCTGACTTCGCGACCCTCATCCTGAGAGTAAAGGAAGCCAAATGTCTTGATAGTTTTACGCTATCATTCTCAACTTTAACTAGCTAGTAACGCAGGTATGAGAAAAAGCTGCAACAAACAAAGGTGCGGTAGTTTACATTGACTTGTTACTTTACCTTCCCAAAATCATGTAGATACACTCAGGCAAACTAGGGAACCATTCAAGCGAAAGACGATCGCTACACCTTAAAGATTTTGACTGGGGCGATCGAGAATCTCGTTAAAGTTCTTTTGAGCGTAATCACTGGTGACTTGATACATAAGCGCTTTAAGCAGATAAGCCTAGTATTTTTGTAGCAAAGATTCGTTTTTCAACCGCCCATGTTAGGAATATTGTCATCTAAGATATGGTAATTACTAAATAACAGCCGATCTAACTTTATCAAAGGAAAAAACAGGGCTAAGTACTTTATTTCTCGATCGACAAGTTCTGGATCATACGTAGAACTCTTAATAGAGTATTGATCCACTCGCATTCGACACCCTTGAAAAGTCCAAAACATTTGACTGCCAGATTGTATGGACTTCATCATTCCGCCTCGACTTAGCCAAAGATAAGCTCCAAAGTAGATAACGCTGAAGCCTATAGCAAAGCTAACAGTTATGCCTAATGATCTCTGATAAATGTTGTTCATCCTTAACCTGTTCCTTTCAGCACTAGTTGGTTGGTACTGTCTCAACTACAAAGAGGAACACAAGTTCCCAACTACGCTTGACTTACCTTAAATATGCCCTTTGAAATTGCTTTACTTGAAGTGTAAACTTCACACTCATAGAATGCCTACATTGCATGCCCCCACAGACTTTGTGGAACATCACAAAGTATAAAGAATCGCTGTAGGGGTAGTGGAGGCTGATTTGTAGGGAAGTGGCTCTATGTTAACAGAGGCAATGGTTTGAGCGATCGCCTATACTTTAAGCACTTAACTTGACATAGCGAGCCACGCAAGGAATTCAATTTTTGGTCGATAGCGAGGGTCGAAAAACTGCTGTCGTGCTTGATTTAGAAGAGCATGGTGAGCTTTGAGAAGATATTTATGATGCGTGGCTGGCAAGATCGCGTGAGGATGAACCGCGAGAATTGCTGGAAGATGTAAAGCAGCGGTTAGTGAAGTAGCGCGATTGCAGAACAAATCTCTCCTCACAAGGTTTTACAGCATTGCATCAGCATTAAGAATGATGACAAGCTAATCAAACGGATGAGCGGTTTGGCATCGCTGGAACGTATATACAGCAGTGATTTTGAGTGTTTTCTAGCATTGAAACAAACTCAAGCCACTGGATAAGACGCTTATCAGAACACAAGATGTCTGAGAAAATCGATAGGCGATTCTAAATCAGCGATCGTGCTGCGGCTTTACAGCAGGAAACGGAGTTAGGCACCTCCTTCCTACTCCCCACTCCCCACTCCCCACTCCCCCACCGAGGCACTCTATGAAATTGGCTTACTGGATGTATGCAGGTCCCGCCCACATTGGCACACTCCGCGTCGCCAGTTCCTTCAAGAACGTCCACGCCATCATGCATGCGCCGATCGGCGATGACTACTTCAAC
The DNA here is from genome assembly GCF_014695795.1 of Phormidium sp. FACHB-592. Taxonomy (NCBI): domain Bacteria; kingdom Bacillati; phylum Cyanobacteriota; class Cyanophyceae; order Oscillatoriales; family Oscillatoriaceae; genus Phormidium; species Phormidium sp. FACHB-592. Next base: position 25,511 of record NZ_JACJOZ010000075.1, read on the forward strand.
GTCATGCGCTCCATGCTGGAACGGGAACGCAACTTTACTCCAGTGACAACCAGCGTGGTCGATCGCAACGTTTTGGCACGTGGTTCGCAAGAGAAGGTAGTAGACAACATCACTCGCAAAGATGCCGAAGAGCATCCCGACCTGATCGTGCTTACGCCTACCTGCACCTCCAGCATTCTGCAAGAAGACCTGCAAAACTTCGTCGAACGTGCTCAGATCGAGTCGAAGGGCGATGTCATGCTGGCAGATGTCAACCACTACCGTGTGAATGAACTACAGGCAGCCGATCGTACCCTCCTTCAAATTGTGCAGTTCTACATTGAAAAAGCTCGTAAGAAAGGTGACCTGCCCACCGACAAAACTGAGAAGCCCAGTGTCAACATTTTTGGCATCTCCACCCTTGGCTTCCACAACAACCACGACTGCACCGAACTGAAGCGCCTGATGGCAGCGTTAGATATCGAAGTCAACGAGGTTATTCCTGAAGGTGCCTCTGTCCACAACATTAAAAACCTGTCTCGCGCCTGGTTTAACCTTGTGCCCTACCGCGAACTCGGTCCGCTATCAGCAGCCTACCTCGAGCAAGAATTTGGCACTCCGTCTGTAGACATCACGCCAATGGGAGTCGTTGAAACAGCACGCTGCATCCGCAAAATTCAGGCAATCTTGAATGCTCAAGGTGCCAACGTCGATTACGACGACTACATCAATGAGCAAACCATGCACGTTTCTCAAGCTGCGTGGTTCTCACGCTCGATCGACTGCCAAAACCTGACTGGCAAGAAAGCCGTTGTGTATGGCGACAGCACTCATGCTGCTGCAATCACCAAAGTTCTGGCTCGCGAAATGGGCATTCACGTTGTTCTAGCAGGCACCTTTTGCAAGTATGACGAAGCCTGGTTCCGTGAGCAGGTCAGCGAGTACTGCGACGAAATTCTCATTACCGATGATCATGGGGCAGTTGGGGATGCGATCGCCCGTATCGAACCCTCTGCTATTTTTGGCACCCAGATGGAACGCCACGTTGGTAAGCGGTTGGATATTCCCTGCGGTGTCATCTCGGCACCCATTCACGTCCAGAACTTCCCGATCGGCTACAAGCCGTTTCTTGGCTACGAAGGCACCAACCAGCTAGTAGATCTGATCTACAACTCCTTTACGCTCGGCATGGAAGATCATCTGCTCGAAATCTTCGGCGGTCACGATACCAAAGAAGGCATCACTAAAGGCATCTCCGCCGACTCCGACCTGGCGTGGAGCAAAGATGGACAAGCCGAACTCAACAAAATCCCTGGTTTTGTGCGCGGCAAGGTGAAACGCAATACAGAGAAATTTGCGCGCGATCGCAACATCGAAGTGATCACCGCCGAAGTCCTCTACGCTGCCAAAGAAGCTGTCGGTGCCTAAAAGTTAAGTAGGGACATTACAGATAATGTCCCTACAGACGGTCTACACTGCCCTATGTTAGTGTAGCTACAGTGTAATCACATTGGCACAGATAGCTTATGGTCGCTGTCGTCAAAACGCGCATTGTCAAAATTGGGAATTCTCAAGGCATTCGCATACCCAAATTGCTGCTGGAGCAACTCAACCTGACTGGGGAAGTAGAGCTAGAAGTAGAAGACGATCGACTAGTTATACGCTCGGTCAAAGCTACGCGTTGTGGCTGGGAAGAGCAATTTCGCCTCATGGCAGAACAAGGGGATGACCATCCCCTTGATACGACAACAGCACCCCTCACAACTTGGGACGACGATGAGTGGGAGTGGTAGTTAAGCGCTTTGATGTCTATCTGGTAGCACTTGATCCAACGATGGGGGCAGAAATGCAGAAAACACGCCCCTGTCTGGTCATTTCACCTAATGATATGAACCGCTATCTAGCAACTGCGATCGTCGCACCGATGACGTCACGAGGCAAGGACTACCCAACACGGGTTGCCTGTCGCTTTCAAGGAAAAGATGGTCAGGTTGTTCTGGATCAAATTCGTACGATTGATCAAGCTCGACTCATCAAACGTCTGGGGCGTATCAGCACTGCTACCCAAGCGGCAGTATTTGCAGTGCTAGCAGATCTCTTTGCAGAATGAATGGCTTACAACGATTCAAATTGTCCCGTAAAACCGTCCAGAGTCAAGCACTCGTCCTGAAACGACTCCGCATCGCTGACATCCTCGACTTCAAAGGTCATAATCCGCCGCTCATCGTCTTTCATCTTTTTAGTAGCAAGCGGTTTGACCCCGTACTTTGCCACGATCGCATTAAACGCCGTTGCCTCTTTGCGCCAACTCTCAGCCGAGCAGTAAATCGTCACAAGCCACATTGGGTTCATTCTCTAGGTTTAGTAGTGATGATAGGCGATCGGTCAACCCAAATCTCATTGGTACCTGCCAGCACACCTTAATTAAATGACGCAAGCTCGACGGTTCAGACGGCTGTAGCCTCCTTGCGTTTAAGACAGACAACGCATAAATGTCTTAAAGCGATCGCGGTGCTGATTCAACGTTTCAGGTCTGGCTATCTTTTGACAAGCGTTTCACTTGACCTGATGATAATGCTCGTTGCAGCATCGTCAGCGCTGTAATGTCGTGTAGATTGCAGTTGCCATCAAAATGCTGACACAACGCCTGCTCCGCTTCAGCTGTTAGATAGCCACGCCCGATCGCCTTTTGCACAACCTGATTGACCGGATTCATAATGCTTCCCTGCGCTAATCTTTATGAACTTAGTATGAAGGGCTGACTCAGTTTCCAGTGTGACTGTTAGACCATGTAGCGTGTGATGCGCTGAAACGCTACGCGTGATTGCAGAGCGATCGCAGAGTGATCATGTTGGCAGACTAAGGTGATGTCACTCACACACAGCGAACGATCGCCCTGCGCTCTTTTGTTAGTGGACGTGTCGTAGCGCCGAAGAACTACCTAGAATGGGAAGAGAGTAACCCATTGACGCAATTTGATCCAAGCTGAAACCCTTGAACTTTTGGAATGGTCGCGGCTTTGCCAGCACCTATCGACCTTTGCGGCAACCAAGCTAGGCGCGATCGCAGCCCGTCGTCTCCGTATCCCCGATACACAAGCAGAAACGCTAACCCTGCTGGCACAAACGCAGGATGTGTATACATTGGAAAGCCGCCTCAGCACTGGGCTAAAGTTTGACGGCATTACTGACATTGGCGAGTCATTAGAACGTGCAGAGCGGCGGGCGTTGCTGTTGGGCGAAGAACTGCTAGCGATCGCCACCACCCTTGCTGGGATGCGAACCTTGCGGCGAGTCATCGACAACCAACCCGATCTCTTAGTGCTCAACGCGTTGATTCAAGACCTGCGAACCTATCCCGAGTTAGAGCAAGAAATTCATCGCTGCATTGACGATCGTGGACAAGTTGCCGATCGTGCTACGCCTAAGTTGGCAGGCATTCGAGAGCAGCAAAAACAACTGCGCGATCGCGTTTATAGTACATTGCAAAGCATTTTGCAGCGCAAAGCAAACGCGGTTCAGGAAAGCTTGATTACTCAGCGTGAAGGGCGCTTTGTCATCCCCGTTAAGGCACCGCAAAAAGATGCGATTCCGGGCATTGTCCACGACACTTCTATGAGTGGCGCAACGCTCTACGTCGAGCCACAAGCCACCGTCAACCTAAACAATCAATTACGCCAGCTTCAGCGCCAGGAACAGGTTGAAGAAGAAGCCGTGCGTCAAGCGCTAACTGATCAAGTCGCCGTCGTGAAGCCTGATTTAGAACGCTTACTGGCGATCGCGACCACGCTTGACCTTGCCACAGCGCGCGCCCGCTACAGTTTGTGGCTAGAAGCGAATCCGCCTCGGTTTGTGACAAGGGAACGGGAGAATGCGTCTGCCGCCCCACCTGAATCGATCGTTCTTCGTAATCTTCGGCATCCACTCCTCATCTGGCAGCAGCAGCATGAGCAGGGGCGACCTGTAGTACCGATCGACCTTGTCATCCAGCCACACATTCGCGTCGTTGCTATTACTGGACCCAACACTGGCGGCAAAACCGTCACACTCAAAACCCTTGGTCTCGCTGTACTGATGGCAAAGGTCGGGCTGTACGTGCCTGCCCGCGAACCCGTCGAGTTACCCTGGTTCGAACAAGTGCTAGCAGACATTGGCGATGAGCAGTCCCTAGAGCAAAGCCTTTCTACCTTTTCAGGACACATCCGGCGGATTAGTCGCATTTTGGCAGCGTTGGGCGAGAGGGATGAGGAGGCAGGAGGCAGAAGGCAGGAGGCAGAAGGGGAAGCAGAGGAGGCAGAGAGCAGCAGGCAGGAGGCAGGGAGAGAAATTCAAATCTCAAATCTTGCTGCCGTATCTCCCTCTGCTTCCCCATTCCCCGCTCCCCATTCCCCACTCCCGACCCCCTACTCCCTCGTCCTTCTTGACGAAGTAGGCGCTGGCACCGACCCTTCTGAAGGTAGTGCATTGGCGATCGCGCTGCTAAACCACCTAGCGGATCATGCAGGCTTGACCATTGCTACGACTCACTTTGGGGAACTCAAAGCGCTGAAATATCAGGACGATCGCTTTGAGAATGCCTCCGTTGAGTTTGATGATGTGCTGCTGTCGCCGACCTATCGCCTACTATGGGGCATTCCGGGACGGTCGAATGCACTGACGATCGCTCGTCGATTGGGGTTAGACGCAAGCGTTGTAGAGCAGGCGCAAGCCCTAGTCGGTGGTGCTTCAGAAGATGTCAACCAGGTGATTGCCGGTCTAGAAGCCCAGCGTCGTCGTCAAGAAACAAAGTCCCAGGAGGCAGCGCAACTCTTAGAAAGTGCCGAACATCTCCACCGCGAGCTGTCTCGGAAAGCTGCGTCACTCAAGGAGCGAGAGCAGTCCTTACAGCAGGCGCAAGAACAGGCAGTACAAGCAGCGATCGCTCAAGCAAAGAGTGAAATTGCCCAGGTCATCCGTCAGCTACAGCAGGGACCTGTATCAGCACAAGCGGCACAGCAGGCAACCGATTCACTACATCAGCTTGCCGAACGCCGCTTACCCTCACGACAACCCAAACCGCCCAAGCCAGGGTTTCGTCCTCAGGTGGGCGATCGCGTTCGCATTCCGCGTCTTGGTCAAACGGCTGAAGTCCTGACGGCTCCCAACGATGACGAGGAAATTACCGTTCGCTTTGGGCTAATGAAAATGACCGTGCCGATCGACGATGTGGAATCGTTAGATGGGGAGAAAGCGGTTAAGAAGCCGAAGGCTGAAACTAGAAGCCAAGAGCCAGAAGCCAGGAGCCAGAAGCCGGGAGCAACTCAAAGCCCACCCACCCACGACACCCCAACCCCTAACCACGACACCCCCATTATCCGCACCGCCCGTAACACGATCGACATCCGGGGTAGTCGCGTTGCCGATGCCGAGCCAATGATGGAACAGGCGATCGCCCAAGCGTATGAAAGTGGCGTGCTATGGATTATTCACGGACATGGGACGGGCAAACTGCGGCAGGGCGTACATGCTTTCTTACAGCAACATCCCCAAGTCGAACGGTATGAACTGGCAAGCCGTGCGGATGGTGGCGCAGGTGTAACGCTAGCTTACCTGCGTTAACCAGTAAGCCTAACCAAGTAAGGACGCGTTGTGGTGGTAAACAACGTGCTAGTTAGCAATGCGGTGGTTCTTCATAAAATTCTTTCAGAGTAACTTGCCAGTATTCTGGATAAGGCGGTTGTTTACTGGAGACACTCAACAAAGTCCTGTACGTGGCGAATCGACCCGTATTGTACTCGTGAACAGCAATGGAAGCTGTCTGCAACTCAGCCGTTCCAGAGTTTCTCCCACCATAAAATTGCGACTCAACCTCTTGCCAATCCGGCCAATGATAAGCCTTTCTACTCTCGCTACGATAGTCCTCAATGCGTTGAAGTAGCTCGTTATGAGCCTTTCTGCGCTCACTGCGATCGTCCTCAAGGCGTTGGGGCAGTTCATCATGAGAAATCTTGCCGCCGCGATCGTCCTCCGTAAGTTGGCGTGGCTGATCGTGCTTATCAATAGAATGGCTTTGCAGGGCGTTGCGTAGTGCGTCAGGAAGCCTAGGAATGATTTCAGCTACCATTGCTTGACCGGGGGGATGCCCAGGGAAATGGTATGGGGGACGTATAGTGCACTGGTACAAGGTAGTAACTTCTCCACTGATAAGACTGACCGCATACGCTGCTACATCCTCATTGGGGTGATGAGGAACCCATATGCCAGTGTTCGGTGGTGGTGGAGAATATTTTGAATAGATTCGCAAGGTTTGCTGAGACAAGTCACATAGAGTATGGGTCGCCCCACCTGGTAGCCATAGCGGTTGCGATCGCATCAGCAGTTGACCATCTGTCGTTGCATAGGCGGCAATGGCATCACCTTGCACTGCCCACAAAATATGGTCACTGACGCGCAAGGGATAGGCATTGTCTTTCGATTCCCACTCAATCGCACCCGACGTGATCGAGCGGCACACGAGCTTGCCCTCAATGGAGCAGTAAAACAAGCTGGATTCAAGCAAGTCAACGGCAAGTGGATGCGGTAGAGCCTGGGTAACTGCGGCTCTAGAGGCAGGGTAAAGCAAGGTGGTTGGCGGTGGCGGCAGCTCTTTAATCACAGGTTGTTTGCCCCCAAGCTGGAGTCTGTTGATCGCGCCTCGCCAAAGGTCTAACCATTTCCACATCTAATAGTTCTCAACAAGTCAAGGATGCACTGTAGTCGTGAAAGTACTAAATTGCTCCAGGCCGATATTCTAACTTTTTGGCAAACGATCGCAGCTTCCTTTCCAGCCACAACATTCGCTGTCATAACATGGATCGGCTGTCCAAGTAGCTTTTAGCAATGTGATCTACTTGACAAGCAGCTTGCGGTGGTAAGGCAAGCGACAGTCAATATCACGTTATCTCAGCCATCCTTACATCTTTAGAGCTACTCGTTAGGCGATCGATTCCATACACTAACCGCTAAAGTGCTGAAAACCTCGCTCAAGGGTTAAAGGTTGATCCGGTTGGTTCCCGGTTGCATCCACTAGCCAAACCGCCGGGTCTTCAGTGATCGTGCCAATGATCGCTGCGCCCTTACCTAACCGCTGCACCAATGCCTGCGCCCACGTCAACGGTAAACAGAGAATCAGCTCAAAATCTTCACCGCCATACAGTGCCCAATCCAGCGCTTGTTCTGTGCCCACCCATTGCTGCAACGCAGAGGGCAGTGGAATCTGGCTCCGATCAATGATCGCGCCCACTCCGCTAGCACGACAGATCTGCACGATCGCGTCAGCTAACCCGTCGCTGCTATCCATGCCTGCGATTTGGGAGGGAAGTGAGGAATAAGAAGAGGGGGAAGCGAGGGAAGAGGGGGAAGCAAGGGGTATTAAATGTTGAGCGTCAGTTTGAATTGCGCCCTCTGAGCCCTCACCCTGCCCTCTACCTTCTGCCCAGAGCCACTCCACTACATCTAACCGAGGCTTGGGGCGCTGATGGGCGTGAATCAGCAGGGCACGATCGCTCTCACTTAACGCTTCTCCTAAGGCAGGATGTAACAGCAGTTCAAGCCCCGCTTTTGAAGCTCCATGTATGCCTGTTGCGACGATCGCGTCTCCCGATCGAGCAGTAGAACGGCGAATAAGCTGGTTGGGTGCGGCTTCTCCAAAGGCAGTAATAGCGATGAAAAGGACGGGTGATCGACAGAGATCACCACCCACGATCGACGTCTCATACTGGTTCAAACATTCTGTCAGCCCGCGATACAGTTCTTCAACCCAAGCCACCGGAGTGTTTCCAGGCAGTCCTAGACCGACTGTAATGCCTAAGGGCGTTGCTCCCATTGCTGCCAGATCAGAAAGATTAGCCGCTGCTGCCCTCCATCCTGCATCTGCCGCCGATGTCGTCTGATCGCTAAAATGTACGCCATCAATTAAAACATCTGTGGTAATGACCAACGATCGCCCCGGATGAGTGGTTAGTACCGCTGCATCATCTCCCACAAAGTCGGGTGGGCAAAACGACTGCACCAACTTCAGTAGACCTTGTTCACCGATTTCTTGGACGTTCAAGGCTGGCTTATCACGTTTTACTTTAGTGTTTGGTGCAATGATCGCTCACGCTTGATGCGTTTGCAACCAGACTGTTATATCAGTTGGCCCAGCAAAATCGAGCAAGTCTTCACCTAAGGCTTCTAGCAGTAGTAAGGGTAAGGCAGTAATTTACGATCGCACGATTGGGTCGATCGTGCTAAACCGCCGCGTTACCGTTTACCAGCAAAGCTGAAGGCACGGAAGTGAAGGGCTTGCTGTTCAATGCGGTTGGCAAGACGATCGCACACCAAATTGCATAACTCAAAGATCAGGTCATCTTCAACGCTGTAATAGGCTAACGTACCCTTGCTACGGCGGCTGAGAATGCCTGCCTGCATCATGACCTTCAAATGCTTAGAGACATTTGCCTGACTAGTGTCGGTTGCTTCAACCAAATCTTGTACGCATTTCTCACCATCACGGAGAAGGTTGAGAATCCGCAGGCGCATCGGCTCACTTAGCACACTGAAGTACTCAGCAACTTGTAAAACAACTTCTTGCGAAGGCTTTGCAGATTTCATGCAAATTTAATATGAAGTGCAGTGATCCCCAGATTTTAGCCACTCAACCGCTACATAGCAATAGAGTATTTGATGACAATTCAAAGATTCTTTAGAATTTCATCATTTTCTGAGTGATTTGGCTCTTTGTTCCAGTGAGGCTTTTCAGTCGTTTGCTGTTATTGAGCAAGAGAAGTTGCTAACCGAAGGTAAGCTGCTCAGTCTGGATTAAGGCGCAGCAGCAACTGACCGTACTCGATCGGTTCACCATTTTGCACCAGAATCTCAACGACCTCGCCGCCAATTTCTGCTTCCAGCTCGTTCATCAGCTTCATTGCTTCGATAATGCAAACGGTTTGCCCTTTACGAATGCGATCGCCTACTTCCACAAAAGGTGGTTCATCAGGAGATGCTGCACGGTAGAAGGTGCCCACCATCGGCGAATTCACCTCAATCAGGCGACGATCGCTTTTGCTGTCCCGTAGGGGCGAATCGTTGGACGGTGCATTTGGCACAGATGGCGTGGCAGCGTTTTGTGCTACCTGTTTAGCCTCAGAGTCGGTGCGGCTATCACCTACTATTTGCCGCGATGCGCTGGTCTCAACTGCCTGACGACGATCGCTATCGCTGGCATAAAGGCGCTCCTCAACCCGAACACCACGATGCACCGTAAGTTCAAAATCAGCGCTTTTTAAAGTTAGTTCTGTAATATCGGTCTGATCGATCGCGGCTAAAAGCTCGCGGAGTTCATTTAAATCCAGTGACACAATGACTGTAAACCTCAGAAACAGGGGCTAGGGGCTAGGAGAAAGGCTAAAGGATAAACGCTAAAGGCTAAAACAAGTTTCATCCTTTATCCCTTCGCTTACTGCTCTCTACCCAAATAAGAATCATTACGAGTATCAACTTTGATGCGTTCTCCAATGGTGATAAAAAGAGGCACCATAATTTGAGCGCCTGTTTCAACGATCGCAGGTTTGGTACCACCTGTTGCCGTATCACCCTTCACGCCTGGATCAGTTTGGGTTACTTCTAGCACAACAGAGTTAGGTAGCTCTACTTCTAGCACCTGCTCACCCCAACGGACGACGTTCACTTCCATCCCTTCTTTGAGGTATTTCACGCGATCGCCAATCTGTTTGGCATTGAGACGTGCCTCTTCATACGTCTCCATTTCCATAAAAACGAAGTCATCCCCGTCTTTATAGGTATGCTGCATTGTGTTTTTTTCCAAGTTTGCCTGAGGCAAGCTTTCGCCCGCTCGAAACGTTCGCTCCATCACGTTCCCGGTTTGAACGTTTTTGAGCTTGGTTCGTACAAACGCAGACCCTTTACCGGGTTTAACGTGCAAAAATTCGACGACTCGCCAGACCGATCCGTCTAGCTCAATGCTTACGCCTGATCGAAAGTCATTACTAGAGATCATGAGTATGTGTATCGGGAGAAAATGTTCGGCATCTCATTGTACCGCTCAGGGGTAAACCACGTTAAGCAGGCGAAGGACAAAGATAAAGGAAGGGAAAAAGGGTTTTTGCCAAACTCGTGCCAGTTTCGAGTAAGGAAGTTTCGAGTAAGGAATAGGACTTAAATTAGTTCGATCTTTGGTAGGGGCGGGTTTTGCTGTCAAAGCGATTGCAGGATGCCGTTTGGTCTGCTAAAACCGCCCGTACAATTTGCGGCTTGACTAAATTCACGATCCTAAGCAAAGCATTAGGCTGCCGTCCCCTCTTTCCTACGCGTCTCTTCCCCATGCACCCTCTTACTTCTGCCTGTGTGACCCCGCTCTATGGCAAGATTAATGAGAGTAACTGACCGTTTGTAGCTTTGTGCTGCCAATCGCCTTCTCTCGCTTACCGTTGAGTGGGCAGACAGCACCAAAATAGATGTCCGCTTTTGAGCCGCTAACTTGAGCAAGCAGTACCCAGACATGGAACGACAAGGCTTTGACCGCTTCAAACTTGACCGCTTTAAGTTTGACCACTTAAGGCACTGGCTAAAAACGGGAGCAACCCTTTTGCTCATGATGATCCTGTCTTTAGGGTTAAGTGCGGCTACCAAACCCGCCAATATCATGCCTGCTGGCAACCCGATTACCGATGGCAAAGCGTTATTGCGCTACGCCTTGCCAATCGACAATGCACCTGTCCGCGAACTGCAAGGTAGCTTAGAAGATATTGCCACACAGCTAAGGGCGAATCGACGCTGGGGCGCGATCGCGGGCGATGTTAAACGAGCAAGCTGGATTTTGCGCGATAAGGAACCAGCGATCCTTGCTAGCGTGCCAGAAGCGAAGCAAGTCGAGGCACAAGCCATACTGTCTAAAATCAAAGACGGTATTGCGCCCCTGCAAGCGTCTATTGAAGCAAAAGATAAAGAACAAACCTTTCAACAGCGAACGGAGCTACTAGATTTAGTCGGGCAGCTTGAAGAAAGCATGGTGCAGAGCTTTCCCTTTGAGGTACCCGCCGCTTATAACAACCTACCGCAGCTTAAGGGTCGCGCCACGATCGCCTTTACAACTAACAAAGGCAAGATCACAGCCGTTGTCGATGGTTATAGCGCTCCAGTCACCGCCGGAAACTTCGTTGATTTAGTCCAACGCGGTTTTTACGATGGCTTACCTTTCACCCGTTCTGAAGAATCCTACGTCTTGCAAATTGGTGATCCACCTGGAGAAGATGTTGGCTTTATCGATCCTCAAACGAAAAAATATCGTGCCATCCCGTTAGAAGTGTTGGTACAGGGCGATGTTGAACCCACTTATGAGATCACGTTAGAGGATGCGGGACGCTACAAAGACCAGCCTGTGTTGCCTTTTTCGTCCTACGGTGCGCTGGCGATGGCGCGTCCCGGTGAAGATCCAAACGGTGGTTCGTCCCAGTTTTTCTTCTTTTTGTTTGAGCCAGAGTTAACGCCAGCCGGACGCAACTTGCTGGATGGTCGCTACTCTGTGTTTGGCTACGTTATTGAAGGCAAAGAGGTGCTGGAGCAACTGAGAGCCGGAGACAAGATTGAATCTGCTAAGGTGACTCAGGGTCTGGATAAATTGGTCGAGCCAGTTGCCTAAACGGAGTGATCGTAGCTTTTAGCTTAGAGTTTGCTGATTTTAAGGAAGAGGCTTAAGCGCGATCGGTGTTCGTCACTAAAGTAGAGATAAGTATTGATCGCCTTGAAGCCTCCATTCTTATCTTTAAGGATTGAAACTTAAAGCTTTATGCTCAAATCCTCTCACAATTAGATCATGGCAATTTTTGAGTGGATCTTTTTGACTGGCTTTGGCGTGCTAGCTGGTGTCTCTCTTACAAACATCATTCAAAGTCGGCAGCAGCAGTCGCGCTTAGAGCAAGCTTTTTACCAACTGCTGGAAGTTGAGAATGGCAATGTATCCCTTATCCAACTAGCCGCTGCCGCACGAGTCAATGCCGAATTAGCCAAACGCTATTTGGATACCCAAGTGAAATTTTTCGGCGCAGTGCCTGAAGTAGACGACGATGGTGACGAGTTTTATCGCTTTCCTAAGTTGCGCCGCTGGAGCGAACCCGAAGAGTGGCAGTAATGTGGAGGCGGTTAACGATCAATAAAGCGTGGCGTGCTTATAGCCAGTGTTTTGCCATAACCAAATTCCTGAAAGCTGGAAGCTTATAGCTATTCTCCAAGCGGAAAATCGCGCTCAAAGCTCTCACGAGTAAGCGGTTGCTCTAGTATCAAGCCTTCACCGCCCAGTGTTTCTAGTGGTTTACCTTCTACCGCTAGCCGAACCCTGGCATCTGGATTCAAGCTAGTGGCAGTGTAAAGAATTTGCCCAACTCTGGCAGTCATTGAGGTACTGCCGCCGCCTTGTGTGAAGGCTTGGGAGAGGTCAACATGAATTTCATCATCTTTGATATAAAGGCTGCGAAGTTTAGTATCACGCGGAATAGTTGTTGTCACACTTGCACTGCTGGGACCCGCCAGTAATTTATTGACAGCGGCTGCCAGGATGTCGTTAGGAGTTTCCTGGGCACTCAGCGTCACGGGGCTGGGGCTAAAGGCGATCGTGCTTCCCGATGCTTTCAACCAATAAACCTGAAGCGTCTTGGTTTCCGAAGCAGGGGCAACCTTGCTAACTGGCGGCTTTGATGCAGTGTTAGGAGCAACAACCGCTGGCAGCGCTTTTTGCTGTTCTGAAGGCACCTGAGAATTTTCGATTACGTCTGGTGCAGGTGCTTTGCGTGACGCAGATTGAAACTCCCACCAGGCGACGGCACTGCCTGTAGCCAGTACTAGAGCAGATAACCCTGCAATGATTCCAAGTGGGAGGTGGCGACGCGATCGTTGGTCTTCCATAGCGCAAATTCTCCTTGCAAGTGACGTGCAGAGCGGGTGAAGGCTTCCTGGATAACTACCAATCTATTTAGGGCTATTTCGGAAACGTAAAACGCTTTCTTAGAGTTACTTGTGTGGCGCGACCTGGACAAAGGCAGCCAGGTTGATTTGATTCTCTGTCAAATTCAATTGTAAGATTCTTGCTGTTAGACCAGTTTTTTCAAACTGGCGCAGGTCAGACTGGTCGCTAAGACCTTTAGCGATCGACCGAATGATCGATTCTGGTACGGCTTCATCATCCAACGTCACAACGGGACTGAGAAGCTGTAGCTGCCGTCCTGCAATGATTGCGATCCCTGACTCCACCACAATAGTTAGCGTATCAGGATCGGCTGCTTCCTGTAGTTCAGCCTGAAGCCGCAAGCGTTGATTCGCGAGGAATTCAATACGAGGGTTGAGCAGCGTATACCGTTGGGCACGTTGTCTAGTCTGTTGACCTAAGGTGTTAACGCCCAAGGCTTTAAGCTGATCGAGGACGATCGGCGATCGCAGTGCACGGTTCATATCTTCTTGCTTGAGCACCAGTCGTACCCCGGCTCGGAGCGGTTTTTCTAGCCGTGGCTGACCACGCCGAAGGCGAGCGGCATTAAGCTGAATGGGATCAGTTTCTAGCTCAAAGGCTTCCAGGCGAATGTCTTGGGCAGGAAACAGCCCACGTCCTGCAATGCGGATGCGATCGGCTTTGCCCTGTACAAGTTGATAGCTCGGCGCATTATCAACACGGACTTCCAGTTGTTCTACTGATTCAAACTGCTTGCGAACCGTCGTTTGCGCAACGCGATCGACCACAACGCCTGCTGGAGAAATCAGAGTAATCAGGCTAGAAAGAAAAATGGTGAGAAATTCCAAAGTTTAATGTTGCTCCAAAAGCCACTGTTGTAAGGTTGTGACCACATCTTCAAGCGCCACTTCCTGAGATTCTTTACTAGCACGTTTGACAACTTCGACTTTGCCTTGCTGGAGCGATCGCCCAGTTACAAGGCGGTAGGGTATCCCAATTAAATCTGCATCCTTAAACTTTACGCCTGCGCGTTCGTTGCGATCGTCCAACAAGGTTTCAATGCCTGCCTGATTGAGTTCGTCATACAGCTTTTCGGCTGCCTGTACTTGCTCGGCTTTGGCAATGTCGGGAATCACGACGATCGCTTGATAGGGCGCAATCGCAGTGGTCCACACGATCCCATCTTTGTCGTAGGATTGCTCGACGGCGGCTTGTGCCAAGCGGGAAACACCCACACCATAACAACCCATGATCAGAGGCTTCTCTTCACCTTGCTCGTTCGTATAGGTTGCTCCCAGCGCTTCAGAATACTTTGTGCCCAACTGGAAGATATGCCCAATCTCGATGCCTCTAGCAGTTTTGAGCGTTTGGGTAGGGTCATGTAAGGCACGATCGCCTGCCGTTGCCTTTCGCACATCCACAACCAGCTTCGGCAGCTCAAACTCCTTACCCCAGTTGGCACCGACCACATGGTAACTAGCTTCGTTAGAGCCTGTGACGAAATGCGCCAAGTCAACGGCAGTTTTGTCCACTAGTCGCAAGAACTTTGAGGCAACTGGATTAGCAGCAACCTGTCCTGCTGGCGCTGGCTTGGGGGGCTTGATGTAGCTGTCTTCTAAGTTAGGAGCAATATAGCCGAGCGGCAGTGGTTTTGCTGCCCATTTTGACTGTGTCTCTGCATCCGGCACAGTCAACGACAGAAGCGTTTTGCTAGAGTACTGGTCTGCTAGTTTGACTAACTCGTTTTGTAGCTTCACCTCGTTCACATCCTGATCGCCTCGGATGCTAATTAAAACAAGCACCACTCTGCCGCTATCAAATACTGCCTGATACAAAACATTTTTAACAATCGCTGTTGGAGAACACTTCAGCAATTGAGACAATTTGGCGATCGTTTCTGTGCCAGGAGTCTCTAGTTTTTCGTAAGCAGTAAAGGGAGATGGCTCTGCATCAGACGGTAGGGAAACAGCTTTCTCGACATTGGCAGAGTACTGACCATCTTCGGTGTACAGCACTTCGTCCTCTCCTGCCTCTGCTAGCACCATGAATTCTTGCGAACCTGCACCACCGATCGCGCCTGAATCAGCATCCACTGCCCGAAAAGCCAAACCACAGCGGTTCAGAATATTGCAGTAGGCTGTGTGCATTTTTTCATATTGCCGCTTGAGACCAGCTTCGTCAGCATCAAACGAATAGGCATCTTTCATGATGAATTCACGCCCGCGCATTAGACCAAAGCGAGGACGAATCTCATCGCGAAACTTCGTTTGAATCTGGTAAAGGTTTTGCGGCAATTGGCGGTAGGAGCGAATCATGTCACGAGCGATCGTCGTAATCACTTCTTCGTGCGTAGGACCCAACCCCATTTCGCGCTGCTGGCGATCAACCAGCGAAAACATAATACCTTCCGCTTTTGTATAGGTATCCCACCGTCCCGATTCGCGCCATAGCTCCGCAGGCTGCAACTGTGGTAGCAGACATTCTTGTGCCCCAGCGGCATTCATTTCCTCGCGAACAATCTGCGATACCTTCTGCAAGACTCGCCACATCAAAGGCAAGTATGCATACACACCACCCGCAATACGACGAATATAGCCTGCCCGCAGCAGCAGCTTATGGCTAGGAATCTCCGCCTCTACCGGATCTTCTCGAAGCGTCACAAACAGCATTTGAGACAGTCGCATTGCCCAGTTCCTTTTCAGACTCAAGAATCATCTCTCAGTCTAGAACATCCGATGTACCGGAACGGTAGACAATGGTAATTCACAGTACGCTTCCACTGCTAAGCGGACGGTACAAAGCGCTTTCGCAATGACTCTGCACGACGTTTAGACGTGGCATTTTGGGGTTCGATCGCTAGCGCTTGCTCGTAAACTTCCAATGCTTGGCTCGCTAACTGTTTACGCTCGTAAGCGTGACCAATGTTGTTCAGCGCTGTGACGTAGTTTGGATCAATTTTGAGCGCCTCTTTATACTGACGAATTGCCAGATCGTACTGCTCCTGAGCAAAGTAAGCAAAACCAAGCGCATTGTAAATGGGTGCGCTTTCTGACTCTTGTAAGTCCTCTGCTTTCAAGGCTTTCTGAAACAGCATGATCGCTTGAGAGAAAATCTTCTTATCGAGATAGATGCTGCCCAGTTCGTAGTATTCCTGTGCAGAGCCGGCTTCTTTAGTAAGTTTTGACTGCAACTTAGCGAGCGCTAACTCTACTTTGCGCGTTTTGAGAATTTGGCGCACGACAGACCAGCCTGCAAAGGCCAGCAGCAACAGTAGAAAGGAGATATAGATGAGGGGAGACGGTGTATCCATACCAAGAATTAGTTTACGCAAATAACGGTCAAAGCTGGCTATGCATCAACCTTATCGCAAAATGGGAGAGGTCGAGGAAAGGCTCAAGGATGAATGTGAAGTCGTCAGCATTTTTATAGCACTTACGCCATTTCCATTTGCATTGACTACACTCGCGACCTTACACTCGTCTTCAAAGACCGATCGCGTGCTCAAGCATCCGCCGCTGATTCCTTACGGCAGTCCCCAGTAAAGCGCACGTTCTTGCAGCCATCCTTCTGCTGTCCAGCGGGCAATAATTTGGTTGATACGAAGTTGCAAATCGTTATACTGCAAGCCTTTTGGCATCACGATGCAGAGTGGCTCTGCTGAAAGGGTAGGCATCAGCAGCCGATAGCGCGGAAATTCTTGTACCCATCCAGTTAGCACGCTTGCATCAGCGGCAAAAGCAACCGCTTCACCCGCTTCGAGCAAGGTATATGCGTCAGCATAGGATGTCACGCTGATTAGGGTTGCCTCGGGCAGACGGTAACGTAGAATCGCGATCGTACTTGAACCATCCAGTACGGCGATCGCACGCTTGCCAACATCTGCTAGCCGTTGCAGCGATGAATCGCGTGTAACAAGGGCTGTACCATCCAGATAGTAAGGCACACTGAAGCTGA
The DNA here is from genome assembly GCF_014695795.1 of Phormidium sp. FACHB-592. Classification (NCBI taxonomy): domain Bacteria; kingdom Bacillati; phylum Cyanobacteriota; class Cyanophyceae; order Oscillatoriales; family Oscillatoriaceae; genus Phormidium; species Phormidium sp. FACHB-592. The sequence continues at coordinate 42,401 of NZ_JACJOZ010000075.1, forward strand.
CTAAACGCGAACGAGAGGGCGTGCTAGTCACACGGGCGATCGCAATATCTGCCTTGTCCTCTAATACTGCTGCCAGCCGATCCTGGTTAACTACAGGCTGTAGCTCAACAGCATCCTTGCTTCCTAGCAATTCCTGCGCTAATCGTTGGGCAATCTCAATTTCTAATCCTTGTAGCTGTCCATCGGTGCCCCGAAAGCCTAGCGGGCGAAGGTTATCCTTCACTGCCACAATCAAGCGCCCCCGTTGCTCGATCGCTTGCAAATCAGCAGCAAAAATTGGAGACACTAAAGACAGCGCCCCCAATACGCTTAAACTAAATACATTACCGAGCAGCGCAGACAGTTTCATTGCCATGCCAAGCAGTCAAACCTGGACTAAGCTGCTTTCTTTACAGCAGTACCAACGGCTGCAACAACTTCACTAAATCCAGCCGGATCAAGGATCGCCATCTGCGACAGCATCTTGCGGTTGATCTGAATATTTGCCTTTTTCAAGCTACCCATAAACTGGCTATAGCTCAAACCGTGCTGACGGGTAGCTGCATTGATCCGGGTAATCCAGAGACGACGAAAATCGCGCTTCCGCTTACGGCGATCACGGTAGGCATTTCGTAACGCCTTCATCACCTGCTGGTTAGCTGTGCGGAAAAGGCGAGAATGTGAACCTCTGAAACCTTTTGCCAGCTTTAAAATCTTTTTGCGGCGCTTGCGAGCGACATTGCCGCGCTTTACCCGTGTCATTTCTACAAATTCCTCTAAGTTCTGTCCACTGATTCAGTAATTTTGAGCTTTTAGCTTCAAGTTGAGTGGTGCACTCAACGCTTTGCACTCAAAGTCTATAGATAAGGGAGCATAAGGCGTACATTTGCCTCATCCCGTTCATTTACAACAGCCATGCCTGCAAGACGGCGCTTGCGTGAGGCGCTTTTATGCTCGAGCAAGTGGCTTCTAAAGGCTTTGCGGCGAAGTATCTTTCCACTACCACTAGCTCTCAGGCGTTTAGCAGCAGCTTTGCGGGTTTTTAGCTTGGGCATGGGTCGCTTTTATTCAACACAGTCTCCCATCATATTACCGAAAGACTAGGAAAGGCAAGCTTTTACTTAAAGAACTATAGTCAATTTCCCGCCAGAGCTTAACCCTTAAACGGTCAGGTCGCTGGTTTTGCTCATTGACTGCGTTGAACGTCTAGACGTTAGCCATCCATTTGCAGTAGCCAATCTGCGTTGTTTAATAAAAGAGCCAACTGGTGAAGGAGTATTTTCGTCCTCGGACAACTGGCAGCGATTGATGGGGATGAGTGTAGTAGGAGGGAAAGACGATCACGCTGCCTGCCTGGGGTTTAACTTTAATATTTTGACGATCGAATAGTGTTTCGCCGCCCTCAAAATCGTCGTTTAAGTAGCCAACGATGCTGATATCGCGGGTTGGGATGCCATTGGCAACTTCCTGAAAGCGGCTTGCCAGGAGTAAGTTATCAACGTGGCGTTTGTAGCGCTGTCCTGGCTTGTAACGCAATATAGAGCACATTTCTGCTTGAGAAAATTTGATGCCGTAGTGCTTAAAAAGCAAGTCCTGAACGAGCTTGACTTTAGTCAGCAGGATCTGATTAGTTGATTCCTGAAGCTGCTGCCCTGTGTTGCCCAGGGGAAGCATATCGCTGCTACGAACATCAGTATCAACTACATTCACTAGGATGCTGGATGGTTTAAACTGGCAACATTCTGCTACCTGTATCACATGGCTACAGAGCGATGGTTCCAGCAATTGCTCGATCAGCAGAATATCTGAACCTAAGTGCTTAAATGAGAGTCCCACGTCTATCCTTATCCAATTGACCAGAACGTCAGGTCACGAAACAATAATGTGTTGATGATCGGAGTGTGTTGACGCTTGGCTTTGATGTCTTTACCTAGAGTGCCCCATTGACTCACTCAAAATCTACTGCCAGATTACGACGCTTCTTGCCACAACCCCTCGATCGCTTTGCTGTCGTCCTTATAGTAGCGTTGTGCTTGCTGATTGGCATCCTGCTATTAAATGGAGAGCAAGCAGCGGCTCGTGTACGCGACTTTAGCTGGCAAGGCAAACAAGTTGGTGCTGACGATACGGCTTTTACGCTAACGTTCAGCCGCCCGATGGATCGCGACAGCGTAGAGTCAAATCTACGCGTTGAACCACCGCTCCCTGGCAAGGTGAGCTGGTCAGGGCGACGAATGGCATACACACTGAATACGCCTGCTCCCTACGGTACGAAGTTTCAGGTACAGCTTCAAGAGGCATACGATCGCTTTTCGGAGGGTCGTAGTGCAGCCATTCAGCCGTTCAAAGGGCAGTTTCAGACGCGCGATCGCTCCTTTGCGTATATCGGCGTAGACGGTGAAGAAGCGGGGCGATTGGTGCTGTTTAATCTCAATCAGCAACAAAAGCAAATTCTTACGCCGTCAGAATTGGTGGTCATGGAGTTTCAGGCTTACCCTCTGGGTGATCGACTGCTGTTTGCAGCGACGCAGCGAACCACCCAGCCCTCAATGTTAACGGAACAGCAGCTTTTTACCGTGACGACGGGTATTCGGATAAAGCCTCCTGTGCAACCCTATGCTCAGGTAACGGCAGATATTGCGCCGCCCTCTGATGCCCCAGCAGGAAAAGTCGAGCTAGTCCTAGACAATAAAGATTATCAAAACCTCAAGTTTGACCTGTCGGCAGACGGCAATGTGATTGTCGTGCAACGGGTCAATCGTCAAAATCCAAGTGATTTTGGTCCCTGGTTGCTCAAGACAGGCGCACCACCGCAACCGCTCAAGGGCGATCCGGGGGGCGATTTTGTGATTACGCCGGATAGTAATTCGTTGGCGATCGCTCAGGGGCAAGGGCTGGCGATCTTACCTTTGCAGCCGAATAGCAAACCGCTGGACTTTCTGCCTAAATTTGGCATGGTGCTCAGTTTTGCCAAAGATGGATCGCTGGCGACGATGGTGAAGTTCAATAGCGACAACACACGATCGCTCTTCTTGGTAAGCAACCAGAACACTCAAAAGGAACTGTTTCGCACAACTGGTTCTATTATTAGCACTCATTTTGACCCCACGAAGCAAACCCTTTACTGCTTGTTAACTGAACTCCTCACTGAAGGCGAGGTTTACCGCGAACAGCCTTATCTAGCGGCGATCGACCTTAAAACTGCTAAAGTCCGTCCGCTTGTCCTTCTGCCCAATCAACGCGATGTGCAGGTAAGTTTGGCACCGGATGGGTTAGCGCTTTTATTTGATCAAACAACAGAAGCCGCACAGGGCAAAACGGAAGCAGGTGAACTAAGCACCAGCATGGGAAAAGCGATCGCTGACAGCCGTCTCTGGCTTCTGCCCCTTGATGCTGCTGACCTTAACGCCAAACCGCAGCCAGAAGCGTTGCCACTGCCGGGGCTGCGACCCCTTTGGCTACCCTAAAGCCATTCGCTCGTTTTCCTTCCCCTTCATATCCTCACTTCTTCACTCCTTCCCCTTCTCACCCTTCACTTCTTCACTCCTCCCCTATGAGACCCTACACTCTCATTCTTGTATTCGCTCTGTATAATTTGCATCACACATAATGATTGCGATCGACTGTTAACATCAAGTTGCTTCTTCTGCCTCCATACCGAAGCAACCACGACAGGCGAGCCAAAATAAGGCGTGCAGTATCGCGATTGTCATCCTGCTTCAAAGGTCAATATGCAAGTACAGGATTTGCTAGAGCGTTACCAGAACGGCGAACGGAACTTTGCTCAGATTGACCTTAGCAGCGCTAACCTGAGTGGGGTCAATCTGCGAGATGCTGACCTCACAGGCGCTAATTTGACAGGCGCTAATTTGAGTTGGGCTTTTTTAAGCCGCGCTAATTTGACAGGAGCCTGCCTGAGGCGGGCAGACCTTCGCAGTGCGTCACTTAATAACGCCGTGCTGAACCAGACAATTCTAAGCGGCGCTAACCTTGGCAAAGCTGATTTGCGGATGGCACAGCTAGAAGCGGCTGATCTAAGTTGGGCAGTACTTCAGGAAGCCGACCTTAGTGGTGCCAACCTCCAAGCAGCTAAGCTTGATCAGGTCAACCTTGAACGGGCAAAGTTAAGTAACAGTTGCCTGGCTGCAGCAGAATTGATGGAAGCCAACCTGCGTCGTGCCAACCTCACTAGCGCCACGCTCGATCGGGCAAATCTGCGAGAAGCACATCTGGAAGAAGCAAACCTGCGAGAGGCATCGCTGATTGGCGCAAACTTAATCGAAGCCAACTTAAACGGCGTGTATCTACGACAAGCTAATCTCACCGAAGCGGATCTGCATCGTGTTGTGTTGACTGGGGCAGACATGAGTGAAGCAATCCTTACCAATGCTGATCTCAGCCGATCTAATCTGGCAGGAGCCTACTTGCTCAAAGCCAGTATGAGTAAAGCACAACTCTTACGAGCAAACCTACAGGATGTCTATCTATTAAGGGCAGACCTTAATGGAGCGAACCTGCGTGGGGCCGATCTGCGACGAGCAGATCTCAGCGGAGCCTATCTGAGCGATACGTCCTTGAGCGAAGCCGACCTCAGCGATGCTTACTTGCTGGAAAGCCATCTCATTCGCACCAATTTAGACGGGGCACAGATGACCGGCTGCTGCATCGCTAATTGGCACCTGGAAAACACAGATTGCTCTAGAATCAACTGCCGTTATGTGTTTACTGGGTTTGATTACACAACTAAAAGCCCTGCTGATCGCTACCCAGTTGGACGAGATCTGGAAGCAGGCGAACTAGAGCGGCACTATCAGCAAGATAATGCAGTAGTTGAAGTCTACCTTACTGAACCACCTAATTGGGAAGCGCTTGCGTTTACGTTAGCGCAGCTTGATCTTGAAGAAAATGCGTTGGGACTGACGATAAAAGCCTACAAGCCGTCAGACGATAACTACCTGATTCAGTTAAAGGCAACTCGCCCAGTGAATGCTAAAGCGCTGACGCGGCGCATCTTCCAGGTTTATCCAAAAATTTTGCAGCAGTTGCTCACGCATCGAACCGAGATACTTAGCCTGTTGGCGATCGCACCTCAGACCAAGCAATCAGACGTAGCCTTGGAGCCAGCATCTCAGGTTAACCGAGCCGCACCGGAGGTACCATCACACGATCGCCGCATCCGGCTTTACCAGGAAGTTGTGCGGCAAATCCAGCACATTATGATGAACCAGGCTCCTGACCAATTTGTGCAGAGTGTGCAGCAACTACTTGATTATCTGAACCACCAAGGCATTGCTACAGAAGCGATTCAGAAGAAGGTTATTAGTCAGGTCATTACACAGCGCGCTAAGCAAGACAAAAGCTTTTGCGACCACATCCAGCGCTGGGAAAAAACGGCTCCTGACGTTGCCCGATCGTCAGCCGTTGGTCAGGCAATGCGTTTTGCGATCGCGCAGATGTGGGCTGACACCAAACAAAACTGACGGTTTTGACAAGCAGGACTGTTGAATCACTGGACTCACAGCTAGACTGCTGACTCAACAAATCCCAAGGCTAAAGCCTTATGCTAACAGTGCCACCTGCGATTTGTGATTAAAGCTGGGCTTTGTAAGAAGCTGGGCAAAATCAAAGCAAAGAGAGTGGGAGGGAGAAGGGAAAAACCTCTTGCCTATGGGCAAAGTTTCTACCCCCCTCCCTATAAAGAGTGGAGGCTACTACTTGTACTAGTGCGCCTGACGAGAAACTAATTTTTCAAAGGTTGCCTGGGTCTGATGCAGCATCTGTTCGCGGCTGTCATCCGTATTGGTTAGCGTTGGTACCAGATTACGAGCTTGGAGTGCCATATGAAGTTGGAGGTGCGCGACGTACTCGCTAAAGTCTTCTCGGTATGCAGCGTTTGAGGATTGACGTAAAGACGAATTCAAAGCGTTCTCCTTGTTAACTCTAGAGCCTAAACCACGTCATGAATGTATCACGCAGGCTTTTTACACTCCTAACTCTGCAACGAAGATTAACGGTTCATTGGTTAATCATTGAGAACTGTAAAGTTTCTTGATGTCACCCTAGACGACAACGCAAAAATGACTGCTGTCCAGTACCTGAACCTTTGTTTTGCATCCACAATTGAGAGCAAGACAAACGGTAGGGAAAGGACAGCAGTCAAAGGTTATACAGAGCGATCACAGGTGTCACTTCGTCTCTACATCAATCGTTGCTCTAGGGCTTGCGAACTGAAGATAAGACAGATGGCAGCAAAGTAGCGGTGCTGGCAGTCGATAGCTCTGCCAATGCGCCAATCGCAGCATTAAATAAACGCCCAGGTTGGAGGTCGTCCTTAATCAAGTTCCAGAGGCGTTGGACTTCTTCTGTATGGAGGCGATCGTCTTCAGTAAGTGCAATAACCAATTGCCGCCGCAGGAACTTACCTTCATCGGACAATAAGAACTGGATGCCAAGTTGCGCTGTTGGCAATAGGTCAAACGACTGATCACTACGGGCGATCGCAATCAAGTTTTCCAGCCGCTCCCACTGGAACTTCCCATCTTTAAACAGCACTTCAAGCAGTCGGCGTCGTAGTGCTGGCGACTCTCCCTTCAACAAGCGCTGCGCCACGTATGGGTAAGCAACATCGACAATTTTGAAGTTAGGGTTGAGGGTTAGCGCAAGACCTTCCTGCGTCACCAGCGAACGAATAATCAGTGCAAACTTAGCTGGTAAGCGGAATGGATATTCATACATCAACTCTGAGAAGCGATCGGTAATGGTTTTGAAGTTAAAGTCCTTTACGCTTTCGCCCAGCACGTTGCCTAACACTGCTTCAAGTGCTGGAACAATCGGCTGAATGTCGGTATCAGGAGTCAGGAAGCCTAGCTTCACAAAATCCCTTGCCAGATCAACATAATCTTTGTTGATGAGATGCACGACAGCATCTACGATCGTTTCCTTAGCTGTCTCGTCAAGCTGATCCATCATACCGAAGTCGATGTATGCCATCTGAGCAATCGGCTGCTCCGTCGTTTTGCTGCCGTCCACGTTGCAGTGCGGTGCCATCGCGAAGAGATTACCGGGATGCGGATCAGCATGAAAGAAACCAAACTCTAAAAGCTGACGCAGACCAGAGGTAACCCCAATCTCAATCAGTGCATCAGTTGCCAAACCTGCTTCGCGGATGCTTTCAGTATCGGTTAGCTTAAAGCCGTGAATCCACTCTAAGACCAGTATGTGTTGGCTGCTGTAGCGCCAGTAAATGGCAGGCACCTTAACCGTTGGATCATCGCGGAAGTTCGTGGCAAAGGCTTCGGCGTTGCGTCCCTCATTTAAGTAATCAATTTCTTCAAAGAGCTTGATGCCAAACTCATCTACCACTAGCGCCAGGTCATGCCCCAGGTTAAGCGGTAACCAGGGAGCTAAGAAACTAGCTGCACGCCGCATTAAGTAAAGGTCTAACGTAATCACTGGCAGAAGATTTGGACGCTGCACTTTGACAGCAACTTCCTCACCAGTGTAGAGACGGGCATGATAGACCTGTCCCAAACTAGCCGCCGCTACTGGCAGGGGCGAGATTTGGCTAAAGATTTCGTTAACAGGGCGATCGAGTTCGGCTTCAATCCGTGCCAGGGCAATCGGTGTTGGGAAGGGTGGTAACTGATCCTGTAGCTTGATCAGTTCATCCAAAAAGTCCTTACGGATCAAGTCAGGTCGCGTAGAAAGCGCTTGACCCACCTTGATAAATGTTGGTCCCAGCTTGATCAGTGTCTTACGTAACTGCTCGGCTCGCTTGAGCTTGTGACGCTCTTGGTTACCTTGCCACTCGTCCCACTTTAGACCCAGAAAAAAGCCAAGAAACGAAAAAATAACGTGAAGCGTACGAGAAAGTGCTTTCCAGGGGCGATAGCGATAATATTGCGCGATCGCGCCTGCATCGTAACGTCTCAATTGACTAAGGGGATGCTGACCCACGCTTGCTCTTACCTCTCTAACGTGCTCTCAAAGGGTGAGGGCAGCGCCGCAGCTTGCTAGCATCGCCCCCAGTAAAATCAATCGCGTACAAAAATAGCGCTAAACATTTTCAGAGTTCAGCTCTTAATCTTTGCTTACTCTTTGCCTTACTTCACTATAGTATACGAAACTACAAACATTTTCGTATACTGCTTGACCCACTAGCAGCAGGTGTATAACCGCACCGTAAGCTAAGGCAGGAGTTGATCCCCAGCCACTCCCAGGTCAGGTTTAGCAAGCACCATCACCAGACGGATCAGGGTTGATACACGGCAGATTTCGTCGCTTTGGTCTTACCTGTATAGGGTTCCCATCCGTCAAGCGGCACGATCGCTCAGGCAATCTTTCAAGGCATACGCTACTCGCTCTTGCTGTTCGGGTAGCATTTCAGGAAACATCGGCAATGACAGCACTTCGTTAGCGATCTGCTCGGCGATCGGGTGCGATTTGGGCGCTTGCATTTGATCCTTATAAATGGGCTGGAGATGCAGCGGTAGAGGGTAGTACACCATAGAACTCACCCCTTCTGCCTGTAGCTGCTGGCGTACCTGATCTCTGTGGTTACCGTCGTTTGATGGTGTCTGGTGTGGCGCAGTATTGAGCAAGCGAAGCGTGTACTGGTTCCAAACGCCTTTGCCACCCGCTGGTTCTTGCGGTAGAACGAGACCTGGAACGTGCTGGAGCATCTGTTGGTAGCGATCAGCAACAGCGCGACGCTGGTCATTCCAGATGTCTAGGTAGCGAAGTTTGACTTGCAGAATAGCGGCTTGCAGAGCATCTAGCCGCGAGTTAACGCCGATCGCCTCGTGATAATAGCCACCCGCTCGTCTACCGTGGTCACGCAGCATACGGATAGTAGCAGCGATCGTCGGATCATTCGTTGTCACCGCACCGCCATCGCCACACGCGCCCAGATTTTTGGTGGGATAGAAGCTAAAGCAGCCAATGTGCCCAATGCCGCCAACCTTTTGCCCTGCCCATTCCGCACCCACAGCCTGAGCGCAATCTTCAATAACAGCAAGATTGTGAGCTTGAGCGATCGCCATCAGCCGGGTCATATCCACTGGTTGCCCAAACAAGTGAACTGGCAGAATTGCCCGCGTCCGTTCTGTAATCGCCGCTTGGACCCGATCAAGATCCAGGTTAAAGGTATGCGCTTCGATATCAACAAAAACAGGTGTGGCACCGATCGCGCTTACAACTTCTGCTGTTGCGATAAACGTAAACGGGGTTGTAATTACCTCGTCGCCCGGTTTAATATCTAACGCTCGCAATGCCAGATACAGTGCATCGGTGCCAGAGTTGCAAGCAATGCTTTCTGAAGTGCCAATATAGTGAGCAAACTGTTGCTCAAACGTTTCAACCGCAGCGCCGCCAATGTAATGACCTGACGCAAGCACAGCTAGCACTGCTGCATTTACCTCATCGCCAATAATTTTATACTGCTCAGATAGATCGAACGGGGGAATTTTACTCACTCACTTACACCACACATCACACTCTGTTAATAGAATCAAATTTTGTCCACAAATGGAATCAAATTGCTGCCTTTAGTTCACTGGACTGGATTGAAGCACCGATTGTTTCAGCCAGAGAGGAAAGAGCAGTAGGAGTAGGAGAAGCTTTTTAAGTGATGAGTTGAAGTTGTTGACTGCTGGTCGGCTGCTGCTTGCTTTCTTTTAGCATCCATAACGTTCTAATCTGTCCCCAGGGCGTTACAACCAACAACTCTATTATGGATTCACCGTTACAAATTGTTTGGGCATTGGGCATGATGGCGATCGCCATTGCCCTCTCAGCCTGGCAACGGCTGGGATTGGAGTGGAATTTAGCCGTCGCCACCGGACGTACAGTTATGCAATTGTTGGTCGTAGGCTACGTGCTGGCAGCAGTATTCGCCCTTCGCAATCCCTGGGCAGTGCTAATGGTGCTGGGAGTGATGCTAGCGATCGCCACGATCGTCGCTCGTAATCGAATTAGCAAAAAAGTGCCGCACATGCTGCCCCTGGTCGGTGGCTCCATTCTAATTAGCACGGTTTTGACCCTAGCGTATACGAGCCTACTGGTGATCCGACCGCAAGTTTGGTATGAACCACAGTACGTCATTCCCTTAGCAGGCATTGTGCTGGGCAATGCGATGAATGGTGCCGCGATCGTGGGAGAACGTCTGGTCAGCACCCTAAACAACAGCCAGCTAGAGATTGAAACTCACCTAAGTTTGGGCGCTACACCTCAGCAGGCGATCGCGCAATACCGCAAAGATGCCATCAAAGCGGGACTTATTCCAACCGTCAACACCATGATGGTCGTCGGTATTGTTACTCTACCAGGCATTATGACGGGGCAGATTTTAGCCGGAGCCGATCCTCTCTTGGCAGCTACTTACCAAATGCTAGTCATGTTCATGCTAGCGTTTGCTACTCTCACTACGACGCTGCTTGTAAGTTGGGGTATTTGTCGGCAGTTTTTCAATCAGGCAGCGCAGTTAGTCCTCTGGTAATGCCTCTTAAAGACACTCTTTGCACCCTGGGTGGAATGTCTTTTTAGTGCTGTAAGAGGCATATTTCAACAAGGAGCAGAGCAGAGGGACTCAAGGGCTAAGAGTAGCGATCGCCCACGACTACCGCTTCTCTAAGGCGAACGGGGCGATCGCTTTGACACAGGAACGAGGCCTTTAACAATATTGCAACCATCCTCTTGCTACTGTTAGCGTTCTTGCTAGCGTTAGCGTTAGGGACACTCATCGCTGATGCACTGGCGCTGACAGAGTAGTAGACCAAACCAGTTGTTTGGATCAGTCCAGACTTGTAATGGTTGAAACGCGTATGTCTCCAGTGTTTTGACCAGGGTTGGCAGGTGGAACTTGCGTGAGATTTCGGTGCGAATGGTTTCACCAGCCTGGAGCGTCGTCTGAAATGCTAAGGCTTCTAGTGCGATCGTTTGCGTGACCAAACTGCGGAGATGCATCTCAATTTGATGCTCAGTCGTGTTGTAAAACGCCCAATGGTCAAACTGCTCAAGGTTGAAATTGCCTTGAAACCGCCAGTTTAAGTGACTCAAGCTATTGAGATTAAACGCTGCCGTAATGCCCTGAGCATCGTTATAAGCGGCTTCAAGAATCGCTGGATCTTTTTGCAAATCAACGCCCAACAGAAAAAATTCTCCAGGCTGAAGCGCCTTACGGACACGATCGAGAAATTGTTGATACTCTGCTTCACTGAGATTACCGATCGTGCTGCCTAAAAAGATCAGCATCCGGTTCTCCAATTCAGCTGGGGGCAGTTGATCTAGTGCCTGCTCATAGGTTCCAGCTAACCCGCACAGTTTGAGTTTGGGGTATTGATGTAGTAGCTCCAGCGCGGTGGTTTTAAGAATGCCAGCGCTAACGTCGATCGGGCAATACTGCAATGGATCGCTGAACTGACTGTATGCCTCTAGCAGCAACCGAGTTTTGCGAGAGCTGCCGCTGCCTAGCTCTACCAATTCGCAAGCCCCTGTTAGTTGAGCAATTTCAGAGGCATAAGTTTCTAAAATTGACTGCTCAGTACGAGTGGGATAGTACTCTGGCAAATCGCAAATTTGTTCAAAGAATTGAGAGCCGCGATCGTCATAAAAATAGCGGCAAGGGAGCGTCTTTGGCGTTTGCTCTAGCCCTTGAATAACATCTTCTCCCTCGCGGATCAGCGCTTCTGATGAATTAAGCGTAATCCAGCGCAGGCGAGACAATTCTGATTGCACAGTGGTCACTAAACGGATCTCCTTGCGTAATGGCGACGGTGTATTTCTCGTTCCCCAAGTTACTGAGGCAATCGCTGACGACTGAGGCTGTCTCCAGACGAGCGATCACTTACATCTTTCAAGACGCTGCAAAAGGTGATGCTTAACGCCTTAATCGAGCAGTCATACAGATCAGGACGAAGTGCAAAGCGAAAAATCCCAGTCTCCCTTCACTTCCAAGAGTTTAAGCCCATACAGTCTTAAGCCCGTTAGCTATGGAGGTACTAGCCTTAAAGACTGACAAAAACTCTGTTGTCTCAGGTAAGGGGGAAACCTTAAGACAGCAAGAAGCTCAAGCTCAGGCTACCAGGATATGTCTTCTTATGGAGATTAAAGCTTTCTCTAGAGCATTCGCGTCTGCCTTTAGGTGAAAGGATCAGCAAACATTAACGAAGAATATACCGATCGAGAGACGAGCCATAAGCGCGAACCTCTGTCTTTAGTCTCTTGCGAGAGTCGCGCTCGTGCTAAAGCTATGCTTAAAAACTGGTGAGAAGATGCAGGCGCAAAACTTTGAAGGGCACTCTAGAGCAATCTCAAATCATGATGTTTTGGCAAGATCACAATGCTTTAGCAGGATCAGCCGGACATTGAACTGCCCCATTCGTTGACTGAAAGACTAACGGCGGCACCTTTGCAGCCTGTTGAGACGCACAAATTGCTGTGACGAACTTGTTGGTTGGCTTCGCGATCGCAACGGCTGCCGTGTAGCTCTTTAAGCCTTCAGCTTTCGGAATTGCAGTAAGTTGAGCTTGATTGTTGTTGGGTACTGTGAGCTTGTAGGTGTAGTCGCTGTAAACGGCGATCGGAACAGCTGCAAACCGCTCCAGTTCCTCTAATGTGACGGCAAAGCGAGTATTCTGACGATAGAATGCTTGCTGCGCTTTATTCATTGTGTCCAGGTAGTTTCTAGCCGCTGTCTGCTGCTGGTCGCGCGTACGCTCTGCCTTTACCTGAGGGGACATCTGGTTGCCAGAGGAAATTGTGGAGATTTTTTCACCCGCCTTTCGTTCCGCACCGCCCCAGGCATAGGAATGGGCAATGAGCGCAACCGCTCCACCCGCAACAAAAGACACCACTGTCACGATTGCTGACACCTTAAGATAGTTAACCGAACGATCGCCAGTTGGCGAGTCGTTGGGTGCCTCTGGGAAAGAGCGATCGCGCCAGGGCAACCGCGCACTGATCTGCTGGAGTGCGTCATTCCACGTCACCAAAACACGAGGCGAAGGCGCTTGAGGCTGTGGTGAATCTTGTGAAGATGAGTCTTGAGACTGTGAATTTTGAGAACGTAGAGCTTGAATGTTTGCTTTAGCCTTTATCCAGCGCTGCTTCCACGTATCAAATTGAGTTGAGTGATCGCTAGAAGAATCCGTCGTAACACTAGAGTCTGAGGCGCTAGAATCCGAGCTATCAAAATCTGAGACGTTAAAATCTGGGGTGCTAAAATCTGGGACGTTAGAATCTGGGGCACTAGGACTAGACTCTGGAGCGTTAGAAGGTGTCTCTGAGGTTTCAGCTACTGGCGATCGAGACTCTGGAGCGTTAGAAGGTGCCTCTGAGGTTTCAGCTACTGGCGATCGAGGCACTGTAAACGTTTCAACCCAGTGAGGCTGCTCCTCGCCAAGGCGCTTCCCATACACCTGCACCTGTTGAATAGACGCCACCTCCAAGCGGAGAATGCCTCGTCGCACAAACGCTACTAATGTTTGTGCATTTAACGGACGAGCAGCATTGAGAAACACATGGAGACAATCCACTTCAACAAAAGTCTCTGCTGTAACTCCCTGCGGCTCTAGCGTGGCATTAATGAGTGTCGCGATCGCCTGTGGATCACCCTGTTTCGCAAGTTCAAGAAGATGCGGCTGAGTCATGGCAGAGCACTGAGGGAAAAAACTTGACTCGACAAATCATTTAGCATCAGGATACTCGCAAACTGTCGATCGGGCACAAAGTCAACCAAGCCCCCAGCAAGACTGTCACAGTGTTTCAGGACAGTTCTTTGGGCAAACCTTGTTAACGTCTAGAGACTACAGTAGGGAGGTTACACGTAACGTCCCTATAAAATGTTCCTTACCCCTTACGCCTCACGCCTCAAAGAGATAACGAACCCATCTTTCAGTTGCCATTTCGCTCTACAATGCTTGGCAAGCCGACTCGCAACACCCGCTCACCCTCTAACTCGACGTTCTTATGAGTATTGGATATCTCGCCCTCGTTCTCCACGCCCACCTACCTTTTGTTCGCCATCCCGAAAGCGACTACGTGCTGGAAGAAGAGTGGCTCTATGAAGCCATTACAGAAACCTATATCCCGCTCCTACAGGTTTTTGAGGGGTTAAAGCGAGACGGCGTTGACTTTAAGATCACCATGAGCATGACTCCGCCGTTGGTGTCGATGTTGCTCGATCCGCTGCTGCAACAACGCTATGACGAGCATCTAGCCCAGCTTGAAGAACTGGCAGAGATGGAAATCGATCGCAACGCGCACAATGGGCACCTCAAGTATTTGGCAGAGTATTATGCCAAAGAGTTTAACCAAGTGCGGCAGGTCTGGGAGAAGTACGATCGCAACCTCATTAAAGCCTTCAACCAGTTTGCCGAGTCCAATAATCTTGAAATCATTACCTGCGGCGCAACTCACGGCTACTTCCCCTTAATGAAGATGTACCCGCAAGCCGTGTGGGCGCAGATTAAAGTTGCCTGCGAGCACTACGAGGACACGTTTGGACGCGCTCCGAAGGGCATCTGGCTACCCGAATGTGCTTACTATGAAGGGGTTGAGCGGATGCTAGCGGATGCTGGCTTGCGCTACTTTCTCACTGATGGGCACGGCATTCTCTATGCCCGTCCTCGTCCCCGTTTTGGCACCTATGCGCCCATCTTTACCCCTACCGGTGTAGCTGCTTTTGGGCGTGACCACGAATCGTCGCAGCAGGTTTGGTCATCAGAAGTGGGCTATCCCGGTGCTAGCGAATATCGCGAGTTCTATCGCGATTTGGGCTGGGATGCCGAGTACGAATACATTAAGCCTTACGTAATGCCCAACGGGCAGCGCAAGAATGTGGGCATTAAGTATCACAAGATCACTGGCAAAGGTTTAGGACTGGGCGACAAGCAACTCTACGATCCCTACTGGGCACGCGAAAAAGCAGCAGAGAACGCTGGCAACTTTGCTTATAATCGGGAGCGCCAAGTCGAACATCTTTACGGCATGATGCAGCGCAAGCCCATCATCGTCTCGCCGTACGATGCGGAATTATTTGGGCATTGGTGGTACGAAGGTCCCTGGTTTATCGACTATCTGTTCCGCAAGGCGTGGTTTGACCAGGGCACCTTTGAGATGACGCATCTGGCAGATTACTTGCAAGGGAATCAAACCCAACAGGTGTCAAATCCTTCCCAATCAAGCTGGGGCTACAAGGGGTTTCACGAGTACTGGCTGAATGAAACCAACGCCTGGATTTATCCCCACCTCCATAAAGCAACAGAACGGATGATTGAACTGGCAAAAAATGAGCCAGAAGATGAACTGGGCTGGCGATCGCTCAATCAGGCTGCACGCGAATTGTTATTGGCGCAATCGTCTGACTGGGCATTTATCATGCGTACTGGCACGATGGTGCCCTATGCCGTGCGCCGGACACGATCGCACCTGATGCGCTTTCACAAGCTCTACGAGGAAATTAAGCAGGGCAAAGTGGATGCGGGTTGGTTGGAGAAGGTAGAGGCGATCGACAATATCTTCCCCAACATTAACTACCGCGTCTACCGCCCCCTTTAGGACACAGACGAGTTACTAGGCAAAGAACTCATCAGCCGGAGCATGAACGCCTTCTTTAATGAGGGTTGTGCGGTCTTTGACAGGCGACCAGCCAAGCTGGCGCTCCGCTTTGGAAGAGTCGAAGACCGCAGCAAAACTGCGACCTTCCCAGTCGGCATAGCTGGGGAATGCGGCATTGGGATCACGTCCCAGGCTCTTCACTGCCCATTTCACTAACGCTTCCGAATAGTTGCGCCAGCTAGCGGTGGGAATGCGTCGTAGCTTTAACCCAGCACGTTGCTCAAATTCATCCAGGTAGTCGTTAGCAGAAATCTGGGGTTCGCTAGTGAGGTTATAGGACTCGCCTTCAATACCAGGAACCGCGATCGCACGTGCCATCGCATCAGCGACATCATCAACCAGGACGATCGGCAGTTTGCTGTTGCCATCACCCCATAAGCGGCACACAGAGTTGTAAGGCCAGGCGGCAATGCCCCAGTGATAGGGATTTCCGCCGCGGCCAAGAACCACACCGGGGCGGAAAATGACGACCGGCAAACCCTTTTCGCGCTGAAGCTGAAGCAAGATTCGTTCGTTTTCGACCTTCGAGCGCGGATAAGGCGCAACCCGCAGCATCCCTTCGTGAGGTTTTGTTTCTTCGGTAATCGTCCCAGCACCGTTGCCTGCGTAGTAGATAGCGATCGACGATGCATAAAACAACCGCTTTACGCCATGCTCCAGACACAGCTCCGCAACTTTACGGGTTGGTTCCACATCGGTTTTGAGGTAGTCGTCCCAGGTTTTGCCGTTACCGCGCGCCAGATGGTAGACATACTCAATGCCCTCAAGCGCTGCACTAACCGCGTTTGCGTCGGCAAAATCGCCTTTCGCTAGTTCGACACCTAGACTACGCAGCGCGGGTGAGCAGTTGTTGGGATCACGGGCGAGAATGCGAACCCCGTGCCCATCTTGCCGTAAGCGTTGCACCAATGCCTGACCGATAAAACCAGTGCCACCAATAACTAGCACATTAGACTTTGGCAGCTCTGTTGGAGCAGGCTGATTCAGCGCAAAAGGTTCTGTTTGAGGCTCTGGCAAATGGGTTTCGCGGGCAATCCACTCTGCTAGAGCGATCGCGCCTTCTCCTAGAGACGGGTCGATACGCTCATCAAGCTTGGCACTGCGGGTAGCATAGAAACTTTCAACCGTTCGCGCAATGCTGTAAGAGAAGGGAGCAGAAACCTTCGATAGTCCCGCTTTGGAGAGAACAAAGTTCGCTAAGGTGCCAGTCGCCTGCGCCATAGAATCACGAGCAACCGTAGCAACCGTGGCGAAGCGATCGACATCGAGCAGATACGGCGTGTGTTCCTGGCAGGTGTAAGTGTTGTTTTCAAAATCCACATGAGCGACTGCATTAGTGCCACGTATATGGATGTAATGCTCTGGATAGCCGTCGATGAACGAAAACCGCAGTCGAATGCTAGTGTTGCCCTTCCAGCCGCGCACTTCCCAACGGCGGTAGAACTCTAGCCCACGGGGCAGATCAATGCGATCGTTCACATCCACCGACAGCGAATCTGGTTGCCCAATGAGGTGAACCAGATGCGTAAAGGAGTGCGGTGCGACTTCAAACAAAATATTCTTCGGTGTCTGGAGCATCCATGCACCGTAAGGTCCACCCGATAACTGGCCTAGCTCTTTGTTCCAGACAATATCAATCTGATCGACGCGACCGAGCCGCCCACTGCGCAGATCCGCCACCAGCCTTTCGTAAGCTGGGAAGTAGAGAAAATTATGACTGACGCCGATCGATCGCCCGGTCGTTTCAGCCCGGCGGCGGAGTTCCTGACAGTCGCTGACTCGATGGCACAACGGCTTTTCAATGAAGGCATCGACCCCTGCTTCAACTACCTGGCAGCCTGTAGCAAAGTGGACATGAGGCGGCGTAAGAATGTGAACCGCATCCAGACGCTCCTCAGACAGCATCTTGCCGAGATCAGAGTAGACAGTTGGAATACCTTTTGACTGGGCAAATTGCTCTGCTAGTCGCTTGTTCAGGTCACAGATGGCACGCACTTCAACGTTTGGTAACTGGCGCAGTGCCGCGAAGTGGTAGTCAGAAATGTAGCCTGCCCCAAGAAGCGCGACGGCGATCGGTTTGCTTTGTCCGTTACTGGCTGACATAGGCTATCTCCCTGTGATTTGAATGGTATCGGCAATGGGTGTTTGAGCACCCTTATATTCAATAATTTCGTGCTGTCTATGGAGCAGGCGATCGCCCGTAAACTTGACCACCCCAAAGGCTTCTGGAAACACGGACGCGCCACAGGACACCCCCCAAGGAATGCTCTCGCCCCAGGAAAACCCACGTTTACGTGTGCCTAGAATCGTTCGCAATGCCGTCAGCGGATAGCGTCCCAAAACCAGGAGGGAAAGTCCAGCAGTAAAGGGCGTGAGGGCGATCGCGCCCAATGGCACCAGTACACCCCACAGCCAGGTTCGCCGGATCTCCTTCACAAACTTGCGTTCTGGCGGCGCACCATGCAGGCTAGAAACCTGAGCATAGGCATACCCACAGCGCTTTGCCCGTTGCCACCACTGGGACAGCCGATGGATATTGGCATCGTGCAGAGTACTATCGTGATCGATCCGAAGAATAGAGCCATTTGCTTGCCGCAAGCGGACACTCAGTTCATCGTCCTCAGCCGCAATCACACCACTGTTATAGCCACCGACGGCTGCGAAGGCGCTGGCACGAAGCATCACGTCGCCACCAAAATGAGTGGTTTCGCCAACATGACCCATCCGCCACTCAACATCACAAATCCGGTTATACGGGCTGCGATCAGGATAGCGTTCGCGTCGCCAGCCACAAACGGCAACAACAGTAGG
This sequence comes from Phormidium sp. FACHB-592, assembly GCF_014695795.1. Lineage (NCBI taxonomy): Bacteria > Bacillati > Cyanobacteriota > Cyanophyceae > Oscillatoriales > Oscillatoriaceae > Phormidium > Phormidium sp. FACHB-592. The sequence goes on from NZ_JACJOZ010000075.1 coordinate 60,806, forward strand.
ATGCTGATCTAAAGCGATCGCCGCTGCTTCAAGCCAACCAGCTGCAACTTCGCAGTCACCATCAATAAATTGGACGTACTCAACTTGAGGAGATTGCTCACGTAGCCGCTCAAAGCCAGCATTACGGGCACGGGCGGCTGTAAAAGGAAGGGACAAATCGAGATTGACGACCGTTACGCCGCGATCGCGGGCTGCCTCACAGCTTCCATCCGTCGAGCCAGAGTCCACATACACAACGGGACGCAAGCCATCCACGACCGAATCCAAGCTACGAACCAGGCGCTCGCCTTCGTTCCGCCCAATGACCACGACTCCAACCGTTTGTGAGCTAGTCACACACCCTCCTGCCAACACCATTTGCCATTACGAGGCTCCATCGTTGTCTAATTCTGCCCAGTCAGTATTTCAGACTATGCCCCTCAACTTCACAGAGGAAGATTAAGGGTAGAGTGCCCAAAATGATCGCTCTGTTCACCCCAGGTTTACAAGCTAGCCTGAAGCTGCTTGCTGCCTTCCAGTACAACACAGAACCCGGCGGGGTTAAAGCCAGAAGCGGCTTTAGAACACAAAATTATCAGTACATACTGAATTGTGAAGCAATGGTTAAGGACTGATTTCAGCTATTAGCCGTCAGCCGTCAGCCGTCAGCTTAGTAGCGTGAGAGAAAAGCATGGTATGTAGAGCTATAGTCTGCTTCCCGAAAGATAAATTGCGATCGCCAACTGCTGATCGCTGACTGCTGACCACTGACCACTAACCACTAATTCGTAACTGCCTCTGGTTCTGCCGCGTCTTGTGTCGGGTGGAAATAGTCGTAGATCTGCTGCGCTAGACGAGGACCAATGCCCGGAACGGTAGCAATTTGGGTCGGTGTTGCCTCTCGTACATAGTCGATCGACCGAAACGTAGCCAGCAGTTGCTTTTGACGATGGTGCCCCAGCCCAGGGATGTCGTCAAGACGCGATCGTCTCATGCGCTCACTACGCTGCTGACGGTGGAAGCTCACTGCAAAACGGTGAGCCTCATCGCGTAACCGACGCAATACTTGCACTCCTGGTTGCTCTGCCTCCGTTTTCAGCGGGAGTGATTCTCCTGGTAGAAAAATTTCTTCTCGCTGTTTCGCAAGGCTAACGACTTTAACATCGTCCAGCAAGTTTAGCTCTCGCAAAATCGCCACGACAGCCGAAAGCTGCCCCTTACCGCCATCAATCATCACCAGATCGGGAAAATCAGCCGTCGCCGACACATGGCGACTAAGAACAGAATCTTGTTCGGCTTTCACCAACTCGCCCTTTTCTTTGAGCGCAGCATACTTACGAAAGCGGCGACCGATCACCTCTGCCATGCTGGCAAAATCGTCGGAGTGTCCAGAGACGACGGTAGGCGTTTTAATTTTGTAATGGCGATAGTGCTGTTTGGCAGGTAGCCCATCGATAAAGACAACCTGCGACGCAACGGCATCAGAACCCTGAATATGAGAAATGTCATAACCTTCGATGCGACGCGGTAGTTCGGGTAGATCCAGAATAGTAGCAAGGTCAAGCATTGCCTGAGCATTGCGATCGGCAAACCGTTGCGTCCGTGCCAGCTCATAGCCAGCATTGCGCTCCACCATCTCGATCATCTCAGCTTTGACCTGACGTTGCGGAGTGACGATCGCCACCTTGCGTCCTTTCGTCTGACTGAGAAACTCTCCCAGCATGTCCGCTTCAGGCAATTCATGCTGCACGATAATCTCAGCAGGGATTTCAACCGCATCCACTGTTTGGTAATGTTCTTCAAGGACGCGCTGAAGGATGGCTCCTGAGGAACCAGATTGGGCATCGGCAACAAAGCCCAAACGTCCGACCAGTCGCCCTGCACGAATTTGAAAAAGCTGCACACAGGCGTATTGGTCATCAGCCGCAAGGGCGATCGCATCCCGCGAAATAGTATCGTCTGCCATCGAGACCTTCTGGTCAGCGCCTAACAGCTTCAGCCCAGCAATCTGATCACGAATTTTTGCCGCTTGCTCAAAGTTGAGCGACTCCGCTGCCTTTTCCATTTGAGCTGTCAGAACGTCAGACAGTTCGCGTGATCGTCCCTGGAAGATCATCGCGACCTTTTGCACAATCTTGTGGTATTCCTCGGGCGTCACCAATGCCTGACACACACCGGGGCAGCGACCAATATCGTAGTTCAGGCAAGGACGATCCTTAAACAACGGCTGGGGGCGTTGCCGCAAGGGAAAGATCCGCTTGACCAGATGCAGCGTTTGGCGCAGCAGCCCAGTATCGACGTAGGGACCGTAGTAGCGGTCTTTTTCCTTACCGAGCCGCCGCCTGCGCGTGATGAAAATGCGGGGATACGGTTCTGACCATGTGATGCAGAGATAAGGATACTTTTTATCGTCTTTCAGCAGCACATTGAAATGAGGCTGGTGCTGCTTGACTAGATTAGCTTCTAGCGCCAATGCTTCAGCTTCAGTATCCGTAACAATAAACTCAATTTCCGCAACTTGCTTGACCATCAACGCAATCCGAGGACTCAGCCCCTGGCTATCACGAAAATAAGAGCGGACGCGCGATCGCAGCTTTTTTGATTTTCCGATGTAGAGAATCTGATCATTTACATCCCGCATATAGTAAACGCCCGACTCCGCTGGAATCTCTTTGAGGCGGCTTTCCAAGCGCTCTGGATCTTTAACCAGTGTCAGAACTTTTGCAGGTGTCACAGGTAGGACTTTGCTGTAGGACTTCATCTCAATTTTAAACGAATCTATCGAGACTTCAAACGCAACTAAGGTCGATCGTCTCCGTAATTGCTAAGATTGCAGTGTATCCAATTAAACACACGTACACTGATTATTGTCATATGACGCTCGAAGAGTTTGAATCACAAACCCGTGAAGAACTAGAACAAGCCCTTAACCAGCTTCAAGCTGCAACCCTATTGATTGCAGAACTTTCCGCTCAGGTTTCTCAAGCTGGTAACACCGTGCAGGCACTGAGCCGACGAGTCGAAACCTTTGTTTCTCAACAAAAAGGTCAATAATGACTTGTGATCGTTCTACTTGAAACGTTCTTTAGCGTGGCGATCGAGAACGAACTGCATTGATCAGTAGAACGGTTGGTTAAGTAGAACAGTTTATTAAGTAGAACGGTTGCTTAAATCATGCGGTGCTTTAGTTCATCACTAATAGCCTGCTGAATTTGCGGTAGCACCACAGGCTTGACCAAATATTGCCGCGCACCTAAATTTAAGGCACGCTGTCGATCGGACTGAAAGGCAAACGCTGAAACAACAATAATTGGGATTTCTGACCACTCTGATGCTTGTTGCGCCTGCTCCAGCAACGTAAACCCATCAACATCTGGCAGTTTTAGGTCGAGCAAAACCAGGTGCGGTCGAAACTGCGCCATTTCTTGAGCAAACGTCGAGCCACTTGCAAGACTACGGACACAATAGCCACAGTGCCCTAAAAAGTCATGCATCAGTTGACGACTGATATCATTATCTTCGATCAGTAAGAGGCGGATACTGGAGTTTAACTGAGACATCGGAGCAGCGATCATTGTGTGCATGAGTTTGAGTCACGTTGTAATCAGCTATCTAGCCACTGCTGCTGTACTTGAATTGCGCTTAGATGCAAATGTTTTGTGTGCCATATGGCACTTACGCAAATCACTCTAGCAACAAAAATTGACACGTTAAGCCTTTGATGACTCAATGAGTGAGCACATCGACTAGTTCCTACTACCCCTGAGAGTATTAGAAGTACATCAAATTAAAAGCTTCGTCTGCGATCAAGATCACTCAGTAATTGTTCCCAAATATCTGTGCCAATAGTAACTCGTAGTTGGGAGGCCTTCAGTTTAAGAAGCGCCCTTTTTGTCAAACGTGCTCTAGCATTGAGGTGGAAACGCAGATGTATTTGGCTTCAGACGATCGCGGGTTCTGGTAAGGCACCTTGCATTCGACTGAGCCAGTTGAGCAAGCTATCAAGCTGTTGTTCTGCCTTCAACGCTCCCAGTCCTCGCACTGTCACCTTCCCTGGTGTGTAGACAAAGCGCGAATGCAAATGATCCGGCAGATTAGCCTTAAGTAGATTCCAGGCAGGTTCTGCCATTGGTGTTTCCAGCACAATATGCTGAGTGCCATCAGGCTTGATGCGAGAGAAACCGCACTTTTTAGCTACTTGCTTTAGTTCCACAATGCGGATGAGCTGAAGGGCAGCAGCAGGGATGGCACCATAGCGATCGCTCCAGTCGGCGGCGATCTGCGTCAATTCTTGCTTGCCTTCGGCAGAGGCAACAGCACGATAGGCACTCATTTTTTGATCAAGATCAGGGATGTAATCAGCCGGAATGAACGCGGTCAGGTTGAGGTCAATCTGGGTGTCATCGACAGTGGGGATTTCCTGCCCACGGATTTCGCCGATCGCTTCTTCCAGCATTTCAATGTAAAGGTCAAAGCCGATCGCATCCAGTTGCCCAGACTGCTCCGCACCCAGCAGGTTGCCCACACCGCGAATTTCCATATCCCGTACAGCGAGTTGATAACCAGAGCCAAGCTGCGCGAATTCTTGAATGGCTCGTAAACGCTGACGAGCGGTATCCGTTAGCTGGCTTTGCTTGGGGTAAAACAGCCATGCGTGCGCCTGAATGCCTGCCCGCCCGACTCGTCCCCGCAACTGGTAAAGCTGCGACAGCCCAAACCGCTGCGCGTCTTCAATCAGGATGGTGTTAACGCGGGGAATATCCAACCCCGATTCGATAATGGTGGTGCAGAGAAGAATGTCTGCTTCGCCTTCGCTGAAGGTCAGCATGGTCGTTTCAAGTTCAGCTTCGGGCATCTGTCCATGGGCGATCGCAATACGAATTCCCGGTATCATTTCACGGATGCGTGTGCCAATTTCTTCGATACCTTCTACACGAGGCACGACGTAGAAGATTTGCCCACCGCGATCGAGTTCTTGCCGCATAGCAGTACGCATCACTTCGGGGTCGTAAGGCGACAAGTGCGTTTTAATCGGACGGCGAGAGGGCGGCGGAGTCGTGATCAGGCTCATCTCGCGCACGCCTGAAAGCGCCATGTAGAGAGTGCGGGGAATCGGCGTAGCGCTGAGAGTTAGCACGTCAACCTGCGTACGGAGCGATTTAATTTTCTCCTTCTGGTTCACGCCAAACCGTTGTTCTTCATCCACTACGAGCAAGCCTAAATCCTTTGGCTGCACGTCCTTACTTAGCAGTTGATGGGTGCCAACTACAATATCCAGTTCGCCCGTTTTGAGCCGTTGGATGATGTCCTTGCGCTCTTGCGGACTACGAAAGCGGTTCAGTAAACCGATTTGAATGGGGTAAGGTGCAAACCGTTCTTTTAGCGTGTGGTAGTGCTGCTGCGTCAGGATAGTTGTAGGAGCCAACATTGCCACTTGTTTGCCAGCCGTTACCGCTTTGAAAATAGCGCGAATGGCAACCTCTGTTTTACCGAAGCCAACATCGCCACAAACGAGCCGATCCATCGGACGATCGCTCTGCATATCCTGCTTTACATCCTGCGTTGCTTTCAGTTGATCTGGCGTGGGCTGATAGGGAAACGACTCTTCCATTTCTTCCTGCCAGGGCATATCAGCGGGATAGGTAAAGCCAGTTTGTTGCGCTCGCTGGGCATAAAGCTGGAGCAAGTCCACTGCCACTTTCTTGATCGCTTTGCGGACTTTGCTCTTAGTGCGCTCCCAAGCTTTGCTAGACATCTTGTTGAGTTCGGGCGTGGTGTCGCCTGCCCCCCGAAAGCGCGAGAGCGAACTGAGTTGATCTGCTGCTACCCGCAGCAAGCCATCGGCGTATTGCAAGACCAGATACTCGCGGGTTTCATGGTTGAGCGTCAGGCTTTCGAGTTTGAGGAAGCGACCCACGCCGTGATTTTTATGCACGACGTAATCGCCGGGACGCAACTTGTTGGGATCAACCTGTTTAGAGGCAGCCCGCCGACGTTTGCGGACGTAACTAGGCGTTGCCAGGGAATGTTGACCGAAAAACTCCCGATCGGTCACGACAACCAGACGGAAAGTCGGCAAAATGAAGCCTTCCAGTTCCGCCAAGCCAGAGTATTTCACTGCAACGGGGACGTGCTGCACCTGAAGCTTGTCGATCGCTAAGAAATCGCGCGGATTTGGGATGAACTGCGCTGGACAATCGTGTTCTTGCAGCAAGGACACCGAGCGCGACGGTTGTGCCGACACTAGCCAAATCGAAAAGCCGCGATCGCGTTCATCCCGCAAAGTTTCCGCCAGTCTGCCAAACTGATGAGGAATGGCAGGCACCGATCGACTCGCCAAATTAATTGGAGCAGGACCCTTATCCTGCGCGGTTCGTACCTTTGGTTCCTCTGCCAGTTCGGACAGGTAAAGGCGATCGAAGAGTTCGACCTCAGCCAACGACTCCGCAAACGTCCGATGAATACGGGGAAAATCCAGCCTTCTTCCAACGTTATCTACTCTTGCTTCGCCTGTAGAGTCAATAACGTTGCCCTCTGCCTTCTGCCTTCTGCCTTCTTCGTACTGCTCTTCGGCGTGCTCGAACCAGCGATCGCCGTGGGCTTCTGATTGATCAGGTTCGTCGATCGCGATCAGCGTGTTTTCGGGTAGATAATCCAGCAACGATGCAGGCTTATCAAACGCAAGACCCAAAAAGCGACGGGAGCCTTCCGGCATCAGCCCCTGATCAAACTTCTCCTGCTCTTCTTCCGACAAAAACGCTTTTATGGCATCGGCTTTACTGCCTGTGAGCGCGGTTTGAATGATGGGCGCAAAGTTTGTGGGCGTGAGCACGAGTTGCTCAATGCGATCGAGCGATCGCTGTGTTGCCGGGTCAAACTCCCGAATTTGATCCAACTCATCGCCAAAAAGCTCTAACCGCATTGGCAATTCAGACGCAACCGGAAACACATCAATAATGTCTCCCCGCCGACTCCACTGCCCTTCTGTCTCGACCAGCGGCACGCGATCGTAGCCTAGCCGCGCCAATTCATGCCCCAATGTTTCCAGGTTTAACTCTGTGCCTCGCTTCAGCGTTAAGCAGTATGGCTTAAAGGCAGAAACAGGAGGCAAGTGAGGCTGAAGGGCGCGTTCGGTGGTGATGATCGCGAGAGAAGGGGATGGGGGATGAGGTGTGGGATGGGGGGTAAGAGACTTAAGTTTTGAGTTACTCCCTCTTGCTTCCTGCTGCTCCCCTGTTCCGGCTTCTTCCTGACTCCTCTCTCCTCTCCCCTCTCCCCTCACCAGATCTGCCAACACCTGCAACTGCCCCCAAACCATCTCCGATTCAGGATCAAATGGCTCGTAGGGTGATGATTCGGATGTGGGGTAAAAGTGAACGGTTTGCCAGCCCATTGCGTCGAGTTGGGCAGTCCAACGTCCGGCTTCTTCCAGCGTGGCGGTGACGACCAGTAGATTACGAGACTGCGCCTGCGCTAAGGCAGAACTGACCAAGCCCTTAGGCAACCGTGCCAAGCCGTTTAACTTCAGATATTGATGCTGCTGAAGTTTCGCTAAGAGTTCGGTGGTGAGGGGCGAGCGCCCCAGCGCACGAGTGATAGAAGAAAACGCCATGTTGAAGCTACGCAGTCTGATGAGAAGAGTTACCTATCTTCATAATAGAGGGCTTGTCAGGGGACTGAGCGACCTTCAGAGATGTACCTGTAAGCTCTTAGTAGAATAATCAACAATATCTAAGTTATTTGTAAGACCAGCGTGAACCGGAAAAGGCGAGTAAGAAGAGTTATCTTCTTTGGACTAATCAGCACATTGGTTACAGCCATTGTTTTGGCTGTTATTTTCTCCTTCGGTCCATCTTTTGTCGCAAAGCGATTCAACCCTATTGATGGTAGTGAGAGTCAACCAATTTCAGACGCTGCCCAGACCTTACATAAATCTTTAGTTGTTGCTGATTTGCATGCAGATTCTCTGCTATGGGGGAGCAACTTATCCAAGTTATTAAACTATGGTCACGTTGATGTTCCACGACTTATTCAAGGTAATGTTGCCTTACAAATTTTTACAGCTGTAACAAAAGTTCCGGCTCCATTACTTTTAGAAAATAATGATGGTCGTAGTGATGACATCACGAAACTTGCCATCCTACAACGCTGGCGTATTCCTGCTTTGTTTAACCTTGAACAACGTGCTTTATATCAAGCTGACCGATTGAAAGCTCTTGAGTTAAAAGCTGAAGGCAAGTTCAAAATCATCACATCGAAGCAAGATTTAAGCAATTATCTTGCTGCAAGACAGCGTAATGTACAAATCACAGCAGGTTTATTAGGATTAGAGGGCGCACATGCTTTAGAAGGCAAGATTGAAAATGTCGATCGTTTTTACAAAGCGGGCTTTCGGCTCATTGGGTTAGCTCATTTCTTTGATAATGACGTAAGTGGCTCTGCGCATGGAATCAAAAAGGGAGGACTGACTTCGTTTGGTCGTGAGGTAGTACGACTGATGGAAAGCCGTCATATGATTATCGACTTGGCTCATGCCTCATCTCAAACAATTGATGAGGTGCTAGATTTCACCAACACCCCTGTATTGGTTTCTCACACAGGTGTGCAGGGAACCTGTAGCAATGCTAGAAATCTGAGCGATCGCCAAATACAACAAATCGCTCAACATAAAGGAGTGATTGGCATTGGTTTTTGGAAAACAGCAACCTGCGGAAATGACGCAACCGCGATTGCTCGTGCTATCCATTATGTGACAGATTTAGTTGGTGTTGATCACGTTGCGCTTGGTTCAGATTTTGATGGCGCTGTCCGGCTTCCGTTTGATGTTGCTGATATGGTTCAAGTTACCAATGCGTTATTAGTAGAAGGCTTTTCTAAACAAGAAGTTGAGAAGATAATGGGATTAAATGTTCTCAATCTCCTACAAACTCTTCTCCCAGAAAAATAGTCAATTATTTAACCTTTTTTATCGTTAGTTTGAATGCCTATGCTTGAATTTAAAATTCTGATAACCTTTCTATTCTGATACATAGTATAGAATTCTCTGTCAAAATAAGAGTTCTAGGCGAAATGGGTAAGAAACGTCATGAGTCTTTTAATGCAGGTCCAAGTCGAGATGAGTCAAACGTCTTTCTCGATCGCCTGCTTCAGTGGCTCTGCGACTTGCAATCCAACGATATTGAGCGTTTCGATGAAGAAAGAGTTACTGAATTAGGTGCAGCTCTAGCAAAAAAACTTGATGTCATTGTGTTCTATGACCCCGATCTCAATTACCGCAAGGGTTACGGTTTGATCATTTTGCTGGATGAGAAAGGCAACACACCGCTATCAAAGCCAAATGATAATCATTTCGCTCTGTTGAAAGCTAGCCAGTTCGAAGTACGAGTCAATATTAGCCGCAAAGGCGGGTTCTTCTTTTTGAGTGCGTACACAGTTTTACCCGTCAACGACAGTAGTTTCCTCAATCCTGTGCAAGAGCAGTCAAAATACTTGCTTAAAGCCTGTGATCGAATTACCCGCTTTCTCACTGACAGGGGGCTTATTCAAGTACCTGACACGCTGCTTGATCGCTGCATTCATGGACACAATGAGTTGGGCAGCGAGGTGACAGTAAAGACTCAGCTTTTCGGCGAAGCCATCTGACTTTGCTCCACCGATTAGGCTTCCAGGTCTGACAAACGCAATAGTCTTGTTTTGAGATAGGAGTATCGCAAATAACCGCTTGAGTACTCACTTGTGGAATATTGGTGAAAGCAAGTAGACCAGAGACATCACTAGAAAATCTTATGACGAACCCAGAAGCGTATCGCGTTGAGAAAGACTCGATGGGCGATCGGCAGCTTCCCGATACAGCGTACTACGGCATTCAGACGCTACGGGCGATCGAGAACTTTCCGATTAGCGGCTTAAAGCCCTTGCCAACCTATGTTGATGCTTGTGTGCTAATTAAGAAGGCAACCGCGATCGCCAACGGTGAACTCGATTGCATCACACCTGAAATCAGTCAGGCGATCGTGCAGGCAGCCGACGAAGTGCTAAACGGCAAGCTGCGCGATCAGTTCGTAGTAGATGTGTATCAGGCAGGTGCAGGCACATCGCATCACATGAACGTGAATGAAGTGCTGGCAAATCGGGCACTGGAGCTTCTAGGTGATGTCAAAGGTAACTACAAACGGCTGAACCCCAATGATCATGTGAACTATGGGCAATCTACTAATGATGTGATTCCGACAGCAATTCGGATTGGTGGGCTGTTGGCGCTGGAGCGATCGCTGTACCCGGCGTTGGCAGGGGCGATCGCAGCACTAGAAGCCAAAGGGCAGGAATTTCAAGACGTGATCCGATCGGGTAGAACGCACTTACAAGACGCGGTGCCAGTGCGATTAGGCGACAACTTCCGTGCCTGGGCACAGATCTTGAGCGAACATCTGCTTCGCATTGAAACGGCTTCTAAAGATTTGATGGTGCTTGGCTTAGGCGGGAGTGCAGCAGGCACCGGACTCAATACCCATCCGCAGTATCGCTTTCGCGTGGCAGAAATCTTGTCAGATCTGATCGATCAACCGTTACGACCCGCACCCAATCTGATGGCAGCAATGCAAAGCATGGCTCCTTTCGTTAACGTCTCTAGCTCCTTACGAAACCTGGCGCAAGATTGCGTCAAAATTTCTCACGATCTGCGCCTGCTTGATTCGGGACCAAAGACTGGCTTCAAAGAAATTCAACTGCCGCCCGTCCAGCCTGGTTCGTCCATCATGCCAGGAAAATACAATCCCGTGATGGCAGAAATGACCTCAATGGTGTGCTTTCAAGTCATGGGCTACGACAGCGCGATCGCCCTTGCTGCCCAAGCGGGACAACTTGAACTAAACGTGATGATGCCCCTCATTGCCTACAATCTGATTCATAGTATCGAGATTCTCGGCAATACGATCGCCGCACTTGCTGAGAAAGGTATTAAAGGCATTACTGCCAATCGCGATCGCTGTCTTGCTTACGCAGAGGGTAGTTTGGCGTTAGTAACTGCACTTAACACACATATTGGCTATCTCAATGCCGCTGCCGTGGCGAAAGAATCCCTTGAAACAGGCAAATCACTCCGCGAAATCGTGCTAGAGCGAGGCTTGATGAATGCTGCAACGCTGGCAGAGGTGCTGAATCTAGAACAAATGAGCCAGATTCCAACACTTTAGGAGGCAGTGACAGGCGTTTGGGATGTGTCAAGAACCAGTCGTTTTTAGCGATCAGCGGTCAGCCTTCTGCCTTCTGCCCTCTGCCTTCTTTTACAACACACCTTTAGAACTGGGGATCGTATGCGCCCGCCTGGGATCAATTTCGACCGCCATACGGAGCGATCGCGCCAGTGCCTTAAACGTTGCTTCGATGATGTGATGGGAGTTAATGCCGTCCAGTTGGCGAATATGTAGCGTCATTTGGGCATGGTTGACGATCGCTACAAAGAACTCGCGCACTAACTGCGTATCGTAGGTGCCAACACGCTGCGTGGGGATTTCTAGCCCATAGCTGAGATAAGGACGACCCGAAAAATCAAGCGCCACCTGAATCAAGGCTTCGTCCAACGGCGCAACAAAGTGACCAAAGCGGACAATGCCTTTGCGATCGCCCAGTGCCTTTGCCAAAGCCATCCCTAGCGTGATGCCCACATCTTCGTTGGTATGGTGATCATCAATCTCGATGTCGCCTGTCGCCCGCACATCCAAGTCAAGCAGCCCGTGCGAGGCAATCTGGTGCAGCATATGATCCAAAAAGGGAACCCCAGTCTTGGCAGTGCATTGCCCAGTGCCATCGAGATTCAGCGTTACCTGCACGTCTGTTTCGCCCGTCGTGCGGCTTACTGTTGCCACACGGTTGAGTCCTGTCAAATTCTGAGTAAGGTTCGTGAGGCGTTCATGTCGTGACTCTGTAAGAGCATCGCTGGTCTGCATGGCGTTTGTGCGTTGAGAGGTGTATATCGAGCGGCAATAACTCATTATCAGCATTTTTGGCAAAGATGAGTGCCTTGCAGCCGACTCAGCAAAAAGCCCCCGATCATGAGATCGGGGGCAAAGGGGGTACGGAATGCTGTCTTACTTAGACTAGGCAAGCCACTCTTGAACCGCTTCAGCTTTAGTATTGGTGCGCCGTTCAGGAGTCTCGCGATTGAACTTCATGTGGATCGCACGGTTCTGCTCACCATCAGCCGCGACTGCGAGAATCGGGTAATCGATCAAACCATCCTGGAACGACATTTGAAAGCGGAAGGTGCCATCCGAGTTCAGCTTAATTGGACGACCGCCGATCGTGACCGTTGCATCTGGTTCCGTTGCGCCATAGACAATTAACTCAGCATCCGCAACCAGCCAGAACTGACGGGGACGGATAGGAGGTGCAGAGGCAGAGAACCCAACGCCAGACATACCAACGCCCGACATCGTCAGACCAGATGTAGTGGGGAGTGCCCACGCACCAGCACCTGAGGGAAAGACATAGGAACTAATGGCTTGCTCATGCACGGGTGACTGTTGCATCGAGCCGTAAAGGGAACCTGCTACACGCTGCACTTCGGTCGCTTCTGCCAAACCAAAAATTTGATCATAGATGGCGTTGCCCGTACCTGTAGCAGCACCTGCACCCGCACCCATCGTCACTGGACGAGCGCTCGGTGGCACCAGTTCCAGGAATGTTTTGTCAACCAGCGGCTCCTCCCATGCCACTGTGATGAACTGATCATCAATCCAGTCAGAAGGATAAACAGGCGGCACTCGCACTGGTGCAGAGCGAGCCAGCACAAGCCAGCGACCATCCGCACAGCGATAGCCAATATCCACTACGTAGTCGCGATCGCTAACAGGAATTGGCAAGTACCACTCCCGTGCTAGCTCATCGCTAGGATATTCCTGAATACTGTGTGGCGACTGGTAAGCCAAATTGACATTGGTCACATCGTAAAGACGCAGGGCAATCTGCTGTCCACCTTGGTGACGTAAGGCTTCTTTTTGTTCATTGGGGATGTCCCAATAGGTGTACGCCCACTGTGGATCACGCGGCATCAGCACAATGCGGCTCTCGCCATAGCCAGCTGGAAGATCATTCAGCCCTTCATCGACGGCAGACAATGAACCACCCACACGATCGTCTTGACCCAAATCAAATTTTGCTGCTTCCACTTCTGCTTGTGCCTCCAATGGTCTGGCTGAGATAGATGTGCCCTGAGTACGCTGCTGAATTTCTTGAATGGACGCTAGAAGTTGCTCTTTACGCATCCGGCTATAACGAGAGACACCATATTCACTGGCAACTCGGCGGAGTTGCCGTAAAGTCATGTCTTCAAGAGGAGGACGTTCTTTAGTCATGGCGGTTTGCTCTCCAGATTAAGCATTTGTTGCTAGTTAGCTCGATTTCAATCAGTTGCTTCTGATCCCAATTGGGATCAGGGATCCAAAGATGCTGGGATCACTTCGTTAGGCTTATATTGCGACAAAGTAAAATTTGGGTCAAGAGTGGAAGCTACTGAATTTTAGGCATTTATACGTATTCTCAGGCAAAACGGGGATCGTAATGTCATGAACTCCTGACATTACGCGCTTATGAGGATCACTTGCTCAAGAGCTGCTAACATTTGATCCCTAGCAAGTGGAAAGATAAAGGAGTGAAAGGGTGAAGGAGTAGAAGGGTGAAGGAGGGTTGGCTTCATCTAGAGCGCGTCTAAACATTTGTTTCCGCGGTTCTCTGTTCGTGTTTTGCATTCAGTCAAAGTCAATCAGCAGGATCATTTCTGTCCTCGGTCTATTTGTTTCCGCGGTTCTCTGCTCGTGTTTTGCATTCAGTCAAAGTCAATCAGCAGAATCATTTCTGTCCTCGGTCTAAAGCCACTAAGGAGGTCGGGCGGTCGCTCGTGTTACAGGGCATTACGCTGGGCGTTACTGGCTTTGCGAGGCGGGTAGAATAGATTGCCTCATAGACAACCACAACAATTACGAGGCAGTACAGGATAGGAAGCCTGCTATGACGCATCCCCCTGAATCATTAGCTGTCGCCTTGCAATGGCACCGTAGCGGGCGTATTGCTGAAGCTGAAGCTGCGTACCGTCACCTGCTTGAGCAGCAGCCTAATGCTATTGATGTGCTTAATCTCTTGGGAGCGCTGGTCTATCAGCAGCAACGCTTTGAGGAGGCGATCGCCTGCTTTGAGCGTGTCCTACTGCTGCAACCCGATAGCCCTGATGCGTATAACAGTATGGGCATTGTGCTGAAAGGGCAGGGGAAACTTGAGGACGCAGTTACCCACTATCAGCAGGCGTTAGCACGACAGCCTGACCATGTGGAAGCGTTAAATAACCTGGGCAATGCGTTGAAAGAGTTGGGCAAGCTAGAGGATGCGATCGCGGCTTACCAGCAAGCCTTAAGACTGCGCCCCGCCTATCCTGAAGCGCACAATAACCTGGGCATTGCCCTCAAAGATCAGGGGCAATTAGAGGATGCGATCGTCCATTACCGAGAAGCGCTTCTGCTCAAGCCCAACTACCCAGAGGCGCACCACAACCTGGCAGTTGCCTTACAACGTCAGGGAACGCTGGGTGAAGCGATCGTCTACTACCAGCAGGCGATCGCACTCAAGCCTGACTATCCAGAGGCACATCATGGCTGGGGCAATACACTCCAACAGCAGGGGGAGCCAGAAGCGGCGATCGTTCACTACCAGCAGGCGATCGCACTCAAGCCAACTTATGCTGAAGCTCATCATGGGCTGGCGACCGCACTTCAGCAGCAGGGCAAGTTAGAGGAAGCCGTTAGCGCTTACCGTCAAGCGCTATCTCTGCGTGAAGTGTATCCCGAGGCGCACAACAACCTGGGTAATGCACTACAGGAACAGGGGCAACTGGAAGCGGCGATCGCTCACTATCAACGCGCACTCACCCTACGACCCCAATTCGCAGAAGCGCATAGCAACCTGGGAGCAGTGCTGAGAACACAGAAGCAATATGAGGCGGCGATCGCTCAGTTTCAACAGGCGCTTGCCCTGCGTCCCGACTATGCCGAAGTTCACAACAATCTGGGGAATACCTATCAGGATCAAGGTAAGACAGACGCAGCGATCGACTGTTACCGCCGAGCCTTAGCCATTAATCCTAACTCTGCCGAAATTCACAGTAACTTAGGCAATTTGCTTCAGCAGGATGGCGAGTTTGAAGAAGCATTTGAGCACTTGGAAGCCGCAATTGCCATCCAGCCTCATTACTTAGGGGCATACAACAACCTGGGCATTGCCCGTCGCAACTATGGTGACACTGCTGCTGCCTTTACCGCTTATGAACAAGCCCTTGCGATCGATCCAGCGTTTGTCGAAGCACAGTGGAACAAAGCCCTAACTCAATTGTTTACAGGCGACTTGGCACAAGGCTTTGCTGGCTACGAGTGGCGGCTCCAATGGAGCAAATTTAGAGAGCAAAACCCAGTTCGATCGTTCCAGCAACCTCGCTGGGACGGTACACCGCTCGACGGCAAAACCATCCTGCTCTACACCGAACAAGGCATGGGCGACACGCTGCAATTTATTCGCTATGCCCCGATCGTTGCGGCACTCGGTGGGCACGTCATTGTTGAATGCCAACCGCTCCTCATCAACCTACTTCAGGGCGTTACAGGTATTCAGCAACTGATTCCTGAGGGCAGTCCGCTCCCTTCGTTTGATGTCCACGCGCCGCTCCTGAGCCTGCCCTACATTCTGGGCACCACGCTAGAAACGATTCCCGCCGACATCCCTTACCTTCAGCTATCACCATCCAGCGATCGCCCCTCGCTCCCTACTCCCGCTTCACCCCTTCACCCCTCCACTTCTTCACTTCCACTCAAAATCGGCATCGTTTGGCAAGGCAATCCACTCAATCCCTACAACCGCAGCCGTTCCTGTCCCCTAGAGCAACTTCTGACCCTGGCAGCATTACCTGATGTGCGGCTCTACAGCCTGCAAAAAGAGCCGTCACTAGCCGACCAGCAGCAATTGCAAGCCTCGTTACAAACACAGTCCAATGTTCACGATTTACGAGCACACTTGCATGACTTTGTAGACACTGCCGCCCTGATCCAGCAACTTGATCTCATTATTGCGGTGGATACATCGATCGCGCATTTGGCAGGTGCATTAGGCAAACCTGTGTGGCTGCTGCTCCCCTTTGCCCCTGACTGGCGTTGGATGCAGCAGCGGCATGATAGCCCCTGGTATCCAACTATGCGCCTCTTTCGACAGCCTGTACATGGCGATTGGGAAAGTGTCATCACGCAGGTGTGGGAAGCGTTGGGGGAGAAAGGGCAGAAGGTAGAGGGCAGAAGGCAAAAGGCAAAAGGCAAAAGGCAAAAGGCAAAAGGTAGTCAGCGGTCACCGGTCACCGGTCAGCCTGTAGCAATTCGTCAGCCAATTCCTGTAGAGAAGCAAGCGACAGCGCCCAGTAGCCAACGGTCGCAACCGATTCAACCGTCTCGTGTCCAAACAGACAACACGCTGCTCCCCACTCCCCACTCCCCACTCCCCACTCCCCACTCCCCACTCCCCACTCCCCACTCCCGATTCGCCACTCCCCACTCCCCACTCCCACAAGCTCTTAAAAACGCTGTACGGCACCACCAGGAAGGACGCTACCGTGAGGCAGAGCAGCTTTGTCATCAGGTGTTGCAAGCACAGGAAGACTACGCGGATGCGTGGCATTTGTTGGGGATGATCGCCCATCAGGAACAACGCTTTGAGGCGGCGATCGCGTCTTACCGCCGCGCACTAACAACACACTCTGACAACCACGATACTCACAATAATCTGGCAGTAGCGCTTCAGGAGTCCGATCGCATTGATGAGGCGATCGCGCATTACGAAAAGGCGATCGCCCTGAAGCCAGATTTTGCGGATGCTCACAATAATTTTGCCAATGCACTGCGCCACAAAGGTTTAATGGCTGAAGCGATCGCGCACTATGAGCAGGCGATCACCATTCGACCCAACTATGCCGATGCCCACAATAATTTGGGCTTGATCTACTTCTCCCAAGGAAACTTTGAACAGGCAGCGGCTTGCTATCGGCAGGCGATCGCGATGAGGCCCGACTTTCCACAAGCACACAACCATTTGGGGAATGCGCTGAAAGAATTGGGTGACTTTGATGCTGCGATCGCCCACTATAAGCAGGCGATCACGCTGAAGCCGGACTATGCCAAAGCATTTAATAACTGGGGCAACATCTTTCGCGATCGGGGCAAGTTGCAAGAAGCAGTGCAGTACTACAACCAGGCAACGGCGATCGAGCCAAATTTTGCTGAAGCACACTGGAACAAAGCACTGACCCTTTTGCTCAATGGCGACCTGCTACCGGGGTTTGCCGCTTACGAATGGCGCTGGCAGGTCAAGCTACCGACCTTTCAACCCATGCGACCGATACCGCAACCTCGCTGGGATGGGTCTCCCCTTAACGGCAAAACTATCTTTCTGCACGCCGAACAAGGCATGGGCGACATGATTCAGTTTGTTCGCTATGTGCCACTTGTCGCGCAGCGCGGCGGACGCATCATCCTGGAGTGCCATGCACCATTAATGCACCTGTTTCAGGGCTTACCTGATGTGGCAGCGATCGTCTCCTACGGCAGCCCACCCCCTCCGTTTGATGTCCATGCCCCCCTGATGAGCTTGCCTCATATCCTGGGCACCACTGTAGAAACGATTCCGGCTACCACACCCTATCTCCAAATACCTGCCGCCGCTTCCCTTGATCCTCGCTCCTTGCCCCGCTTTCCACTCTCCTCCCTCAAAATCGGCATTGTCTGGGAAGGTAACTCCCAAAACCCCTATAACCGGACGCGCGCCTGTCCACTCGATTACCTGCTGCCCTTAGCCGATCGTCCCAATGTAGACCTGTATAGCCTGCAAAAAGAACCGTCCTCTGCCGATTTAGCACGGTTGCAGGCACATCCTCACATCCATGACCTGCGAGAGCATCTGCATGATTTCGTCGATACCGCTGTCTTAATGCAGCAGCTTGATTTGGTCATTGCTGTTGACACTTCTGCCGCACATCTGGCAGGCGCGCTCGGTAGACCGATCTGGCTGCTGCTGCCCTTTGCCCCCGATTGGCGCTGGTTGCTGGCGCGTGAAGATAGCATCTGGTATCCCACTATGCGGATTTTCCGTCAGCCTTCCTATGGAGACTGGGCAGGCGCGATCGAACAGATACAAGACGCACTAGTTAAACTACAACGGGAGAACCGCAGAGAGGCAGAGCCGCAGAGGCAAGAAGCGGTCAGCCATCAGCAGCTTAAAGGCAGAAGGCGGAGGGCAGAAGGCAGAGGGCAGCCGTTTGCAAGCCGTCAACTAACTTCTACAGAAAAGCAAGCTAGAGCAGTCAGTGGTCAGCAGTTAGCACCAACCCAAACGTCCCCTGTACAATCTCATGGACAAACAGACAGCACGCTACTCCCCACTCCCCACTCCCCACTCCCTACGCTCCATTCCCTACTCCCCACCGCCCTCCAGCACTACCATGACGGCAAGTTTACAGAAGCGGAACGGGTGTGTCGTGAAATTTTGCAGCAAGAGCCTGATCAGGTAGCAGCGCTTCAAATTCTCAGCGTCGCATTATGTCGTGCAGGGCAGTCGATCGCCTCATTGCCGTACCTTCAGAAGGTTGTGCAGCTACAGCCGGAAACACCGGAAGCCTGGAGCAACCTGGGTAGCGCGTTGCAAGAGCAGGGAAGCATTAAGGCAGCGATCGCCGCCTTCAACCGTGCGATCGCCCTTAAGCCGGATCATGCGGATGCTCACTACAACCTGGCGCTCGTACTGCAAGAGCAAGACCGTTTGGAGGATGCTCTGTTCCATAGTGAGCAGGCGATCGCGCTGAAGCCTGAGTTTGCTGATGCTTACTACAATCAGGGGTTTATCCTTCGGCGGTTGGGTCGGCTGGAGGCGGCGATCTCCCATTACCGTACGGCAATTCAGCTTGCCCCCCAATCAGCAGGCGCACACAAAAATCTGGGTCATGCGCTGCTGTTGACAGGCGACTTACAGCAGGGTTTTCAGGAATACGAGTGGCGCTGGCAGCAACCCGGTTGGACACAGCGATCGTTTGCTCAACCGCTGTGGGATGGCTCGCCATTGCAAGGCAAAACGATTCTGCTCCATGCCGAGCAAGGCTTAGGCGATACAATCCAGTTCATTCGTTATGTTTCCCTGGTGCGTAAGGCTGCCTTTGGCGCTTCTGGTGGACGGAATCATGGGGGACGAGTGATCGTCGAGTGTCAGCCTTCACTGCTGCCGTTGCTTGAAACAGTGGCAGGTATTGACCAGTTGATTGCTCAGGATAGCCCTCTACCAGCATTTGATGTTCACGCGCCCCTCCTAAGCCTGCCCCACATTCTGGGCACAACTTTGGCAACGATTCCCGCTGACATCCCCTACCTCCAAGCATCCCGCGCTGCCTCCGCGCCTCAGCTTCCCCTGCCTCACCCGTCCCCACCGCAGAGCGGAAGCACTCTACACCCCTCACCCCTTGCCTCTCTTCCCCTCAAAGTCGGCATTGTATGGACTGGTAACCCTGCCCACAAAAACAATCCCTATCGTTCCTGCACGATCGAGCCTTTTCGTGACCTGTGCCAGATACCCGGCGTATGTTTTTACAGTTTGCAGAAAGGTGCTGCCGTAAATGATTTGCAGGCGGCTGACCTGCCAATCCAGGACTTGAGCCAGACGTTGGCTGATTTTGCTGATACAGCAGCGGCGATCGCTCAACTCGATTTAGTTATTACCATTGATACGGCGGTTGCTCACCTAGCAGGGGCGTTGGGTAAACCCGTGTGGTTATTGCTCTCCTTTGCCCCTGATTGGCGCTGGTTGCTAGAGCGTGACGACAGTCCCTGGTACCCAATGATGCGGCTCTTTCGGCAACGCCAACGGGGAAGTTGGCAAGGGGTGTTTGAGCAAGTGACAGCGGCATTAGAGCAATGGGTGGAACGCCGGAAACACGTTTAACCACGATCATTTCTACTACTAACGCTGGTGACAACTAATCTGCTAGTTTCTCCAGCAGTAATACGCTACCTTGATGCAGCCGTTTAGTCTTATTTTCAAAGAGAGTCACAAAGGCATCAATCGCGCCTTTTGGCAGCAGTTGAGTCGTGTCTTGTGCTGTATTAACGCCGTAATCCTCAAAGACGATCAGGCTACCAACTGTTAATAAGCTCCAGCTTAAAACGGCAATTTCTAGTGTTTCGCTAGCCGTTTTCATGCCACCGATGTAAAGAAGCTGATAGCTGTGATGAGGTAGCGATCTCAGTCCATCACAGGGATTACCAACAATTTTTTGCACCTTGTCAGCCGCGCCTGTACGAGCGATATTCGTCTCAAAGCGTGTCAAAATCGATTGTCCGCCGGATGAGCCTTCAAAGCGATCGAGACAGGTGACGTGTGCTGTTTGAGACAGCAAAAGATTGTCTAGCAGCCAGCACGTAATGCGCCCATCCCGACTTCCAATTTCGAGCGCTTTGAAGTCTACAATGTGCTGGAATAGATGACGATAGCTGGTTAAAAAATTTAGATCAACGTCAGCAAACTCGCTAGAAAATTGATAGCCTTTAGTCAAGTGCTGAAACTGCTTTTTAGCCCTGGCAAGCTCTGCGATCGCTTCTGCAAACGCTGGCTGCAATGTCACGGCTTGCTGCAAAACCAATATTGCCTGTTCAAGTCGGTTTTGCTTATATAGGACGGTGCCGAGATTGAAATAAATTCTAGACAGATCAACAGTCGAAAGGGCTGAATTGAGGTCAATTGCTTGCTTGAAGTAAACGCCCGCTTCTTCTAGCTTGCCCTGTTGATGCAACGCTGAACCAAAATTGTTATAAGCGGCAGCTAAAATGTTTTTAACCGTTGCACGTGTTGCCGGTTCCGCTTGCATACCATGTTCATAAAGCGAAATTGCTTCGGTATAGCACCCTTGTGATAAATAGTCGTTAGCTAACTGTTGCCAGTTCAACTGTGCAGTTAGTTCAGTGGTTAAAGCAATTTTTCGGAATTTTTCGCCTAGATAGCTAAAGCGCTCTTGTTCCAAACGCCGTCGTAGAAGGTGCAGCTCTCTCTCATGAGAAGGCGTTTCATCCTGATACTGATCAGGTGGGGTTTGAAATTTTTTTAACTGTCGATCCAGATTATTGCCGGGATAGCGAATATATTCAACCGTTTCAATTTCAACTTTCAATACCTTAAAAAACTTTGACAGCCATAACGTGTAGGACACATCTTCACAACCAATTTGTTTATAAACGGGTGCTTCAGGAAAGCCCTCAACAAATTCATGGCAGTCTCGGCGTAGGCATAAGTTGAGAGGAATCGTATTTTCAATCGCGGCTTTCCATTCTGGGTAAACGGGATCTGCTAGCCGCACACCTGTCCGTACAATGCCAATAGGATGCGGCGGTAGCGTTAGGGGATAGGAGGTCTCACCAACCGTTACTTGTAGGGGTTTGAGTGCTGCCTCAGACGACGGGGGCTGATGATTGAGCAACATGAAACAGAGATAAATATGTTCTTTGAACATAAGATCATCCCCATCGCAGAAAAAGAGAATATCGCCCCTGGCAATCTTCACTCCCGTATTTCTAGCGGCACCACTGCCCAGGCTTCTAAAGTGCTTGATAACTTGAAAGTAAGGCTTATCTCGACCAAATTCTGCCAGCAGTGTGAGTGTACGATCGCTCGATCCCTCATCAACCACAATTAACTCAGCATAAACGTTGTGATCAACATCATCCTGCTGATAAAAGTAGGCAATGCTGGCATCAATACTTTCTAGCGTGCGAATAATTTCACGCTCTTTGTTTAGCACCGGGACAATAACAGAAAGTGAGCGAATCATGCTGTTGCACCTCAGTAATTCCAATGTGCCGAAAGCTTTATTCCACCTTACCTTTACAGCGGTCAACCAATTTGCATCACATAAATTGACTCGCCACTGCTAATGTGGGTTTTTCCCATTGGCATTACAGCTAGCCCGTTTGTACCAGCTAGATTGATCAAGTTTCCCGAACTGGGGCTACCGCCAGCTAAAGCAAACTCGTACAGCCCATCCACCAAATCTAAGTGTCCCCAAAGATAAGACTCTCGCTTACCGTCCGATCGCAAATCGACCTGCGTTTTTGCCCTCACAAACGTTGGTTTCCACGCACGTTCAGGCAAGCCTGATAGTTTACGTAGCGCTGGCTCTACAAAGCGACAAAATGTGACCAGCGCTGAGACCGGATTGCCAGGCAGACCGAAGTAGAGCGTAGCAGCATTGGAGAGTGGGAATTGTGGATCTGCTGCCTCAAGCGCCCTAGCCTTCTCTGCCTCCTGCCCTCTGCCTTCTGCCTTCCGCTCAAACGTCGCCACAGTCAACGGCTTCCCTGGCTTCACTGCAACGGCACGAATGTGAATGTTGCCACCCAACTCGGCAAGAATGTCTTCTACATAGTCATAGTCACCCACCGAAACACCACCGGAGGAAAGCACTATATCAGACTGATCAAGAGCGATCGCGATCGCCTGTTTCAACGCCTCTGGTTCATCCCGTACCACTCCTAACCGTACGGGGATTGCACCAGCCTGAATGACCAAACTTGCCAACGCATACTGGTTGGAGTCTACAATCTCACCGGGCTGAAGCGGCTGATCAATGCTGACCAGTTCGTCACCCGTAGAAAAGATAGTGACCCGTGGCTGCCGGTAGACTTTGACCTGAGCGCACTGAGCCGCCGCCAGCACTGCCATTTCTGGAGCCTGAAGCCGCAAGCCTGATGGCAAAAGCGGTTGTCCAGCCTGATAAAAGGCTGCTCGCTTACGGACAAACGCCTGTGGCTGTGGCGCTGCCAGAATGGTCACACGATCGCCGTCCCGTTGTGTTTCTTCCTGTATGACGATCGTATCAGCCCCAGCAGGCATCACTGAACCCGTTAAAATGCGAGCGGCTTGACCAGCCGCAACAACACACTGCGGTTGATAGCCCGCCGGGATCGTTTCAATGACCGCTAACGTAACCGGAGACTCCGCCGAACACGCCTGCACATCGGCATAACGTACGGCATAGCCATCCATCGCTGAATTATCCCAGTGGGGAAAGTCGAGATCACTGGTTACAGAACCTGCCAGAATGCGACCGCGTGCCTCTAGTAACGGCAGCATCTCACTATCACGATCGACATCAAGCGGCTGCACAAGGCTCAGGATGATTGTCTCTGCTTGCTCAACTGGAATCATAAGAGGCTTAAGAGATTAAAGCTTGAGATATAGCAGTCCTAAATCATTTATGAGCAAGGCTCAATCATTCAGTGGTCAGCGATCAGCTTTTTTGCTAGCTGCTGACTGCTGACTGCTGACTGCTGATCGCTCATACCAGCGTAATTCTCATTATCTAAATAGGAGCGCTATAGCATTGCCAACTCAGTCTAAAGCGTTATCTTTATTTTTTAACTTTCGCTGCAATTAATCAAACATCATGCTGAAATGTCGTGGCAATCACACTCCATTTTTGGGGGTGCGCTATTCTGGAATAGAGTGAGAGTTTTTTGCAATCGCTCTGCCTAACGCATCATAACTCTGCCAACCACTGGTGCGTTTTAGAAGTTTATTCTCCTTGAGGTGTTTATGGCTAATCCACAGTTCCGCCCATCTTTTGGAAATGCTTCCCTGCCAGACAAGCTAACGCCAGAACTTTTAGACCAGCTCCCCGGCGATTCTGAAATTTGGCACAACCTCAAGCAGGCGATTGCCGCTAGCTCTGGGTTTGAGCGCTGGCAGTTAGAACGCAACACAGATGGTCGCTTGAGTGGGTTAAACCTAGATCATTTAGTGCGCTACTACTTGCGTGAGACGCTGGAAACGCTGGCTTATTAAGCGGTTCTGTTAGTGCCATTACCGCAGTCTTAACGACGCATAAAATCAACCCCTCCTGATGCTCCTTATGAGAAGGAACGGTCAGGAGGGGTTTTAATATGTTGCATGGGGAACTGGTAACAGCGTTAAAGTTTCTCAAACACGCCCAGAATTTTGCGGATACCGCTTTCGAGTTCACTTAGTTTGAGAGCAGTGTCTACGAGCTGATCAACTTCTACTTCCACTTCTTGAGTAGGATATTTTTCGATCGCTTCGATGAGCGAGAGTTTGCCATCATCACTGGCAGAAAGTACCAACGACGATCGCAATGCCTGACGGTTAGCAGTGTTAGCAGAGGTATGGATGGTTTTGCCCACTTCGTCGAGTATCCGTTCCCCGACAAAGTTATTCAAAGCACGATCAAGCACGACCACACTGACTTTGGCTTCTTTAGTCAACGCATTCCGAATCTCTTCTGGCTCTTTGTTTGCCAGCTTCATATAGGCTGCTAGCGTCGGCGAGGGTTCACCAGTTTCGGCAAAACTTGATAGCTCGGCAACAGAAATAGACTCTTGAAAGACGCCATACCGTAAGACAACTTTCTCTGCTGCTAGTCCAGCAGTACTGTAAAGCGTGGCACCCGCACCAGCAGCGAGCAGTAGGCAGCAGTGGAGCAATGAATGTGGGAAGCGCATAGGTCGATTGCAGGAAACAGTGATTACCTTGACGGTCTCTGAACGGTATTCGTTTCCCTTGATGTACAACATCTGGCACAAGACATACAAGGATTGCAAGACGCGCTTAACCCTATGGTCGATCTGAATCAGTGCTGGAACTTCCATCCCTTAACTGTTGTCAGAATGTCAGAATGCTGGCGATGCGTCATCCTTTTAGAACGCCGCATTGCACATTAGCGGGTACACTCTGGCATTCAAATAATAGACAGATCAAGACATTACAGTTTCAGTATGATCGCAATGAGCGCGATCGCTACTAGGGCATACTAAACCGCGTTCATTTCTTACCTTGCGTTTCTTCTACAACTCCGTCATTAGCGCACACGTTATGTCGTACCAGGGCTTTCAGATCGATCGCTGGCTACAAAGATGCCGTTTTTCAGCTACTAGCTTCAAACCGCGTCTGGGGCTAGTCATGCTGCTTCTGCTGGGCGGACAAGGGTTGGGGCTAGTTTTGCCAACCACCGCTCAGGTAAAAGCGCCAGTGCTGCTGGCTCAAACGCCGCTTTCGGCAACACTCCTTTATGTCAATCCGGCTTCTGGTACCGATGCGCCTGGTGCGGGCAATGAGGCTACCCCTTACCGCACGATCGCCTACGCCCTCCAGCAAGCAACACCAGGAACCTATGTCCAGTTAGCGCGAGGCAGCTATACGCAAGCTTCTGGCGAGGTCTTTCCGCTTAATGTGCCACCGGGAGTCACGCTTCGGGGCGAAGAATCTGAGAAGGGGCAGACCGTTGCTATTATCGGCGGTGGTAACCTGGTTAGTCCAACGTTTGCGCGGCAGAATGTGACGCTTCAGGCAGGTAAAGATACTGAAATCCGGGGCATTTCGGTTACAAACCCCAATACACGCGGCACAGGTATCTGGATCGAATCGGTCAATGCCAAAATCCAAAACTGCACGTTTAACCGCAATAATCGGGAAGGCGTTTTTGTCACTGGCACAGCTAATCCGGTGATTGCAGACAGCGTGTTTACTCAGAATGGCGGCAATGGCATTTCAGTTGCTAACCGTGCTACAGGCGAAATTCGCAGCAATGTGTTTCAAAACACAGGCTTTGGGCTGGCGATCGGCGGTAACGCGGCACCCAGGATAAGTGGCAACCGCATTATTGAGAACACAGACGGACTGTATATTAACGACGCTGCCCGTCCTATCTTGCGGAACAATACGATCGAAAACAACAAACGGGATGGCATCGTTGCCACCAGTAATGCTCAACCTGACATCGGCACGACTGGCAGTGATGGTAACAACATCGTTCGCAATAACCGTCAGTACGACCTCAATAACACCACTAATAAGACGCTCTACGCTGTAGGCAATACGCTCGACTCAAGGAAGGTTGCTGGTTCTGTAGAATTTGGCGCATCCCCGATCGCCTCTGGCAACGCTGATCAATTTGCTGATGTGCAAGGGCATTGGGCGCAAGCATATATCGCCGCTTTAGCACAGCGAAACATTATCAGCGGCTTTCCTGGTGGTACGTTTCGTCCAGATGACTCCGTAACTCGCGTGCAATTTGCTGCCATTATCAACAAAGCCTTTGCACCATCCGCTAAGCAAAACGTGGCTCAGTTTAAAGATATCAGCAGTAACTTTTGGGGCTACTCGGCAGTTCAATCTGCTGCTCGAGGTGGCTTTATGCGCGGCTACCCTAACGGCACTTTTAGACCCAATCAAGTGATTCCTAGAGTTGAAGTGTTAGTAGCACTCTCCAATGGGTTAAATTTCACTACTAGCAACACCAGCGTTCTGTCTAGATATCAAGATGATGCCCAAATTCCATCCTGGGCAACTACCGCCGTTGCTGCTGCCACCCAGCGCAAAATTGTTGTGAATTATCCATCGCTGGTGCGACTCAACCCGACTCGTCAAGCAACGCGTGCCGAGGTTGCTGCCTTTGTCTACCAGGCAATGGTTAATGCCGGCAAAGCCAACGCGATCGCCTCGCCCTATATCGTGTTAGCGCCGTGAGGAGTCAGGAGTCTGACTTGCGTTCCGCCTTACCTTCAAGGCGAAGTAGCCAAAGCATCAGCGCCACAACGCCAATCTGAATCGCCAGGTTTGGCAATGTATTGCTTACCTCTTGCCCTGCCAGCAGTTGCGTGACAAAAATGAAAGCACCGATCGCTCCTGACGCCGCAAAAGCCACATAGACAAACTTCCGCAAGCCCCGATAGGGAGCCTCTGCCTCTGCTTTCAAAAAGGCATACTTTTCAGGGTCGGTCTGCTGTAGCGTTGACGGTTTGCCTGCTTTGCGGGAATTGTTTGCCATACCTCATTGCCCTTTTTACGCTCTTATACTCTCTACCCTACACGCATTACAAACCCTAAGCCTGCTATACTAATCAACTGTTATGCCGATGTGGCTCAGTGGTAGAGCACTCGATTCGTAATCGAGCGGTCGGGGGTTCAAATCCCCCCATCGGCTTCAAGTAAAAACCCCTGAAGTGCTTGCTTTGAGGGTTTTTGCTGTTTTAGTTTTGTCTACAATGCTGATGTTGCACAAAACAGTCAGAATCAGATCTACTAGAAGATCTTTAGGAACTGTCTGGGTAGCAAGTCCTAGAGAATAAGAAAAGGACGATCGCACCCTGTACTTAGAAACACACCACTCATGTCTTTGCATAATTTCGTTTACATAGCGGGATGATGCTGTCACCAGCGCGGACCCAAGGCGATCACTCCTTGCATGAGTTAAGTGCGATCGCTTAGATGTGAACAGGGCAACGAAGCCAACGTTAAACAGCTTGTTCTAAAGTAAGAACCCTCTCAAAGCTCTTTTGAAGTCTCAAGCTGAAAGCGTAATTTTAGTTCGAGTTCGCAACTGTACCTTGCCTATCTTCTGCCACCCCCATAATGGACACTATCGGACAGCCATCGACCCAAAACTGATCAGGTTCAGCACCTTAATCAAGGTTGTGGTAAAGAATTTTGTCTCTAACTGGCAGGATATCTCAATCATGATCGGCTGTGTTAGATTGAGCATAGTTTTTTGTCGTTCTTCACTGGCTCAGTACTATGGCAGTCACGAAACGTGGGCTTCTTCTCGCTTCAACAGCAGTCGCAGTTAGTGCAGTCACCATTACAGGAGCTGGGATACACCTCTCTGAAGGGCAAGCCTTCTTTCAAGAGAGTCCGAAAGGACTAGTGGACGAAGTCTGGCAAATTATTGATCGCACCTATGTCGATGGCTCCTTTAACAAGGTGGATTGGAAGGCAACACGCACTGAGTATTTGAACAAGCCCTACACCAATAAAGAGCAGGCGTACAAGGCAGTTCGAGAGATGCTCAAGAAGCTGGGCGACCCCTACACGCGCTTTATGGACCCGCAAGAGTTCAAGAATATGCAGATTGATACCTCCGGCGAGCTTTCTGGGGTAGGTATTCAACTTGCAGCGGATGAAAAAACCAAGAAATTGACCGTCATAGCGCCGATCGAAGATTCGCCTGCTTTTGCAGCTGGTATTTTAGCTAAAGACATCATCACGAAAATTGATGCGAAAAGCACTGAAGGGATGGATGTTAACCAGGCTGTGACCTTGATTCGGGGTGTGGCTGGTACCAGCGTTAAGCTGACTGTCTTGCGGGGCGGTAAACAACTGGAATATCAGTTGAAGCGGGCAAAGATTGAGATCCATCCTGTACGAGCCAGCTATCAGAAAGATGCAAATGGTGGCGGCATTGGCTATATCCGGCTGGTGCAGTTCAGTGCTCCTGCTCCAATCGAAATGAAAAATGCGATTGAGAAGTTAGAGAAGCAGAACGTCAGCGGTTATATCCTTGACTTGCGCTCTAATCCTGGTGGGCTGCTCTTCACCAGCGTTGAGATTGCGCGGATGTGGCTCAAGCAAGGCGCGATCGTTTCTACCGTTGATCGCAAGGGCGAGAGAGAGCGTGAGCAAGCAAACAACCGTGCTCTGACTGATAAGCCACTAGTAATCCTGGTTGATGGCGGTTCTGCTAGTGCCAGCGAGATTTTATCGGGTGCGCTACAAGATAACAAACGGGCAACGTTGGTTGGCACCAAAACGTTTGGGAAGGGGCTGGTGCAATCGGTGCGTGGGCTTGGTGATGGCTCTGGTCTAGCAGTGACGATCGCCAAATACCTGACACCCCTTGGTCGAGATATTAACAAGAACGGCATTAATCCAGATATCGAAGTCAAGCTGTCAGATGAGCAACGTCAGGCATTAAGCGGCGATCGCAACAAAATTGGCACTGCTGCTGACCCACAGTACGCCAAAGCGCTGGAAGTGCTGACACAACGCATCAAAGCACAGCAGCCTACAGTACCCAAGTCGTAGAGAGTTATGGCTTTAAGTGATGAGTTCTGTGTTGAAACCGCAGCTTAAAACTCATCACTTTTCTAGGCTGGTTGACATTTGCCAGCCCGGATTAGACCGATACGATGGGCGATCGCACTTTGCTGAGAGTCGTAGGGTCCCCATCGCTGGAGCGTTGAGGTCGGGTCTGAGCCTTGCTGGTTTTCCATTTGACTGGCAGGCACAATAGCGCATTGTCCATCTGCTTGCTTCACAACGTACCAGGTAGCATCGTTCATTAGCTCATTTTCATCCGGTTACACCACGAAAATGATAGGACAACTAGAGATATGGGAAGACTTTTCTAGAGATGAGTGTCTGTTATTTTGGTAAAGATGCGTCGTGTAGAAAAACGATCGCAGTTGGTTAAACCTAAACGTGAATACACCACGCGGACTGCCTGACCAACCTACACGTGCTTTTTTACCCTCAGCGACTCTCGTTCACACATAGCTGCACGGGTCTTTACTAGAGTCCGTCGCTCGCTTTTACCGCTCTAGGGTTTACAGAGAAATAGCATATGACTGAATCACAGCGTCCGTCTAGTTCGCCACCGCCGCCACCGCGCGTCCCACCCGCCCCGCCGCCGCCGATGCGAACTAGCGCCAATAATGGTGCTACCGTCGCTGCAACGCAACAAATGACCTCAGCGATGCCCTCTGGTGCAGCAACCCCAACCATGATTTCGACACCAGCGACGAGTGCGGCAACTCCAACCATCATGTCGTCCCAAGCGACAGGTCTAGCTACCCCAACGATCGCATCACCATCGGCTGCATCTCAGACAGTTGTTTCTGCACCACCTGCACCACCTGCTGGACACCGCCCCACTGCTCCGCCACCACTACCAGCACAACCACATAGACCCAGCAATGGTTCGCCCACGCTCGCCGAAATTGTGCGCCACGCATTTGATAAGGGCTACTCAGATGTTCATGCTGGTGTAGGCGAAGTCCCCCGTTATCGGAACCGGGGTGAAATTGATGCCACTGACTGGCCCGTGACCGATCGCGCCACCTTTTATAGCTGGCTACGCGAAATCCTCAGTGAAGAAGATATCCGTGAGTTTGAGGAAACCCTGGATTTTGACGCTGCTACTCAGTACGACTTTGCCCGTGTACGGATCAATATCTTTGACTCATTGCACGGTCCTGCCATGGTGCTGCGGCTAATCCCGCTCAAAATCTTGACAATGGAGCAACTTAACCTCCCACCAGTGTTTAAAGACGTATGCCACTACCACAAAGGCTTAGTTCTAGTAACGGGTCCTACGGGTTCGGGTAAGTCCACCACTATGGCAGCCATGGTTGATTACATCAACAAGGAGATGCCTAAGCACATCATTACTATTGAGGACCCGATTGAATTTGTCCATAAGAGTCAGAAGGCGCTGATCAAACACCGGGAAGTTGGTATTCATACCCGCAAGTTTGATAATGCGCTGAAGGCAGCCCTACGGGAAGATCCAGATCTCATCCTAGTTGGGGAAATGCGGGACAAAGAAACAGTTAACACGGCGCTCAAGGCGGCTCAAACGGGGCACCTTGTGATGGGCACATTGCATACAAACAGTGCTGTCAAGACAATCGAGCGGATTTTGCAGTTGTTTGAACCAGAACAGCAGGAACCCATTCGGATTTCATTGGCTGAGTCGATGGTTGCAGTCATCTCTCAAGGTCTATGCCGTACGACTGATGGTAAACGTGCTGCGTTTCACGATATTTTGATCAATACGGATGCCATCAAAGATTTTATTCGGCGTGGGGAGATTGAGGAGATTGAGCAAATCATTCCCCGATGCACTTTTGACGGCATGTGTACAATGAATCAGTCTCTCTACAAGCTGTACGAAGCGGGACGGATTACAGAAGAGGTAGCTCTGGAAATGTCGCCGAAGCCGAATGAGATGGCACAGTCTCTGAGAGGGCGCGTGTAATCAGCACAGGAAACTCTATTGAACGCAGATTCCAATGCTGCCAGCGTTTTTAAGGGCATCGCGCTCTTTACACCTGGAGGCGGTTTGATTTATTGCATTGATCGCAAAAAGCAGGAACGCTGGCACGTTCACCTTTGTGCTGCCTTACGCGATATTTTGAACCTACCAGAACCGCCGCATTTTTTAGTGCCTTGCTATGCTGCCACCGTCGATCGCTGGCTGATTCCTCAGACGCAGCAGTTACAAATGGTGGCAGAAGCATCGCCGCTAGTGCTCCGGTATCAAACCTTACTCAATGCTGTCTTTGACACAGGAGATTTGGTTTGGCAGCCTTCACGCTTGCCAGAGGGTCTTTGCGATTCTGTTGTGCTGTCTGCCTATCGTAAGCAGTTTCCTCAACTTTGGGAGCCGCATGATCTTGTCGTGCGTTATGAAGCGGCTGAACCGTATGCTCATTTACATCAGGAATTACCCGTCGCACCGCTAGAACACTCGCCGCTGCTAAGCGCAAGAGGTTACGTCTTGCGCCTGTTTGTTTCTGGTCATAGCATTGCTACAGAACGAACCTTGCAAGCGCTGCATCGAGTGTTAGAACAATCGCTCAGTCATCCTTACACGCTCAAAGTCATTGATGTCTCGCAGCATCCTGAGCAAGCAGAACTCGATCAGGTTTCAGCAACACCTACGCTAGTGAAGGTCTATCCTCAACCGGTGCGCCGGATCGTAGGGGATTTAGATAATGTGGATCAGTTGTTACGCATCTTTGGACCAGACAGGTGAAGCTTGTCACAATGGAAACGTAGTCGCTGATTCTGATGTGCTGTGGTTACCATAACAGTTGAAAAGATTCTCGATCGCGCTCTAGAAGGGCACGACTTGTCTTGGGAAGAAGGGGTAATGTTGCTGAAGCAACGCTCGTCCGATGCGATCGCTCAAATTCGTCAGACGGCTGACCAACTGCGGCAGCAACAGTCTGGTGAGACAGTTACCTACATCATCAACCGCAACATTAATTTCACTAATATCTGTGAGCAGCACTGTAGCTTTTGTGCCTTTCGACGGGATGAGGGCGATGAGGGTGCGTACTGGCTTGATCTAGAGCAACTGTTGGCAAAAGCAACCGATGCTGTGCAACGGGGGGCGACTGAGCTTTGTATGCAGGGTGGCTTGAATCCGAAGGCAACGCTCAAGGGGTCATCGTTGTCCTACTATCTGCGGATTGTTGAAACGTTGAAGGATAAGTTTCCCCGGCTGCATCTGCACGCCTTTTCGCCACAAGAAGTGCAGTTTATTGCTAGAGAAGATGGTCTGAGCTATGCAGCAGTCATCGCAGCACTGCGGGATGCGGGAGTTGATTCATTACCTGGAACCGCTGCAGAGGTTTTAGACGACTCCGTAAGGCGTGTGTTGTGCCCTGAAAAAATTGACACGGCAACCTGGCTCGAGATCGTGGGCATCGCGCATCAGCAGGGGCTGCATACGACTAGCACGATGCTGTCGGGACATATCGAAACGCCAGAGCAGCAGATACGTCACCTAGAGTTACTGCGATCGCTCCAGCAAGCGTCTTTAGAAAAAGGCTATCCCGGCATTACAGAGTTTATTCTGCTACCGTTTGTGGGGCAAGAAGCGCCCAAACCTTTACGTCGTCGAGTTGGACGCGATCAGCCTGTCCTTGCCGATGCACTGTTGTTAATGGCGGTTGCTCGTATTTTTCTAGGACACTGGATTACCAACCATCAGCCCAGTTGGGTCAAATTGGGACTCGCTGGTGCAACCGAAGCACTCACCTGGGGCTGTAATGACATCGGCGGCACCCTGATGGAAGAACACATTACTTCAATGGCAGGCGCACAGGGCGGTACGTGCATGGAAGTCGAGACGTTGGTAGAAGCGATTGCCTCGCTCGATCGCCCCTATCGACAGCGAGATACCCTGTATGGAATTGTCAGTCATTAGTGGTTAGCTAACGCAGCAGCATTAAACAGAAGCTACTTCATTTAGCACTTGTTTCAGCCCTAAAATCTACAACGCCATCAACAACAAATCCACAACAAGCCTTAAAGGGGTAAGCCACAGTTCTGGTAGAAGGGTGTAGCTTATTCCCAGAACGGGTAGGAGTGGAAGGGTGGGACTTTTATAAGTGGAAATGGCTATAAGATCCAGAAGGATATGGCTGTTGGGTAAACTGTCGCATGAATCGCATTCTCATTGCTGAAGACAACCCCCGTATCACCTCCTTTTTAGAAACGGGCTTGCAAGCCCACAGTTTCACAACAACAGTGGTAGCAACCGCTCGAGAGGCAGCCCGTCTTGCCTACAGCGACAATTTTGACTTGTTGATTCTTGACCTCGGCTTGCCCGATGGCGATGGCTTGGCTGTCATTGCGACTGTACGCGGTCAGGGTGAAACCATTCCCATTATTGTGCTGACGGCGCGCGATGGCGTAGATGATACGGTGTCTGCTCTAGAGGCAGGGGGCGATGATTATGTTACTAAGCCCTTTCGCTTTGAGGAACTGCTGGCACGCATTCGAGTGCAACTCCGCAATCGGCAAGTACCCGGTGCACGGCAGGAAACCACACTGCAAGTGGGCGATATGACGCTAAATTTGTTGAGCCGTCAGGTTTGGGTACGAGAGCGTGCGATCGACCTCTCTGCCCGTGAGTTTTTGCTTGCCGAAGTTTTTTTGCGGCATCCGATGCAGGTGTTTACACGCGAACAACTCCTCGATCGCATCTGGGGCTACGACTACGACCCCGGCACCAACATTGTCAATGTCTACATCGGGCATCTGCGGCGCAAACTAGGCGAAGACCGCATCGAAACAGTGCGCGGCATTGGCTATCGCCTCAAACTTTAATTCATCAGCCCATAGAATTCCAAATTGTTTTTGTATCAGCGAACATTTGGAAACGGCGCACCTTGCGATCAACGAGATCATAAACGTGTGCGGCGGCAGCACAAAGTGACTTCTGCGTGTGTCGATCGCAGCCGACATAGGCTCCGATGACAACGACAGAATCTCCTGCATCAAGGTCCTGATCGACGCGGAATGAGAACGTTTCCCATCGCTCATCATTGGACTTGAGGACTCCTTCAACTACTGAGGCTGCACCTTGATAAGCTGCACCGTGTGGAAAGCCTTCATTCTGAATTCATTCGAGGTCAGTGGTACAAATGTGCAAGAAGGCATCATAATCTTTCTCGCAGAAAGCTTTGTATAACTCTTGGATAATTTCAAGATTTGTCATGTATTGCTTCCCACTAGTTGCGCTACCTGGGTACGAGCAGAAGCAATCGACTCTGCTAACTTTTGCCCGCCATATTCATCGTTTTCAACGTGGATAAAGGTGATGTCAGTAATGCCCATAAAGCCGAAAACGGTAACAAGATAAGGGTCGTGATGATTCATCTTTTCGTAGCGTCCGCCCGGTTGAAAACCAGAATCACCCCGAGCTTCAATCACAAACATCTTCTTACCAAGTACTAGCGGTTTGAAAACGTTAGCAGCATCATCTGGTTCAAAAGCAACGGTACGTCCAACTCGCACAATTTGGTCAATATACGCCTTGAAGCTACTGGGAACGCTGAAGTTATACATGGGAACACCGATGATATAGATATCAGCTGCCAAAAATTCATCCACCAGTTGATCGCTCAGATGAATGGCTTCCTGCAATTGAGGAGTGTGTTTTTCTGGCGGTGTAAAAGCAGCAGCAATCCACGGTTCATCGATATGCGGAACCGGATTGCGACCGACATCGCGATAGCTAACGGTATCGCCAGGATGGACTTGCTGCCATTGTTCAACAAACTCTCTGGTCAGTCGTCGAGACTGCGATCGCTCGCCTCTAGGACTCGAATCAATGTGTAATAAATGTGCCATAGTTCCTCCTGCCTAATCATTCTCTCAGCGTAGGGAAGTCACATCTGTTTTGCTATCTGATTGTTGTGCCACTGTCAAAATCTTGCGATCAATCTTTAGGTGGCTTGGCAGAAGTGTTATGAACGCTCATACAATCAGATTGATAGCGGTTCTATTTGGGCTTATGAGCAAGTTTTTTGTAGAAACACCCATGCAGCATCTCGCTCTAATAGGGAATTGAGGCTTGCTAGCGATGAATTGGATCTACACGAAGAAGTCGATCGCCAATCACCAGCTTGAAACCGCTGGGCAGCCGATCCTGTCTAGCCAGAAGCACGGTTGGGAAAACATTCTGGTTGAGCAATTCCAACATCCGCCGGGTGAGGCAAACTGCCATTACAGCGATGAGCATACGATTTGTTTATCGCTTGCCTCCCGTCCAGTCCGCTTTTTGCAAGTTAGAGAAGGGAAAACCTATTCAGGGCTATATGGAAAAGGTGACATTTCCATCACACCAGCGAAGACACCATTTTTCGCTCGGTGGGATAGTGAGGATCATTACTTGCAGATTCGGCTTGCCGCTCACTTTATCCAGCGCATTGCCCAAGAAATCCTTGACCAAAATCTAGAGTACCTGGAATTACTCCCCGAATTCCGGACTCGTAATCCTCAAATTGAGGCGATCGGCATGATGCTGCTGGCTGAACTACAACAGGAAAATCTAGGCGGTAAGCTTTATATTGAATCGCTAACAAACGTCTTAGCAGTGCGCATACTTAGGCAATATGCAACGACTGAAGCACGCCTGCCAACGTATAAGAGTGGCTTACCTGAGCGCCAACTGCTGCAAGTTTTGGAGTATATCAATGAACATCTAGATGAAGATATCAAGCTGTCAAGTCTAGCTCAATTATTGGGTATGAGTCAGTTTCATTTCAGCCATGTCTTCAAGCAGGCGATCGGCACGGCTCCCTATCAATACTTGCTACAACAACGAGTCGAACGGGCAAAACAATTATTGAAACAAACCGATCAATCAGTGATGGAGATTGCGTTGCTATGCGGTTTCAACAGCCACAGCCATTTAAGCAAACAGTTTCGACAGCTTACAGGCGTGACACCCACAGCTTACCGAACCAATTAAACAAGCTTGTTTTGTGGAGAAGGGCTAACCCTACGCAGTTGGTTGAAACCCGTAGCCCCAATATCTGCGAAGACAGACTTAGTTGTAAGGACGCGATAATACGACCGATCGAACGTTCAAGAGAGCCGCGCTCAGTCGTAACCCGATTTTTCTACACTTACAGCGCTACCGCAAATCAATTTTCTCATGTTCAGCCGGATTTGCTTTTTCGCCAGTTGTCACTGCTGTTGCGAACCCAATCGCTTTAGCAACCCAGCCTGCTGGAGCATCCCAGTATTCTGCCTTTTCTACACTAATCTTTAGTAAGGCAATATCAGGCTCATCTAAACCTTGAGGAAACCAGGCTTTTAGATCGGGCTGCCACAACTCCTTAATTTTGTCGCGATCAGTTACCAATGCAGCTGTACCGGATAACGAGACGTATTGCTGTTTATCTGGTGCAGCAAAACTGACATTGACGCGATTTTGGCGCTCGATTTCCACCACTTTATGATCACTGCCATAGGTAAAAAACCAGAGACTACCATCTTCCTCAATATTTCCATTCGTTGACATGGGACGACTGCGGAGGTTGTCATCATCGTCGATCGTCGTCAACATACAAAAGTAAATGTCTTTCATCAACTCACGTAACTTTTGCACTGCTTGCGCTTGATCGGTCGCCGCTGCCATCTGTTGTACCTCGTTGCACGTTGTCTAGAACGATGTTACGCAGAATGAGCACATACAGCGTCTTTCCATAGAATGGTCTTAGAGGATTGTGCGCGATCACTGCCTCCACACAACCTCTCGATTTATCCTATAGTCCAGACTAAAATTGCTTTAGCAAAGGGTCGAACGAGTAAATTAATTGTTGATGTTTCCCCAAACCACATCATGACTTCTTGCATTCAGCACCTCATTGCACCACACGTTCAAGATCTCGGTGGGTTTCAAGCTCGTCGGTTGCTGCCGTCAGAGGCTGTCACGCTGGTTGGTCCCTTCATCTTTTTTGATCATCTGGGTCCGGCAGTGTTTCCACCTGGAAAAGGTGTTGATGTCAGACCGCATCCCCACATCAATCTAGCAACCGTCACCTACTTGTTTGAGGGCGCTTTTCTGCATCGTGACAGTGAAGGCAACGTGCAGGAAATCCGTCCGGGTGCAGTGAACTGGATGACCGCAGGGCGAGGAATTGTCCACTCTGAGCGATCGCCCGATGAAGAGCGCAACAAAGAAGCAACTCTGCATGGCATTCAAACCTGGGTGGCGCTACCGGATGAACACGAAGAAACAGATCCCTGGTTCCGTCATCATCCGGCAGCCGATCTGCCAATCTGGGAGGAAGCAGGCGTTGCGTTTACGCTTATTGCAGGCGAAGCGTATGGTCGTACATCTCCAGTGCAAACCTTCTCGCCAATACTTTATTTGGATGTTCAACTTGCACCAGGGACGCAGTTCACCTTACCAGGTGATTACAGTGAGCAGGCAGTTTACAGCGTTACATCAGGGTTACGGCTGAACGGGGTTGCTCTAGAGCAGCATCGACTAGCGGTGCTGGTGCCTGGAACATCAGTAGAGATTGCGTCTGACAGTGCGGCTCGCTGTATTATCGTTGGTGGTGAGCCGATTGGGAAGCGCCACAAATGGTGGAATTTTGTCTCCAGCCGTCCTGAGCGCATTGAGCAGGCGAAACGCGATTGGCAGGAAGGACGCTTTGCGACT
The DNA here is from genome assembly GCF_014695795.1 of Phormidium sp. FACHB-592. Lineage (NCBI taxonomy): Bacteria > Bacillati > Cyanobacteriota > Cyanophyceae > Oscillatoriales > Oscillatoriaceae > Phormidium > Phormidium sp. FACHB-592. Next base: position 98,382 of record NZ_JACJOZ010000075.1, read on the forward strand.
GTACCTGACGAAGCAGAATTTATTCCTCTCCCGGAGGAGCCGCTTCGCAAGCCAGAACAGCCTCTGTGAATGCATTACTCAAGATTGCTGTGTTTGGTAATGTCTTGGGATAACTTCACTACATATAACGGACGATCGCTCAAAGTTTCTCGGTCAAAGGCTTGAGGTTGGGTTAACGTAGCTGAGATGCAATGACAGTCAGGCTTATCCTCTGTTAGTTCAGCCGTCAGCCGAGAGTTTAGCCAGCATAAAGATGTTGCAAGACAAAGAGCGTGCGCCCCGTAATCGAACGATCGATTTAAGTGAGGAAGAGCGAAGGGTCTACAAACAAAAGCTTGTTCAACTCAGCCAACTCACTGAGTTAGAAGCCATTGTTAATTGTACGATTCATCAAGATTTGCTGACAGCTCTACGCTGGTTGCCAGAGCAGTGCGTTGATTTGCTATTTATTGATCCGCCCTACAACTTAGACAAAACGTTTAACGATAGCAGCTTTAAACGAAGAGATTTAGCGGATTATACAGAGTGGCTAGACACCTATTTGCAGGGTCTTGAACCAATACTGAAACCAACTGCCTCTATCTATCTTTGTTCCGATTGGCGATCGTCACCCGCCGTTTTTGATGTCATCAAACATCGGTTTCAGGTGCGTAACCGCATCACGTGGGAACGTGAGAAAGGGCGTGGAGCCGCTCGAAATTGGAAGAATGCCTCAGAAGATATCTGGTTTTGTACGGTCTCTGATACTTATACCTTCAATGTCGAAGCCGTCAAGCTAAAGCGAAAAGTGATTGCTCCTTACAGAATGGCTGGCAAACCTAAAGACTGGGATCGTACAGACGCAGGTAACTTCCGCCTGACTCATCCCTCTAACCTGTGGACTGACCTTACGATTCCCTTCTGGTCAATGCCAGAAAACACTGATCATCCCACTCAAAAGCCTGAAAAGTTGGTGGCAAAAATCATGCTTGCCAGTTCTAATACAGGTGATGTTGTGTTTGATCCTTTTCTTGGTTCAGGCACCACCTCTGTTGTCGCGAAGAAGCTAGGCAGGCGTTACATCGGTGTGGAACTGGACGAACTATACTGTTGCTTGGCTGAAAAGCGCCTTGCGATCGCCGACACGGATGCCTCCATTCAGGGCTATGCTGATGGCGTTTTTTGGGAACGCAACACACTTCACCAGCAAGGGCGTTGCCATGAGCAGCAATATGTTGCTCAACCCGCGACCGAGGCGCAAGCCTAGCAACGGTGGCTATATTTACAGGTCATTAAAAGGGTTGAAAAAACGGGGCGGCGGAATGTCTCGCTCTTTGTTGGCAAGCTCAGAGGGCGGTCGATCGCTGCTCCATGCCCACCACACTTGCGTGCATTGGCATTCGTAAAACTCTTGCCATTTGCGACGATGATCTTCGGTGTAAACAGGCGAGCGCCGATTAATCCAGACCCGCGTTGCCGCTTTACTAGACGCTTGACAGGCAGGACAACAAAATTCTGAGGCGTGAACGGTCGCTTTAGTCCAATCAGGAGGAGTCAGTTCAAACGCTTCCATGCAGACAAATAAGGAGAAATATTGCTTCTATTATCAACCTTTTAACCCCCAACCTGCCCAATGACTAAAGAGTGGGCTTCGTGAATCTCAATGGTGAAGAGCGATCGGTCATGTCTGTGTCTAGCTTCTTCCGAAGCAAGCGCGCTACTCCGATAAGTTTTGAAAAATAAGTGAGATTTAATGATTGAAGATGCGCTGAAGTCGTCTACCTTGGGTATGGTCTTACTGAAGCCTTAATTATAAAGCTATAGACTTTTAGTGCATCACGCTTCAGGCTGTAGTGCGACTGAGACGCTAGAGGGTTGAATCAAACCCTGTGCCTCACCACACCACACTACACTGCCGTAGACACCAACAGAATTACTGAAACCGCGATCAGAAGGAACACTCAATCTATGCCGCTGCTTAATATCATTTCGTTTCTCGGCATCTTTGGATTGTGCTTTATTGCGTGGCTCTTTTCAGAAAATCGCAGTTTGCGAGTGTTTCCCTGGCGTGTGGTGATTGCGGGTATTCTGCTTCAGCTTGTGTTGGGCGCGTGTGTGTTTATTCTGCCAGGAACACGGGATGCGCTTCAAATCTTTAGCAATTTGCTGAACAGTGTGTTTGATGCCGCTGACACCGGAGCACGGTTCGTCTTTGGTCGAAATATTGTGCCCGTACCAGGAACGCCGCCTGATGTAAATTTGGGCTATATCTTTGCCTTTCGGGCACTGCCAACGGTGATTTTCTTCTCCGGTCTGATGGCGCTGCTCTATAACATTGGCGTGATTCAGGTCATCACCAACGTCTTTGCCAAAGTGTTCTATACCGTGATGCGGTTGAGTGGTGCAGAAGCACTGAGCGGGGCTGCCAATATTTTTGTAGGTATTGAGGCGGCGATCGTAGTGAAACCGTTTTTGCCGAGAATGACCCGTAGCGAGCTGTGTGCCATTCTTGCCTGCTGCTTTGGCACGGCAGCATCGTCTACGCTGGCAATTTACGTCAGCTTTTTGAAGCCCGTCTTTCCCAACATTCTAGGACATCTAGTGTCGGCATCAATTATGGCGATCCCAGCATGCTTTGTGCTGTCCAAAATTTTGGTGCCAGAGACAGAAGTACCTGTGACCGCAGGCGGCATTCCGGTAGAGGAGAAGCAAACCAAGGTACGCGATACGGCTGTACAACCTGCTGATGTTGCTGCCGACGCGGACAAGTTTCCCCGTACTCGTATCCAAATGGATGATGACGATGATGCGCCAGTCGTACCGCAGGAAACCGTTGGCGGTGAACCGATCGAACGTGTCAGTCCGCTGGATGCCGCGATCGTCGGTGCGCTGGACGGGGTCAAAATGGCAGTGGCGATCGCTGCTGTGCTGATTCTGATCCTCGGTCTTGTTTCCTTAATCAATCAAATCTTTGGCGGACTGGCAGCGTTGCCCAGCCCTATTGGCGACGTTTTCCAGGTGGTGACGCTAGCAAACATTCTGGGTGTGCTGTTCTTGCCGCTGACCGCTCTCACCGGCGTTTCCCTGAATTGGGAAGAACTATGGCAATCCTCAGTCATCATTGGACGCAGATTGTTTGAAACCGCGATTCCGCCTTATCAAGCACTGGCGGCAGCAGCAGCATTACCTGAAGGTACGCGGGTCATCAGCGATCGTGCCGTTTTAATCGTGAGCTACGCGCTATCGGGCTTTGCTCATCTCGCATCGGTAGGCATTTTTGTGGGCGGCACGATCGCCCTCATCCCCTCACGCCGCAAAGATATTTCTGAACTCGGTTGGAAAGCACTGTTTATTGGCACTTTGGCAACGTTGATGATTGCTTGTGTCGCTGGTGTTTTTGATACAGGCAATGCCAGCATTCTCGGTGAACAACAGCCCCCTGTGGTAAGCCCAACGCCGACTCCTACTCCATTAACCGCCCCTACTGCCTCACCCACAACAACTGTGTCACCAACGCCGATCGCAGTACCCGCCAAGCCATCTCCACTCGCGACACAGGCAGCTCCACAGCCTTCGCTTAAGCCAACCACGACTCCACAGGTTAGAGTAACGCCTGCACAACCGTCTGTTAGCCCCAAGCCTACAGGCGTAAGACAACCTGGGCAGTAAGCGTGAGACTCTTAACGGCTGCTTGGCAGGTCGTATGACACAAAGTCAAGAGACAGCACACGTACCTTATTTGAATGAGAATGCTACACACCCTTATAGAATAAGTAGCTGGGCGTAATTATTTATAAGCTGCCTTTCAACTTCGCGCTCGACGTTTCGGCTGAACGCAACGCTGAAGTCTGAGCGCCCTTCGGCTTGAGCGCTCAGGTCGAAAGCGCACACCGAAGTCTCAATGCGCTCAGCCCTTGTAGGCGGGTTGAGCGCAGTCGAAACCCAGTCTCTAAGTGGTGTTAAGTCAGCCATAGAATAGAACGTGGCACATTCTCAAACTGCAAATTGCTCTAACGTAGTGTCTAAGTAAATGGATCAGAAGCTTACTTCACTAGATGCTCTTAATGATCGGTCTGACTCTGAAGCTAAACCCATTTTTTGGTTAGTTGGTGTTAGCGCAGTCGTGCTTTTTCTTGCTAGTAGCACGCGCCACATTCTGTTTCATTCGGCTGCGTTTGACCTGGGTTATTTCGATCAGGCTCTTTATTTAATTAGCCAGGGACAACCGCCGGTTGTCTCTTTTTGGGGCTTCCATTTCTTAGGTGGTCATGCAGATTGGATACTGTATCTGCTAGCACCGCTCTACAAAATCTACCCAAGCGTTTATTGGCTCTTAGCTCTACAGGCGATCGCGCTTTCCTTAGGAGTCATCCCAACATGGCTGTTAGCCAAACAAGCCGGAGTAAAACCAGGGCAGGCGATCGCGATCGCAGTGGTATATCTTCTCTATCCGTTAGTTTTTAACATTAACCTGTTTGACTTCCACCCTGAAGTGCTGGCGTTGCCCGTGCTTTTAGCGGTCGTTTTAGCTGCGCGCCAAAACCGACCACTCTGGTTTACGCTGGGTACTCTTTTCATTTTGGGCTGTCGGGATGCGCTCTCACTGACCGTCGCGGCAATGGGCATATGGCTCCTACTGGTAGAAAGGAAACGGCTGTGTGGCGCGATCGCTCTTGGCACTGGAACGGCATGGTTTTTGCTAGCGACACAGGTTGTGATTCCGCACTTTAGACCGTTTGGAGTTGAAGCCGTCGCTCGGTATGCAGGATTAGGCAACTCCGTTTTAGACATTGCCAAAAATATCTTTCTTCAGCCAAACTTAGTCTTAAATCGTCTCTTTTCACTGCCTAATTTAGAATATCTTTGCTTGTTATTCATACCTGTTCTGTGGGGGCTATCGCTGAAGCATCTTGCACCATTGCTAGCAGCAGTACCGCAACTGTCGATGAATTTACTCACAGTCTATCAGCCGCAAAAAGATTTAGTTCATCAATATTCTGTACCGATTTTACCGTTTCTTTTGTTAGCAATTATTGCTGCTGTAGCAAACGATAAAAGCTGGATTCGGAATCGACGTGGCATGATTTTGTGGTCACTAATTGCCTTTTTAGCATTAGCAAAGTATGACTTTTTCTTTGGGCGTTATCTGAAAAAATTAGATACCTGGCAGGCAACACGAGAAGCGATCGCACAAATACAACCGGCAGCCAGCGTTTTGACCAGTGCTCAAATTGTGCCGCACTTAACACATCGTCCTACAGTGCAATTCGAGCTTAACCACTTTAAAACTGCGGCATTGCATAATAATTTCAACTACGTTTTATTAGACACTCGCCACCCTGGGATGAGTTGTTCAAAGGAGTGTCTGACTACCTTGCTGGGTCAGCTTCAGCAGAGTGCAGCTTATCAGCTAACCTATCAGCGCGATGACGTTTATTTGTTTGTCCAACCTGTTGTTAAAAAGCCTGTGTGAGCGCCAGCCTTAATGGGCGTTCGTGCGACAATTCACACAGGTGAAGATATACAGCAACCGCTATGAACCCAGATTTTGAGATGCGCCGCCTTCTGGATGTCATGCCAGCCTCCGGTCGTATGGCGACAAAGCTTGTCAGCAAGCCTGAACAACGGGTCGTGGTAGACAGCACCTTTCCGATGCCCTGGGTGAGCGATCGCCCAATTTGGATTAACTTTGACCTTTGGGAGCGTCTCTCTCGACCGCAGCGCGATTTACTAATTCTCCGTACGGTGAGTTGGCTGACGGGTGTGAAGTGGTTTCGTCCCAGTCTTTACCAGGGTGTAGTGCTGGCGGGTGTTGTCGGGGGCATTGTGGAGCTGGTGCAGGGCGATCCCGTTGGCATTGTTGCAGCAAGCGGCTTAACTGCGATCGCAGGTGCCCAAATCTGGCGTACTAACCGGAGTACCCAAATGGAACTTGATGCCGATGAAGCTGCCCTTCGAGTTGCCCAACGACGTGGTTACGAAGAACCAGAAGCTGCTCGTCACCTGTTAAGCGCTATCGAAGCGGTCGCTGAAATCGAAGGACGATCGCTCAACTTCATCGAACTCCTGCGATTGCAAAATCTCCGCTCGCTTGCTGGCGTATCTCCCGTCGGAGTACCCGATCGAGTGCGACAAAACTAGACAGTAGGACGGCGAAACGTGAGTAAGGGGTAGAGAGAAGGAACGGCAAGGCTAAAGATAAAGGCTAAATTAACCTAAAACTTTCATCCTTCATCCCTTCTCCTTCATCCCTCCCCTTGGTGAATCGTCTTCACCCATTTCAAACGTTTAGGGCGAATTGAAAGACGGATGGTTGTTACAGAGACTACGGGCAGCCAGTGAAACATATAGATTGTGCCAAAAACAGTATGGAACAACAGCCGCATCGAAGAAAGAAGCACTGTGCCTAGTTCAGCACGTTTGGCACGCAACCTTCCATTTTGAGCGAGTGGCTCTTGCTGTAAGTGCCTTGACTGCGATCGAATCTGACGCAAACCTGCCACCGTACCTAAAATAGACAACACCAGTGTCAAGGTTGTCAGCGGAGTTACCAACAGCGGACGGTTGCGAAGTAACGACATCAAAAGATCCGGCACAATCGCGGTTGGCAGCAAATACTGAATCACCCAGAACATGAGTAGGTCGATCGTTTTGCCCGTGCCCATCTTGTTCTGCACGATCGGTTGCCAGTAATCAAGATAGCGTTGGTAGCCGCCTTCAGCCCAACGGCTGCGTTGATGCCAGAGCGAGACTGCCTGCGTTACGCCCTCTTCTTCGACGGCTGGTAGCGCCATAAAATCCACATCCCACTGGTCAAGATGCAAACGAAACGTGAGATCCAGATCATCCGTGATCGTTGCTTCATTCCAGCCGCCACAATGTTCTAGCGCCTCACGACGGACAAACTGACCATTACCGCGCAGTTCACCAATGCCACCGATCGCAATCCGTTGCCGCTGATAGAACGAATCCAGCGCCATTTCTGCAACCTGACCATACGTCCAGCCATTCTCAAACCCGTTAGACACTGACTTGCGAACCTGAACAGCACCCAGTTCTCTGCGCTTAAAGAGTGGTAAAACTCGCCGCAGCATATCGTGTGACACCTGGGCATCGGCATCAAACACGGCAATAATCTCACCTTTTGTCAACGGCAAGACCTGATTCAGCGCACCCGACTTACCACCGCCAGCATTCGCTGGACGATAAAACACCCGTAGCTGCTGATACTGCTGCTCTAGCTGTTTTAGCAAGGCAGGCGTTTGATCAGTGCTATTGTCGTCAATCACCCAAAGTTCGTAACAATGGGTCGGATAGTCCAGTGCACAGAGCGTCTTGACCAGTCTGGCAATCACTGCCGCTTCATTTTTTGCCGCTACGAGAATAGATACCAGCGGCAAAACATCATCTGCCTCACTTAATAGGGGGGTTGGCGTCGCCAGCGGACGAGCCAGAAAGATCCGTGTTGCCTGGATAGCCATCAGGGTCGTTAAGCCAACGACAACCCAATAGCCCCAGGTAACAAGGTGCAGCGCGATCGTGCCGCTCCAAATAACAACCAGCGAAATTGCTGCTCTCCGCCGTCGGTTATCACCCCGCTCAGGTTGACTTGATGCACTCTCCACTTCAGGGAGATCAGATAGATCGACAAACAACGAGTCAAGCGGTTCAAGCTCGCTGTAAGAATCGTTTTCGGGCCAGGAACTCTCCGGCATAAGTTACTTGATTCAACCACCAATATTTATCTAAACCTTTGAAGAAGCTTGGAATGAGATAACACCAAACCGTGCAGCCTTCACACACGGATAGCTTACCTTGAGATTGGCGATAGTCTTCCACAACTTCGGACTGCTTGTACAGGTCATACAGTCGTCCTTCGATCGGCAAACCTGTTTGAGCAAAGTGATAACAGGGCAAAAGCAGTTCGTCATTAGGCGAAATAGCAATGACCGCATCAACGGCTTTACAGCGGGGATTGCTAGTATCGTTGCCGCCTGCTTCAATAAACGCTAAGGCTGCTTTGTTATAGCCCACATTGCTGTAGCGCTTAGCAGCCACTTCGATCGCCGTTACCAGCTCCGGAGTTGGATTTTTCTTTGAGTTGTAATTGCTGTGTGCCGTAAATGCCGGGTTGAGCCAGACTCGTGCTTCTAGCTGTTGCCCCAGTTCCGCCACTTCCCCAATACGTTCATAGTTCTGAGCAGTCACCGTATGGTTTAAAACCGGGTTTTCGCCTAGTGAATGAGCAAGCTGCACTGACTCAACCAACGTGTCAAAAATTTTCACGCCCCTCGATTGGTCATGCGTTTCAGCATCAGCACCATCTAGCGAGAAGTTCAGAAAATCGACCAACCCCTTCATTTCATGTGCCCGCTTGGGGTAGAGGATGGTGTTAGTCGTCATGCTCGTCACAAATCCTTGCTGCTTAGCTTCAGCAAAAATTTGTCCAACATCGGTTCGCAGTAGTGGTTCTCCACCTGTAAAGTCTACATACTTCACATTCAGCCGCCGCAGATCGGCTAAATTGCGGCGAATGGTATCAAAATCTGCCTCTTTTTTCGGCTCTAACGCCCAAATGTCACAAAAGTGACACCGTGCATTGCAACGGTAGGTTAGATAATAATTTGCAACCAGAGGTGCCATAACTTGTTTAACGTTTAGTCTCCGCTGAGAACTACAGTAGTCTGCTGAGAACCACAATAGGTCGAACAGTTACAGAAAACAAGCGCCTTGCATACAACATTAGTACCCTGCCTCCTACCTGTAGACCTTAGTGTGACAAATGTGATATCCGACATCAGGCGCGAACCCAACCTCCTTCGCCTTCAAGCCGACGAGGAACGAAGTCAATGTAGCAGACGGTACTGTTGCAGAAGGAACGGGATCTCATTTTATGCAGATCGATTCTTGATTTTGGGCACACTACGGCAGGCAGAAAATCAGTGTGCCTGATCACGGCGAAAGAAACTGGCTTCATCTAGCCTGATGTCGGTCAACAGCTTATGCTTGCTACCTGTGCTTGCTGATGCGGATGCGTGCTGCAAACAGTACCGTCGTTCCAACGACAGTCTAGAGAAATTGGGGCAACACGCATCGGCAGCGATCGCGGTTTGAGTTAAAATCACTGGCAGTCTGAGCATTCCTACTGCCAAAGCTCTTTCGCACAGCATCACAACGCCTCCTCGAAACGCGCTGAGTCTCCTACCCAACTGCATTTTCCACCTGACAGCACTCTAGGAAGATTGACTATGTCTATCGACAAACTTCAACCCGCCCCCAACCAGCACGTAGGCGTTTATGCACCCTACTATCCGCAGGCAGCAAAGCGATCACACCTGCCCCTGGCAATCAGCCTCTACCAAAAAGGCTCGCTAGAAGGTCAGCGCAAAATTGAGGGCGGTGAGAGCATCCCCTTCATTGCCACCTGGAATGTGTCGACCTTACCGGCTGACCTGACCCGCTGTCGCATTCAGTTTGACGGCAACTCAGAACTCAGCTATGAACTCATGATGGCGAACTTTGAGTTCATTGATTTCCTCATCGACGTGATCCTAAATTTCAAGCGCGTTCACCTTGCAGATTTCTCGCAATCGTTTTACCGCAAGTTAATGCGCTATGACGACTAGAGGGAACCGAGTAAGGAGTGAGAGGCGAGGAGCTAGGAGTCAGGACTCAAGGGGCTTTTTAGTTGTTAGTTATTAGTAAGGAGTCAGGAACGGCTCGTGAACTAACAACTAACAACTGGTTCAACTCAAAAGTCAGAACGCAAAACCCTCTTCCCCCCTCATGGACATTCTTCAAATCCTTAAAGACGACTACCAGCGGTTTCCGGTTGACCAGACTTACAGCATTTACGCTAAGGATGTGTATTTCAAAGACCCGACAAGTGAGTTTCGGGGAGTCGATCGCTACCAACGCACGATCGCGTTTATCCAAGCCTGGTTTCGCCACTGCAAAATGGATTTGCATAAGATTCAACAAACAGGCAACCGTATCCGCACAGACTGGACGTTGAGCTGGAATACACCGCTGCCCTGGCGTCCTCGCATCACTATTCCTGGCTGGAGCGAACTCACTCTCAATGCGGATGGCTTGATTGTCTCCCACCTCGACTACTGGCATTGTTCACGTTTGGATGTCTTGAAGCAGCACTTTCTGCCGAAAACTCGATAAAGTAAAAGAATGTAAACAATTCTTAGTAGGGTTCGATCGCCATGCGCGTAATTTTGATGACGGGCAAAGGGGGCGTAGGCAAAACCTCTGTTGCTGCTGCCACTGGTTTGCGTTGCGCTGAGCTTGGCTATCGCACCCTTGTTCTCAGTACCGACCCAGCGCATTCTCTGGCAGACAGCTTTGATGTGGAACTGGGTCATGACCCCAAACTCGTGCGTCCTAATCTGTGGGGAGCCGAACTTGATGCGCTCAAGGAACTGGAAGGTAATTGGGGAGCCGTAAAGCGCTACATTACTCAGGTTTTGCAGGCGCGGGGCATGGACGGGGTACAGGCAGAAGAACTGGCAATCCTTCCTGGCATGGATGAAATTTTTGGCTTGGTGCGGATGAAGCGCCACTACGACGAGGGCGAGTACGATGTGCTCATCATTGACTCTGCACCCACGGGAACCGCACTACGTCTGTTGAGCTTGCCAGAAGTTGGCGGTTGGTATATGCGGAAGTTCTACAAGCCCTTTCAGGGAATTTCTGTCGCCTTGCGTCCGTTGGTAGAGCCACTGTTTCGACCGATCGCGGGCTTTTCGCTCCCTGACAAAGAGGTGATGGATGCACCCTTCGAGTTCTACGAGCAAATCGAAGCGCTGGAGAAAGTGCTGACTGATGCGACTAAAACCTCGGTGCGTCTGGTCATGAACCCTGAAAAAATGGTGATCAAAGAATCACTCCGTGCCCACGCTTACCTGAGCCTGTATAACGTGGCAACGGATATGGTGGTGGCAAACCGTATCCTACCCGATTCTGTCTCTGACCCCTTCTTCCAGCGCTGGAAGGAACAACAGCAGCAGTATCGTCAGGAAATCCACGAAAACTTCTCACCGCTACCGATTAAAGAAGTGCCGCTGTATTCGGAAGAGATGTGTGGGCTAGCAGCGCTCGATCGGCTCAAAGATACCCTCTACCCCAACAATGAAGATCCGGCGCAGGTTTACTACAAAGAAACCACGCTGCGAGTGGTGCAAGATAAACAGCAGTACAGTCTGGAAGTGTATCTACCAGGCATTGAGAAGCACCAAATTGAACTAAGCAAATCCGGCGATGAGCTAAACATTCGCATTGGTAATCACCGTCGTAATCTGGTGCTGCCACAGTCGTTAGCTGCCCTGGAACCTGCGGGGGCAAAGATGGAAGATGATTACCTTAAAATCCGCTTTGCGAGTGTAGCCAAAGTTTAGAGATGTTGGAGCGATCGACCTCAACAATTGTCTGGCTGCCTAGTCCATGTTTCACTCGGCAGTTACAGGATGTGCTCTCTAGTAGACGATTGCCGGGATAAGCGCTGTATTTTTTGACCGCCTAGAAGTGCATGGGTTTCGGCTAGAAGCTGGGGAATTTTGTCGGCGTGGGGACTCTGCGCGAGGCATGGCTGCAAATTGAGGTCTGCCACCCGATCGCCATTCGCACCCGGAAACCAGTGCCCGCCTTGCCCCAGCAAGTTGTACCGCATCTTGGCATAGTCCACCATGTCGTAGGCAAGCGCTAGATTTCTTAACCACAGCATCACCGGGATGTTCAGCCCTCCAGGCGTTTCTGCTAGCGTTGGTAGACCAATGTGCCAGGTTTTCATCCAATCTGCACCAAGACGGTCGATCGCTGCCTGCTCCAACTGCTCTAGGATAGGCGGCAGCACGTCCGAAGCATGGTCCAGGTAGGCTAATGTCTTCAAATGTTCATCAAAATCTTGAGGGTTGGCAGCACCAATGCTTAATGTATGCACTTGGGGATGGCTTAAGCAAAACAGGTCATTGAAGACGATCGGACTCAGCGGTGCACACAGATTTACCAAACGTTGCGGCGGCTTAAAGAGCATTCCACCCTTTTCAGAAGGGCTGATGATAAAAACGCCCATGTCATGCCGAGCCGCAGCTTCAATCGCAGACCAGTTCGTCTGGTTGATGTAGTACCAATGCAAATTTATGTAGTCGAACTGATTAGTGGCGATCGTCTGCTCAATCACATCAGTGGGTCCATGCGTTGAGAAGCCGACAAACCGAACTTTGCCCTGATTTTGCAAAGCACGAACAACATCCAGGCAGCCACCAGGACGGATACAAAAGTCCAGTAGCTCGGGCGTGTTGATGCCATGCAGCCCCAGCAAGTCAACGTGATCAAGCTTCAGGTACGACAGCGACTGGTCAAACGTACGCCGAAAGGCTTTGGCATCGGCAACAGGCGAAATTTTCGTTTGGACAATGAGTTTCTCGCGTGGCAGCGTCGGTAAGATTTGCCCCAACTGCATTTCCGAGGTGCCGTAGCCGCGCGCAGTTTCAATGTGGTTGATGCCCACGTCGAGCGATCGCCGGATGGTTGCCTCCAGGTTTGCCTGACTGTCAGCCGGAATCTGCTTCGGTGAGACGTCCTGCCACTTGTGTTGGTATCTCATGCCACCACACGAAAAAACAGGCATGGCTAACTCTGTGCGTCCAAACCGACGGTATTGCATGAGTTCTTAAGCAGATACTTCCGCCATTTCAATCACATTGCCGTCATAGTCCTTCACCAAGAAATTTAGGGGTTTCTCCTGCCGAATTTTGTGCTTTACGTTTCGCATCTGCACCCGCAAGAGCACCTGTTCTAAACAGTCTCGATCAAAGCAGACGTGCCGCTGACGATTCTTCTCGCCCAGACTAGCTCCTGCAATAATGTGCAGCTGGGTATTTTTTTTCAACTGATACCACAAACCTTCAGGGGCACTGGTAGAAGATAGCCCCGATCGCCCAATGCCCGGAGAAAGATAGAGGGGGTCGATCGCTGCCGCACCCAAAGATTGCTCGTAATTATAGTAATAGTGCAAGGGAATATCAGCCGCTGGCAGCTCTAGCATCCCTTCATAGAGATTTTTTGCTAGCTGCACGTCCGTCACCATAATGGTGTGAACCTTCGGGGCACTGGTGAGAAACATCCACATTGCCACTGCGTATGCACCTAACAGCATCACCATAATGCCTTGGGTGGAAAACAATGGATCTAAGCCCGGAAGAGCGGCTAGCGACAGCGGTTGAGTAAAAGCCAGAATACTACTGATCGATATAGTCATGAGTAGAACAAGGCAAGCGTTGATGAGGGCAGACGTAGAAGCAGCAGCCTGCTCTAAAAACATTCAGAGGTTAAGCGTCCCTCCATTGTATCAAGAAGAAATGCGGTGGAAAGGGGAGCCGCACGTCAGCAGCTAACAGCTGATGTTAGCTGACAAGAGAGGTAGGGGAAGCGGAGGAGGCGATGCAACGTTCCATGCCCTGTTTCCTACTCCCTCTTGCCAACATTACATTACTGATTTGTGAAAAAACCGTGTCAATTTGCCCAAAACCGCTTATATATTGGAGGTCATTCATTTGCACAACTAGCTGGTTACTTGGGCTGTGTCCATTCCTACATTTCCTGCAATTCCGTCCTTCCCAGAATGTAACCATCCGGTAGTGAAGGGTTTGACGCACTATAGCGATCAAGATTTGCTGACCTTATTTCAGCGCCACCCGGATTCTGGGCAATATTTTACGGCGATCTTTTGTCGCTACAGTCCGATGGTGTACACGCTTATTCGGCACTCGGCACGATCGCCCGTCCAGGCAGACTATCTTTTTGCCAATACCTGGCGACATATTTTCCATGAGCTGGGTGGCGTTGATTTGCGTAGTGGTGGTGAAAATGACGCTGGCATGACGCTACAAAGCTGGCTGATTAACGTAACAGCAATTTGTATTAATCGGGCAGAACTGCCGCCCGTGGAAGCAATTCAATACAACTTAGAAGCTGCGCCGCCGCCCTTGTGGTGCTATATCGAGCGAGTGTTGGATCAGATGCCGCCAACCCTACGGCTGATTGTGCTGATGGCACAGACGTTTAACTGGAGCGAAACGCGGATTTCAGCGTATCTGCGGGCAGAGGGCGAGGCAATGTCTCCAACAGAGGTGCGATCGCAGATCCAAGAAGGCTATCGGTTGCTCGAAACAATGCTGCCAGACGATGTGCGAACCATCTATCTAGAAGGGAATGCTAGAAGTGGACTGGGGTTTGGTGCGACCTCAGTAGAAACGAGCGTTGAATAAAGACACTCTAGGGCTAGCTGTTCGGCTAGGTCGAGGTGTCTTAATTACCCCTTCTTACTAGCGCCAGGGCTAACGTCGAGCCAGCGCAAAATTTTATCGAGGCAGACAAATGAATCGTTGGGTCATGGGCATTCTGAGTCAACCAGTCATCCTTAGTGCCATTGTGGGTGCTGGAATGTCGATCGCGCTGCTATCACCGCTTGCAGCGAGCGCCACCGAGCTAAATCAGCAGTTGAATGTGCGGGTTAATAACGGCACTCAGGGCGCATCGAGGAATGAAGCCGATCGACTCCTACAACTGGGTAAGGATCAAGAGCTGGATGGTTCGTTAGCAGATGCGGTGCAATCCTGGCAGCAGGCGCTCAAGCTCTACCAAGCACTCGTTGATCGCCCTGGTGAAGCTCTTGCCTACGGCTATTTAGGACTGGCGTATTCCCGTTTAGGACGATCGAACGAAGCAGAAGATGCTCTACGCCGACAACTGGCGATCGCACGTGATGAACAAGATTTTCAAGGGCAAGTTTATGCCTTGAACAGTCTGGGCAGAGTGCTAGCAAAGCGTGGCGGCATTCAATCAGCAGCATCTCTCTTTAACGAAGCGCTCACTATTGCTACCAACATTAAGAGCGCTGATGGCGCTGCCTTATCGCACGATAGCTTGGGGTTGTTGGCGGCTAGTCTAGGTAACACTAGCCGCGCTATGGAGGAATACACAATTGCTTTAGCAGAGGCTCGTCGCGCCAGTAGCCCCAAACGAGAAGCCACCACGTTAAATAACATCGGTGCTTTGTATCAGTCAGCGGGCAACTATCGAGACTCGATGCGATATTACGGGCTGGCAGTCAAGCTAGCAGATATCAACCGCGATCGCCCCAATCAGTTTCGGGCGATCGATGGCATGGTAGCAGCCCTCACTACAACGGGAGGCTACCAGCAGTCGCTTGAGTTACTCAATCAGCGTCTTCAGGTTGCTCAGATGTTAGAGAACGATCGTCAAGAACTCATCTCACTGCAAGCGTTAGGTCAGTTCTACGAAAAACTGGGTGATGTACCTAAAGCACAACAGCGTTATCAACAGGCGATCGAGCTTGCCCGCAACCTTGACGATACGCAGCAAGAAGGTATTCTGCAAGAACGACTGGTCAGCTTAAAGCGCAAGTAGTAGGTGATTCGTCTATCACTTTGTAGCGGTGCGATCGTGGCTGGTCTTCAACCCATGCGTTTATAAGCGATAGCATAGAGTCACTGAACAGGCTTTCCGCGTTGAGAGAGGAATTCGCAATGTCTCATGACGACAATTCGCTTAAGATCCTTGAGGTTCTTAACAGCGGGAAAATACGTAGCGCTGAGATTGCCCGCATAGTTGGTCTATCTGTTGAAACTGTTCGGTATTACCTACAATCCCTGTGGGACGAAGGTTGTATTAAGTGTTCTGAAATGGGCAGTAATGATGGTAATACAGATTATGTTTGCTCTTTAGATAACAAGGGTAAAGCTGTGCTTGAAAATCCAGCGCTTCTCCTTGCCTCGGGTAGAGAAACGACCCACCAAACTATCTTCCAAGGAAACAATAGTATTGGTTTTGTTCAAAGTGGTAGTGGTACTGTTTCCAACTTCTCTCAAAATATTGGTCGAAATCTTGATGAAGTTACTAAACTGATCGACTCTCTTCGTACTACCGCACAGTCATTTCCAGAAGGACAGCGTGAGGAAGCTTTAGTGACGCTTGATGATCTTCAAGAAGATCTTAGTCGTCCTGACAAGCAAAAACCTGAAAGGATTAAAATTCGGCTAGATAGGCTGTTGGTAATTGCAGTAGCAATTGCTGGGATAATTGCTGGAGCGGCTGACTTTGGCAATAATCTTTTAGAGTTAGCAGAGAAATTAGGCGTTCCGATTGAGGTTCCTCAACTTCAACCATCGCAGCATTTATCAGCACCCACCAGTGAGCAGCAGATTAATTTAGGGGCGCATGGAATTGACATAGTAAACGCTGAGATTTTAAGAGCAAATCTAACGACTTTTGCTGACGATTGGAACAGCCCAGAAATGAGTGTTTATGATCACTACGATGCAGCTAGAGAGAACCTTAAAGCAAGGTGATGTTGTTTTAGTACTTTTTCCAAATGCTAATTTGACCACTGCTAAAACAAGGCCGGCTGTCGTTGTGCAAGCTGACAACTTAAGAACAGGTTTATCTCAAGTCATCGTTGCTATGGTCACTAGCCAAATGTTTCGAGCCGGTCACCCTAGCAGAGTGACGATTTTGTTAGATTCGGTAGAGGGGCAGCAATCAGGTTTGTTAACCAATTCAGTTGTCATGACTGATAATCTAGCAACTATTACACTTTCAGCCATTTCTCGTACTATCGGTTCACTATTGACTACAGAAGTTAACACAGCCTTGAAACATACATTTGGTTTAGACTGAGTGCCAAAGAATTTGTGGAGCAATTGAGGCTGCTCATGACATTAACCAACGCATGAAGATCGCCCATCAAACTTCTAACGGCACTCTATTTTGTGGCGATTCGCTGCAATGGTTAGCGACGTTGGACGAGGCATCTGTTGATTTGATCTTTGCCGATCCGCCTTACAACCTTAAGAAAGCAGACTGGGATACCTTTGCCTCGCAAGACGACTATATCGACTGGTCGATGCAGTGGATTCAGCAGGCAGCAAGAATCCTTAAGCCGTCTGGTTGCCTTTATGTCATGGGTTTTTCTGAGATTCTGGCAGATCTGAAGCGTCCCGCCCTGCAATACTTCCAAGCCTGCCGCTGGTTAGTGTGGCATTACAAGAACAAGGCTAATCTGGGTCTTGATTGGGGACGCGCCCATGAGAGCATTCTGCTGCTGCGAAAGAGTGCCAGCGCCAAGATCAACATCGACCGCATTCGGATTCCCTATGGCAACCACACGCTGAAGTATCCCGCCCATCCGCAGGCAGCGACCAGTCAGTATGGTGATGGGAAACCCCGCGATCGCTGGTTGCCACACCCGTTGGGCGCAAAGCCAAAGGATGTGATCGAGCTTCCCACAACCTGCAATGGCATGGCAGAAAAGACAAAGCATCCCACGCAAAAGCCGGAGGCACTCCTTCGCAAGCTCGTATTTGCTGCATCCGATCGTGGTGACACAGTAGTTGATCCGTTCTCTGGTTCTGGCACAACGCTGGTAGTAGCCGAGCAAGCAGGTAGAAAATGGCTGGGCTGCGACCTGAACCCTGAATACAATGCTTGGGCGATCGCTCGGCTGCAAAGCACTCCTCACTGGACGGATGCTGCCTGGATAGAGCACGATCACCAAAATGCTCTCCGTCGCCAGAGCATTCGTTGAGCTTTATTGAAGCGCTCACCAAATCTTTCTGTAGGTTCGAAAGTCCGTATGCAAAAGGAAAAATAGAACGGTGATGTCCTGATCACTGAGGGCGAAACGCACGCCTATCGTGAAACACGGCTAGTAGGCTCTCGGTTGAGCACTGTGGCACTACGGGCAGGACTGGCGCGATGAGGAAAATCGCTCTCATCGTAAATCTCGCCCACCAATTCTTCAAGGATGTCTTCCAGCGTGACCAAGCCGACAGTACCGCCATACTCATCCACAACAATCGCCATGTGCAGGCGCTGTTGCAGCATTTCTTTCAGCATATCCGCTACGCGCTTTGTGTCAGGTACATAGAAGGGCGGGTCCATTGCCAGCGTGACAAAGCCATTGCTCTGTTCATCGTGACGCAGCTGATTCAAGTGCTGCAAGGCGCGTTTGAGATTCACAATACCGACGATCTCGTCTTTTGACTCTTCCTGCACTGGAATGCGCGAATAGCCTGTTTCTAGGCACAGCGCGACTAAATCTTGTAGCGTCGCCTCTCGCGAAATGGTTCGCATCGCAATGCGTGGTTTGACGACTTCTTTAACGCTCAGGCGATCGAGCATTAACGCCTTATTCAGCATCTGATGCTGGTCTAGGTCAAGCTGCCCCTTGCCGCCCAAAATTTCGATCATTAGCTCCAAATCTTGTAGCGACTCGCCCTGCTGCACCACTTCCCCCTGAAACGTGCGAATGGCAAGCTGAGTTACCTTCTCAAAGAGTTGAATGACACCCAGCAACGACAGCAACTTAGAAAGCCAGTAAATGGGCTGCACTACCAGCGTAAAAATTGGCATGACGTTATTGATT
Source organism: Phormidium sp. FACHB-592 (assembly GCF_014695795.1). Lineage (NCBI taxonomy): Bacteria > Bacillati > Cyanobacteriota > Cyanophyceae > Oscillatoriales > Oscillatoriaceae > Phormidium > Phormidium sp. FACHB-592. The sequence continues at coordinate 116,815 of NZ_JACJOZ010000075.1, forward strand.
GCCAGCGATTTTGGTACAATTTCGCCAAACGTCAAGGTGAGAAACGTAATGACAAAGGTGGCAAGCCCGATCGTCTGATTGCCCAACCAAAGACTAAACAGGTTGCTGGTCAAAATAGCAGAAAAGTTGTTGACCAGCGTGTTGCCCACCAGCAGCGTCGTAATAAACCGCCGTCGATTGCTAAGTACTAGGGTAAAAATGCGGCTAGGATCGCCCTGTTCCTTGATTAGCGCCTTCAGCTTGAGATTGTCTAGAGCCGTGATGGTCGTTTCTGAGCCAGAGAAAAAAGCAGACAGCAGCAACATCAGCACCAGCGCTGCGACATCAAGCCGAATATCTCCCAGAAGCGGACGCAGATCAGAAGCAGCCAACAAATAGAAAGGAGTAAGCAAAGTCACAAGGTGCCTTCAGGCAATGCCGAATGGAACTCGGTGGATATCGTTATTCGTTGATAATAACTTTCCTACCTGGAGTCTTCCAGGCAATTTAGGCAGCAATTACCAACGGGTCTTGATAAAAGGAGCTGAAAGTCCCTCAAAGCAAGCTAAATGGCAATTCGTAGAGGCACGCCGAGGCAGAAGGTACAGACCCTGTATCTCAAGACCTTTACAACGATGCCTCAAAACCCGCCATTACAAAGAGCACGCTGCTTGAGCGAAAAGACCGTGGCTTCGATCGTGCATCTACCTGCCAAAACTGCTCTCATCCTTCAAGATGCGATACGCTGGTCTTGATGCTGTTGGCTCGTCCCAAGCATCGCCCGATCGCCACACCGCTTCATGACACAAACGACAGAATTTCTCGCTCATCTCAACCCTTCGCAGCGGCAAGCAGTAGAGCACTACTGTGGTCCTTTACTAGTAGTTGCAGGCGCTGGCTCTGGCAAAACGCGAGCGTTGACCTATCGCATTGCCAATTTGGTACTGACGCATCGCGTTGATCCTGAAAACATTCTGGCTGTCACCTTTACAAACAAAGCTGCCAGAGAAATGAAGGAGCGAATTGAGAAGCTCTTTGCCGATCGTGAATCACATAGTCAATTTGGTAAGCCGCTGGATTCATTGCCGCCTTACGACCAAACAAAGCTGAAGTCAAAAGTCTACAAGAATATTACTAAACATCTGTGGATTGGCACTTTTCATGCGCTCTGTTCGCGGATTTTGCGGCTTGACATTGAAAAGTTTCAGGATGAGAAGGGACGCAGTTGGGATCGTAACTTCTCGATCTTTGACGAATCGGACGCGCAAAGTCTGGTGAAAGATATCGTAACGAACAGGCTGAACCTGGACGATAAAAAGTTCGATCCTCGCTCCGTTCGCTTTGCCATTAGTAATGCTAAAAACCAGAGTTGGTCACCGCAAGATCTAGAGCGCGAGCAGCAAAACTATCGTGGACGGGTCATCGCCAACGTCTACAGTATGTATCAAGATGCGCTGGTAGCAAACAATGCGCTAGATTTCGATGACCTGATTTTGATGCCTGTCAAGCTGTTTCGCCAAAACGAACAGGTACGTGCCTACTGGCATAGCCGCTTTCGGCACGTTCTTGTAGACGAATATCAAGACACTAACCGGACTCAGTACGACTTGATTCGTCTGCTGGTAACCAATAGTGATAGCACTCAAACCTTTGACCAATGGGAGTATCGATCGGTCTTCGTTGTTGGCGATGCCGATCAGTCGATTTACTCCTTCCGAGCGGCAGATTTTACTATTCTGATGGGCTTTCAGAAGGACTTTGGCGACCAATTGCCGGACGACGACACCCGCACCATGGTCAAGCTAGAGGAAAACTATCGATCGACCGAAAACATTCTGGCACTTGCCAATCACCTGATTGATAACAACACCGAGCGCATCGACAAAGTGCTGAAGCCCACACGGGGTGCTGGTGAAGCTATTTTCTGCTATCGCGCTGACGACGAAAACGCCGAAGCAGAGTTTGTCGTGCAGCAGATCCGCGTGATGGAAGCGAAGCATCCCGAACTGCATTGGGGCAAATTTGCGATCCTCTACCGCACCAACGCCCAATCGCGCGCCATCGAAGAAGTGCTGGTGAAGCATGATGTGCCTTACAAAATTGTGGGTGGGCTGCGGTTTTATGATCGCAAGGAAATTAAGGATGTGTTGGGCTACCTAAGGGCGATCGCCAACCCTGCTGATACGGTCAGCTTACTGCGGGTGATCAATACGCCCCGGCGCGGCATTGGCAAAGCAACGATCGATTCCCTGGTAAGAGCCTCGCAGGAGTTAGATGTACCCCTGTGGGAGATTCTCACCGATGAAACCTCTGTCAAAACATTGTCAGGACGATCGTCAAAAGGTGTGTTGAGCTTTGTCCAGATGCTTCAGAAATGGCGATCGCAGCTTGATACATTGCCCGCGAACCAGATCGTCCAAGGCATTATGGAAGACTCTGGCTATATGCAGGACTTAAAAATCCAGGGCACCGAAGAAGCCGAAGACCGCATGCAAAACGTGGGCGAACTTTACAACGCGGTGCTGCAATTTGAAGAGCAGAACACGGACGATCCCAGCCTGATTGGCTTTCTTTCTAGCGCCTCGCTCTCGTCTGATCTGGATAATTTAGAAGAAGAAGTCACACGAGTTTCACTGATGACGCTGCATTCGTCGAAGGGGCTGGAGTTTCCGGTCGTCTTCCTGGTGGGGCTAGAGCAAGGACTGTTTCCTAATTTTCGATCGCTCGAAGACCCTGCCGCACTGGAAGAAGAACGCCGTCTTTGCTACGTTGGCATCACCCGCGCTCAGGAGCGTTTGTTTGTCTCCTATGCGCGAGAACGCCGTCTTTATGGCAATCGCGAACCTGCTAGCCCGTCGCTGTTTTTGGCAGAATTACCGCGTGAGCTGATGCAGAGCAATGTTGCCACAGCCATTCCTACCCGCTGGACGAAACCGAGCGCTGCCTCAAGCCGGGGTCCCTCTGAAACGACTTCTTTGCCTGATACCCATGAAGATGATTGGACAGTCGGCGATCGAGTTGTTCATAAAGCCTTTGGCAGCGGTCAGGTAACGCATATTTTTGGTGCTGGGAATAAGATTTGCCTTGCTGTGAAGTTTGCTGGTATGGGTCAAAAGATTGTCGATCCCAAACTAACGCCCCTACAACGAGTGGAGTGAGAGTCTGTTGTGACTGCCTCCAGTACCAGATCGTGCTCAAGACGATCGCATTAAAAGCGGTAGCGCGAACGGAGCAGGACAGGAACATTTAGTACCCATCCTGCTACACTCCGTTTTTAATTACAGTTAAGCGCGTTGAGCGCCCGGTTTACCGTTTTCCACCACAAACGAGGCAAGAGTGCTAATCGTTGCTTGGGGTGCAGCGATCGTCGAGACGACGCGATAATCACTCCGCCAACGTTTGCGATTTAGATCGCAGCGTAGATAGCCCCGCAACGCACCGTTAAAGAACTTAGTATGCGGGTTGTTAGAAAGCGCTGCCGTTACTGGAGCAATGAACTGGGTGGGAAAGTCTGAGGTGATGGAGGTTGCCACAAACTCAGTGCCCAGCGTTGGCGATCCTGGCTTGTTGAAGTCACGTTTGATGTCGTGTACCCAACTGGAATGAATATCACCCGCCAGCACAATCGGGTTAGAAACCTTCTGCTGTTCGAGAAACGTCAGGATGCGATTGCGGGCTGCCACATAGCCATCCCATTGATCCATATTAAAGAGTTGCACCCCTGGACGTGCATCAAAGTCAAACTGCGAAAACATGACCTGCTGCGCCAGAATATTCCACTGAGCGGATGATTGCTGCAAGCCTTGAAACAACCAGCGCTCTTGCGCCTTGCCTGTTAGCGTAGCATTAGGGTCAAGTGCTGCATCGCAAAGGGGTTTAAGCTCGTCACCACAGGGTTGATCCGATCGATATTGACGTGTATCCAACACATTAAATTGAGCTAGATCGCCATACGTTAAACGTCGATACAACCGCAGATCAGCACCATAGGGTAGGGATGATTTACGCAGCGGCATATGCTCGTAATACGCCTGATATGCCGCTGCGCGCCGTCGCAAGAACACGGCGGGATCTTGATCAGGCTCGCCATCAACTTCTGAGATCCCACTAGCGTAGTTGTTTTCTACTTCGTGGTCATCCCATGTCACTACCCAGGGGAACGCTGCATGAGCCGCTTGAAGGTTAGCATCTGTTTTATAGAGCGCGTGGCGGTTGCGATAGTCTTCCAGGCTGAAAATCTCAGGACCATTGTGCTGGCGAGGTCCACCGGGTTGCGGACCATATTCATAAATGTAGTCACCCACATGCACTACCAGATCGAGATCTTCTTCGGCGAGGTGCTTGTAAGCCGTGTAGTAGCCATTTTGCCAGTCCTGACAGTTAGCCAATGCAAAGCGGAGGCGATCGAGCCTTTCACCACGGGCAGGTGCAGTACGGGTGCGACCGATCGGGCTGACTTCGTTACCCGCCTTAAATTGATACCAGTAAGTCTGTCCTGGTTGCAGTCCACGCACGTCTACATGAACTGAATGCGCGAACTCTGGCACGGCAACCTCAGTACCAGACTTGACAATGCGTCGCATATTTTCATCAGCCGCAACTTGCCATTGCACGGGCACGTTGTATGCTGGCATTCCTCCTCCACTTAGTGGATTAGGAGCCAGTCGAGTCCACAAAACTACGCTATTGGGCAGTGGATTGCCAGAGGCAACTCCTAGTGAAAAGGGATAGCCTGAAAACGCTGGCTGAGCCACTAAACGACGCGGTAACTGACTAGTGATCGCCAAACCCGTTAAAATGCCAGCGCCCCGTAAAACATCGCGCCGTTTCAACCCTGTCGATGGTAAATGCGAGGACTGATACCAATTCATAACTGTAGAGAATTTTGTACAGATAATGAAAAGAACAGTACCAAGCAGTGATTAATTGGCTACGAAGGTTTTGTTAAGGTTTAGTTGGTCAACAAGCTTAGGAGCAATCGAATCGCTACGGTTACGCAGCAACTTTCTGCAAGGTGACTGCGACACGTTCTGGCAAGCAGGCTACCGCAACCGCTCACAATGCCAATGTGATCGACCCTATTCCGTGTGCGATCGTCCCATCATCCAAAGAAACACAATCATTTCGGAGGTTGCTTCACTTTCTTCAGGGATGAGTAATACGATGAAGAGGCGAAAGTTTTCTGTCGTGTTGTTTCTATCGTCGATCGTACCGACTGCCCATGAATCGTCCATCGCCTCAAGATATGTCCAGTGACAGTCTCGCCCGTTACATCGAAGCAACGGACGGCATCACGAAACCCTGGTTGTTGGTACAACTACGACTGAAAAAGCTGCAAGAACGGCGAGACAGCCTCTCCGAGACGGAATACATTCAGGCAGTAGAAGATATTCATCAGGATTTGATGAACCTGGGCGACTGGTGGACGGGTAGAGAAGATGAGGTGTTTGGTTAAACCATGACCAGGCGCAAAAAAGTTGTAACGGTGAAAGAGGCTCCAACTGAAATTAACCTGACTGAGCCTCAGTATTACTTCAACCGCGAAATTAGCTGGTTAGAGTTTAACAATCGGGTGTTGCATGAAGCGTTTGACCCACGTACGCCCTTGTTAGAGCGGCTAAAATTCATGGCGATTTTTAGCTCCAACTTGGATGAGTACTTCATGGTACGGGTGGCAGCGCTGAAAGAGCAGGTGGCAGCTAAGGTCACACGGCGATCGGCAGATGGCTGCACTGCCCAAGAACAATTAGAGCTAATTGGTCAGCGCTTGCGTCCCATGGTGGCACAACAGCACCGTCATTTTGAGCAAGCCCTACGCCCTCAGCTTGCAGCAAAAGGGGTGTACCTGCTGGACTACATTGACCTGAACCAGGAACAACGCCGCTACCTGCAAACGTATTTTGATGAGCAAATCTTTCCAGTCTTGACGCCGCTGGCGATCGATCCAGGGCATCCGTTTCCCTACATTTCCAACCTTAGTCTCAATCTAGCCGTTGTCATTAAAGATCCTGCCAACGGTGAGGAACTGTTTGCCAGAGTCAAAGTCCCCAGAATTCTGCCGCGCTTCTTGCCGCTGCCAGAAGACCTGCGGTTACAGCAAAAAGATGTGCCTGCTGTATGGACAGCCGTACCGTTAGAACAGGTGATCGCTCACAACCTGGAGAGCCTGTTTCCTGGTCTGACTATCCTGGAGTACTACCCATTTCGGATTACTCGCGATGGTGATCTGGAAGTAGCAGAGGATGAAGCAGATGATTTGCTGCTGGCGATCGAGCAAGAACTACGGAAACGCCGCTTTGGTGGAACGATCGTTCGGCTAGAAGTCCATGCCTCAATGCCTGAAGTAGTACGCGAGATGCTGCGTCAGGAGATGGATCTGGGCGAGAACGATGTATATGAAGTCGAAGGCTTGCTCTGCCTCAGCGATCTGTTTGCGCTCACTGGCTTACCATTGCCAGAGTTGAAAGATCCCGTCTGGCGATCGGCGCTCCCCCCTCGCTTACGGCGCACTATCGAAGGCAGCAGCTCCTTAGAAATAGAAGACGACTTTTTTGCCATCATCCGCAAACAAGATCTGATGCTGCATCATCCCTATGAGTCGTTTTCCAATACGGTGCAGCGGTTTCTCACTCAGGCAGCACACGATCCAGACGTGCTGGCGATTAAGACAACACTCTATCGCACCTCTGGCGATTCACCGATCGTCGATGCACTCATTACCGCTGCCGAAAATGGCAAACAGGTATCGGTGTTGGTAGAACTCAAAGCCCGCTTCGACGAAGAAAACAACATTAATTGGGCGCGTAAACTTGAAAACGTCGGTGTTCACGTCGTCTATGGTTTGGTTGGGCTGAAGACTCATACCAAAGTGATGCTAGTTGTCCGGCGCGAAGAGGGGCGCATCCGCCGCTATGTCCACATTGGCACCGGAAACTACAATCCCAAAACGGCTCGCCTTTACACTGATATTGGGCTGTTGAGCTGTCGTGATGAGTTAGGAGCAGATTTGACTGAGCTGTTTAACTATCTGACGGGCTACTCGCGGCAGCAGACCTACCGCAAACTGCTGGTAGCTCCAGTTAATCTGCGCGATCGTATGCTTGCCCTTATTCACCGCGAAAGCGAACACGCCCGTAACGGACTCCATGCCCGCATTGTTGCCAAAATGAATGCGCTGGTTGATCCTAGGATGATTGTTGCCCTGTACGAAGCCTCTCAGGCAGGTGTAAAGGTTGACCTGATTGTACGTGGAATGTGCTGCTTGCGCCCGCAGCTACCAGGCATCAGCGAAAATATCCGCGTTGTCAGCATTGTTGGTCGCTTTTTAGAACACTCCCGTATCCTCTACTTTCATAACCACGGCAACGAAGAAGTCTTCATCGGCAGTGCTGATTGGATGACGCGCAACCTGGATCGCCGTGTCGAAGCCGTGGTGCCGATTGATGATCCAACGATCGCCAAAGATCTGCAAGAAATACTCGGTATCCTCCTTGCTGATAACCGACAAGCCTGGGACTTGCAAGCCGATGGGCATTACATTCAGCGTCGTCCCGCTGTCGGCGTTATTGAACAAAGCTCTCAGCGTACGCTCATGGAAATGGCACGCCAGCAGTAAGCACTAGGGGCTAGGCGAGAGATAAATAGCGATCAAAGCTCAAAGCGTTTGCGACCGCTAAGGCAACAGTACCTGAAAAAGTTGTCTTCTTTCAGCACAAAATGCGGCAGCAAGGACTTAAGCCCTGTAGGGTCAAACTGGCTGTGATCTTCTAGCCGTCAAATCAAAATTGACAGACTCCTAGTAGGATGGATCAACAGAAGCAGAACGCTGCAATTTACTAATTCCCATTCCCATGAGCCAGCATCCAGACAGTATTGCTCCCCACGGTGGGCAACTGATTAATCGCATCGCTAATCCGCAACAGAGGGCAGAGTTTCTCGACAAAGCTGACTTTTTGCCTAGAGTGAAACTAGATGCGCGAGCGGTTTCCGATCTGGAGATGATTGCGATCGGTGGCTTTAGTCCCCTTACAGGCTTTATGCACGAAGCCGATTACAACGGGGTTGTCAATGATATGCACCTGGCAAACGGGTTGCCCTGGTCGATTCCCATCACCCTACCCGTGTCAGAAGATGTAGCTGCTCCACTGAAAGAAGGCAGCCTGATCCGCCTGGACAATCCTTACGATGGCTTTGTAGGCGTTCTGCATCTCACCCAAAAATACCGCTACGACAAGCGTCACGAGGCATTGCTCGTTTATCGCACGAATGAAGAGAAGCATCCGGGTGTTTCGGTTGTCTATCGGCAAGGATCCGTTAACTTAGCAGGCGAGATTTGGCTGCTAGAGCGCAACCCTCACACGTTGTTTCCCACTTATCAAATTGATCCCCTAGAGTCACGATCGCTCTTTCACGGTAAAGGCTGGAAGACGATCGTAGGCTTCCAAACGCGCAACCCCATCCACCGCGCCCACGAGTACATCATCAAATGTGCGCTCGAAACGGTGGATGGGCTCTTTCTCCATCCTCTCGTCGGCGCAACAAAAGAAGATGATATTCCTGCTGACGTACGAATGCGCTGCTACGAGATCATGCTAGAGCACTACTTTCCTAGAGAGCGCGTCATCCTGGCAATCAATCCTGCTGCTATGCGCTATGCCGGACCCCGTGAAGCAATCTTTCATGCCCTCGTACGCAAGAACTATGGCTGCACTCACTTTATTGTTGGGCGCGATCATGCCGGTGTGGGCGACTACTACGGCACCTACGATGCGCAACACATCTTCGACGAATTTGAACCAGCAGAACTGGGGATTGCCCCAATGAAGTTTGAACATGCTTTCTACTGCCTGCGAACCGAATCAATGGCAACCACAAAAACCAGCCCCAGTACCCGCGAAGAGCGCGTGCATCTATCTGGTACGAAAGTGCGAGAGCTGCTGCGTCGGGGTGAACTGCCGCCACCTGAATTCTCCCGTCCACAAGTTGCTGCTGAGTTAGCAAGAGCAATGCAGTTGCCAGAGCTTTCGTATGAGATTTAGTGAAGGCGTGAAGGTAAAGGTGTAAAGGAGTGAAAGGGTGACATGACAAAGCGTACGATCGGGCTGCTGTTTGGCGGTTGCTCTGGAGAACATGAAGTGTCGATCGCCTCCGCACGAGCGATCGCCCAAGCCCTTAGCGCTGGTAGCAATGCCGCCGTCTATACGCTCCTACCCTTTTACATTCAGAAAAACGGGCAGTGGTGCGACAGCGCGATCGCGCAACAGGTACTTACCTCTGGTCAGCCTCTTTCATCCGATCTTGCCTCTAGCGATCCCGTCGATCGCTGGCGTTTACCGCCTACTGCTGGTGACGTAGACGTTTGGTTTCCCGTGCTACACGGTCCGAACGGCGAAGATGGCACTATACAAGGGCTGTTGACGCTGATGCAGACCCCCTTCGTTGGCTCTGGCATCTTGGGGTCAGCGATCGGCATGGACAAGCTCGCCATGAAGACGATGTTTGCTCAAGCTGGCTTGCCTCAAGTTAACTACATGGCAGTCAGTCGCTCTCAGGTCTGGTCAAATCCCTGCATCTATCCTAAGCTGTGCGACGACATTGAAGCCCAGCTTGCCTATCCTTGCTTTGTCAAACCCGCTAATCTCGGCTCTTCGGTTGGCATCTCTAAAGTCCGAAGTCGTGCCGAACTCGAAGCGGCTCTAGATAGTGCTGCTAGCTACGATCGCCGCCTCATTGTCGAAGCAGGCGTAGTCGCACGAGAGGTCGAGTGTGCTGTACTGGGCAACGAGCAACCGCAAGCCTCGATCGTTGGCGAAATTACTTACCAGAGCGATTTCTACGACTACGAAACGAAATATACCGAAGGTAAAGCCGACCTCATTATTCCTGCTGCCTTGCCAGAAGCTGTCACTGCTCAAATTCAGACCATGGCAATCCAAGCCTTTACTGCCATTGATGCCGCTGGTCTTGCACGGGTAGACTTCTTTTACATCGAAGCAACCGGAGATGTTTTCATCAACGAAATCAACACAATGCCAGGGTTTACAGTTACTAGTATGTATCCTCGGCTTTGGGGAGCCAGCGGCATCACCTTCCCGGAATTGGTCGATCGCCTGGTGCAGTTAGCACTTGATCGCAATGGTTAAGAGGTAGAAGGCAAAAGGCATCAAACAAGAGTCTTAGGGGAATCAGTAGTTAAACTACCCTCAAGACTTTCATCCCTCATCCCTCCACACCGCCACCACTGACTGGAGGAATCAACACTACTTCATCGCCATCATTCATCAGTGTATCTGGCTCAACAAACTGAAGATTGACTCCAAAACGGGTCAAGTCACGCCACTGGGCAAGCTGTGGGTATTGAGCAATAAGGCGATCGCGCACAACCATCACGGCTACACCCTGCTCAACTTCCAACTGCATTTCTGAAACACCACAGGCTTCCTGGTATGCCGCAAACAGCTTGACTGTAACCGTGATTGTAGCGGTTGACATAAAAGTAGTTCAGCCTCGTAGAACAGTAACAGGGGCTAAGGCAATAGCAAAAGCAGGCTGTAGAAATCCTTGCGTAGTTTGCAATTAAAGGCAAGATACAATCTATGCCGAAAGATAGATTTGCAACTTTTCTCTCTACTGAATGTAGCTTTAATTGGCTTAAACCCTAAAGAATAGCAATTTCTTATAAAGACAAAAATATAGTATTCAATCATTATCTAGTTTATCGCTTATCTAGATCCCCTACGTTGCGTTCAGACAACCTAGTCATACCAACGCTCCCCCATCGCTTGTGTTAGTTAACACTACAAGAAAGTGAAGAGAGAGCTTAACATTGCGCTGTGTCAAGTGATGTTTCTGTAAAGCAGCGCAGGTGTAGCAGCACAGCTTGTTTGACTCATTCTATATTTAGTGTGTTACGGACTAATTTGAAACGCTTTTCGCTTTACCAACACACATATTCTCAAATGAAATTGTCTTGCAGTGCGCTGGTGTACTTCACGAACGGTCGTACTTACACAATCGAAACTCCTGATGATGATGCTTAAAGATTCTATCCAGAGCAGCCTACGTTTCTCGATCGCTGATTGCTAAACCGCTTAACCCTGTTAGCCTCCTTTTCCAAGCAGCAACGACAAACGCTCGCCTTTCAGCCAAGAATCTAGTTGAGTGTTGAGAGCCTTAAGTAGACGACCTGTTTTTAAAAAGTTGACGACTCCATCAATTACGGCTGAAGAAAATGACTGAAAAATCTTTAGGATCTATTCTTCTGAAAAAGCGCTTGACGAATCGAGGTCAACTTGATCGAGCACTGCAGAAGCAACGTCAGCAATCTAGAGCAGTTGGATGGCAGCGTCTTGGACAAACTCTGATAGAGGATCGGGCAATTAACATACAAGCGCCGGAAGACACGCTGGCTGAGCAAATACAGCTCAATAAAAGCAACTGCCTACAGCCAGCCAGCCAGCGCAGCAAAATTAATATCCTTAACCTTGCCATCGACAACTTATCGATGCTTGAGCTTCTGGAGCAACTTCATAGCGGTGTGGTTCTCACCCCTAACGTTGACCATTTAATGAAGCTACAGACAGACTCAGACTTTCTTAAAATCTACGCACTCGCTGACTACAAGGTTTGCGATAGTCAGGTTTTGATGTACGCTTCGCGCTTTTTGGGCACTCCGTTTAAGGAGAAAGTATCTGGCTCTGACTTTTTCCCCAGGTTCTGTGACTTCCATAAAGATAATGATGCCATTACTGTCTTCTTGCTCGGCGGCGCTGAGGGAGTTGCCGCAAAAGCTGGAAGTAAAATTAACAGCAAAATCAATCGAGACATTGTGATTGGTACACATTCTCCCTCCTTTGGGTTCGAGAAGGACGAACAGGAGTGCCTGGAAATCGTTGAGATGATTAACCAGTCTGGAGCAACCGTGCTTGCAGTAGGTGTTGGCGCGCCGAAGCAAGAGAAATGGATTTACAAGTACAAGCACAAACTTCATCATGTCAAGATCTTCCTAGCAGTTGGTGCCACGATCGACTTTGAAGCAGGTGTCACCAAGCGTGCCCCTAAGTGGATGAGCCAGATGGGCATAGAGTGGTTGTTTAGGATCTATTGCGACCCGCAGCGACTCTGGAAGCGCTACTTGATTGAAGATCTACCGTTCTTCTGGTTGCTGCTGAAACAAAAGCTTGGGATCTATCCACAACCAAGCGTTGAGAGCGTAAGCAGAATGGATACCCCAGTAAATGTTAAGGTCACTAGCAACTGCCTGCTTCTGAAAAGGCGTGTTACAACCAAAGCCTAAATAGCAGCAAAACTTCACTGACTTTTTCGCTACAAACCAACCCTTGTTCGTTCAGAGTGATAGAATTGCAGCCAAGCTAGGGGTGCCTGTGAATACAGGCTGAGATAGTCCCTTAGAACCTGAGACTGGGTAATACCAGCGGAGGGAAGCTGTTTATCTGAGGAATCGAATATGCGGACAGAGTGGATCGCTAAACGACGCGGACAAAGCAATGTGTCCCAAATGCACTACGCTCGTCAAGGGTTGGTTACAGAGGAAATGCAGTATGTAGCGCAGCGGGAAAAGCTTCCAGTAGCCCTTATTCAAGCAGAAGTGGCACGGGGTCGCATGATCATCCCTGCCAACATTAACCATCCAAATCTAGAGCCAATGGCGATCGGTATTGCCTCTAAGTGCAAGGTCAACGCAAACATTGGTGCGTCACCGAACTCCTCCAACTTACAGGAAGAGGTCGATAAACTGCACTTAGCAGTGAAGTATGGCGCTGATACGTTGATGGATTTATCTACAGGCGGTGGGGATCTAGACAAGATCCGTACTGCAATCATTGAGGCATCAACGATTCCAATCGGCACTGTGCCAATCTACCAGGCTCTAGAAAGTGTACATGGGACGATCGAAAAACTCACCCCTGACGACTTTCTGCACATTATTGAGAAGCACGCACAGCAAGGCGTCGATTACATGACGATCCATGCGGGGATCTTAATCGAGCATTTACCACTGGTGCGCGATCGACTGACTGGCATTGTGTCGCGTGGTGGTGGCATTATTGCACGCTGGATGTTGCATCATCATCAGCAAAACCCGCTCTACACCCACTTTCAAGACATTATCGAGATTTTTAAGCGGTACGACGTCTCGTTTAGCTTGGGTGATTCGCTGCGACCTGGTTGCGCCCATGATGCCTCGGATGCCGCGCAATTAGCCGAACTTAAAACGCTAGGGCAACTAACCCGTAAAGCCTGGGAGCATGACGTACAGGTGATGGTGGAGGGTCCTGGGCACGTACCGATGGATCAAATTGAATTCAACGTGCGGAAACAAATGGAGGAATGCTCAGAAGCGCCCTTCTATGTCCTGGGTCCACTAGTGACGGACATTGCACCAGGTTATGACCACATTACATCGGCGATCGGTGCAGCGATGGCAGGCTGGTATGGTACAGCTATGCTGTGCTATGTCACCCCTAAAGAGCATCTTGGGTTGCCCAATGCCGAAGATGTGCGGAATGGCTTGATTGCCTACAAGATTGCGGCTCATGCTGCCGACATTGCACGGCATCGACCAGGGGCACGCGATCGGGATGATGAACTGTCTAAGGCCCGCTATAACTTTGACTGGAATCGCCAGTTTGAGCTATCGCTCGACCCTGAGCGTGCTAAGGAGTACCATGACGAAACGCTGCCAGCAGACATCTACAAAACTGCGGAGTTCTGCTCCATGTGCGGTCCAAAGTTCTGCCCAATGCAGACTAAAGTCGATGCCGAAGCGTTAACAGAACTGGAGAAATTTTTGGCAAAGGAACCCGTAGCAAACGTTCAGTAGCAACTAACAGCTAAACGGTAACTCCTAAACCCAGTCCAGGGATTCCTCAAACTAGAAAGCAACTCAAATAGCCCTAAGCCAAAAAGCAGGCTATAAGGGTATCGCAACAAAAAAGCAGAGGCAGCACGAACAGTTGCACCTCTGCTTTTTAAGTTTCTGCAAAAACATGACTAAACTCAGCCGAAAAGCGTCTATTCTACTCAGCTGATACAGCATTGACGTCGACCGTTTTTGTCTCTGATTTATACCCTGGCACAGCCGCATCCGCTGTTTGTACAGCGTCCTCAGCTTTGCGCCCTTTTACTTTTAGCCGCTCAAGCGCCCAAGTTGACAGCTCTGCAACCAGGAGGGTAGCAATCAAACCGTCGTCAATCCAGCCCACAATCGGAATAAAATCTGGCGAAATATCAATCGGGCTAATGAGGTAAATCAACGAACCGGCGATGATCCACCAACGATATTTAGGGTTGCGAATAACGTTGCGATACCAACCTGTAATCGAATCTTTCATCAACGTGTCTCCTCTAATTACATTTAAATCTTGACAGATCGCTTAAAAGAGTTCCGGTGTGGATAACCTCCCTATGCTATGGAGAGCGTCAGTACGGTATAACGATAACGGCAGTGAGAGGGTCCAGAATCTACCATTGGATAGTGGTAGAGCACAGCGCGGCTTACTTAAGCAAGAGCATGTGGTTCAGGACTTAAGAAACGTAAGTAAAGCAAGTAATAACTGCTCTATAGCAGTTATTACTTGCTTGCTAATACTTTGCTTAGCCGCCGCCGCTTATCGGTTAATCCCCCGCCTCATATACCCACGTTGCACCCAAAACATTCTGTCTAGTTTTGACTGAAGTTTTATCAGTCTGCTTGAATGAGGTACTAAATCCTTAGAATTGAGTAGCCTCAGATTTGCTAATAAGGCGCTTTACTAACAAGGTAAAGCGAAGTGCTGAGGTAGAGAACCTATTGGAGGGTAGAACAAGCTGTGAGTGTTGTAGAAATTTTTCAAAAGGGTGGCGCGACGATGCTGCCCTTACTCTTTCTCTCGATTCTGGCACTAAGCGTCATTATTGAGCGGGTCTGGTTCTGGACAAGTGTGCTGCTCAAGGAGCGTGAAATTGTCAATCGTGTGCTGGATGCAGCGCGGCGGGACTGGGGTGCTGCTAAGGAGATTGCACAACAGGCACATGAGCAACCGATCGGGCGGTTTCTCTACAATCCACTACAACTTGAAAATGCCGATCCAGAGATGTTTCGACTGGCATTAGAGACGACAGCAGACGAGGAACTGTCGTCAATGCGTCGGGGCGACAAGGTGCTGGAAGCAGTGATTGCACTGTCTCCTTTATTGGGGCTACTGGGCACGGTGATTGGGCTGATTATTTCGTTAGGGTCAATCCGTCTTGGTGATATCGGCACTGCTTCAACGGCAGGTGTGACAGCAGGGATTGGCGAAGCTCTCATTAGTACAGCCGCCGGACTAATTGTCGCGATTTTGAGTCTGATCTTTTACCGACTGTTTCAAGGTCTCTTGTTTAACCAGGTGAAGATCTTTCGCAAAGCTGGGAATGATTTAGAACTGCTTTACCGCCAGTACTGGATTGATCAGAGGAGTAAGCACCCGTAGAACAGCGTGTTTACATGTGGATTGGGAATGTGATTTCTCTAAGGACTAAACATGAAAATTAACCTTGATACGCCAGCAGAGGAAGTCCAGATTCAAATTATTCCGTTGATTGACGTCATCTTCTGCATCCTGACGTTTTTTATTTTGGCGGCGCTCCAGCTCACTCGTCAGCAAGGCATCAACATCGATCTACCCACTGCTACAACGGGCACGCCACAGATGCGGCAGATGTTAGTGGTAACAGTAAATGCGGCAGGGCAAACGTTTATTGATAAGCAATTGATCGATCGCACACAGCTTTATCAGCAGCTACAGGATTATCGCCAGAAAAACCCAGCTGGACTGTTGGTACTCAATGCGTCCCAGACAGCGTTTTATAACGATGTGGTGCAAATTTTGGATGTGATGCGACAGGTTGGGGGCGATCGGGTCGCACTAGCAACCCAGCCAGCTGAAGCTAATCAGCCTCCTGGCTCAACGCCTGCTCCAACTGCTACCCCCAATACTGTTACGCCGACACCTGATCCGTTTAGCATCTTTGGTACACCCACTCCAAATCAAACGCTTGATCCAGGGCAGTATCAGTTCCCGCCTGCGTCTGGACAATCTGGACAACCTTCTGGTAACAGCATTCCTGGTACCCCTGCACCCAGGACGAGTCCCTAAGGAGGCGATCCCTAGCTTTCGGCAGCTAGGGATCTAAAGAGTTAACGTCTAACCGCTAATCTGTTCCTTTGTGTTGAGGTAAGGTTCTTACTCTTGGTACACATCCTTCTAGCCTTTCACCATTAATGTTTGAGTATCGGTAAGCTAACAAGTCTTGCCGCCAAACTAGCTGAGAGGTCACGTGTGATGAATAACGACAACCTTAGAAAAACTAATGAGCCTGATGCCAATCTTGATCCGCTGACAGGTCAGACAGGTGCTCATCCAGTTGGCACTGGTGTTGGCGCGGCTGGAGCAGGTGCTGCTGGGGCGGCAATTGGTGGCGCAGTCGGTGGACCAGTTGGTGCTGTGGTCGGTGCAGTCGTTGGCGCAGTCAGCGGTGGGTTAGCAGGTAAAGGTGTAGCTGAACGGGTCAACCCTACAGTCGAAGATGCTTATTGGCGTGAGCACTATGCGTCTCGCCCTTACGTTGAGCCAGACCACGACTATACCGACTACGAACCTGCTTATCGCACTGGTTATGAAGGTTATTCAAGCCATTCCGATCGCGGCTTGACATACGATCAAGCTGAACCTACTCTGCGCCAAAGTTACGAAGAACGTCATGGTGGTAAAGGCTTGGCATGGGAAAAGGCAAAGCATGCTACTCGTGATGCATGGGATCGAGCAGAACGGGCAATTCCTGGTGACGCAGATCACGATGGCAAATAGAACATCGTTTAAAGATCGTAGCTAGCGAGTAATCCTCGCCCATAGCAGATTGCTGTTAAGCAAGAGACTACTAAACCTCAGTGCGTTTAGTAGTCTTTTTGTTGTGCGTTAAAAACAGTTTGCCCCACGGCTATTGCCATTGCAGCTATTTAGAGTAGTTAATCTCGCAAACTGCCCACTTTAAACATCTGAATAGGATTCACAATCGTATCTTTATTAACTACATTAAGAAACGTTTCGGCGCGTGGGTGCTACTAGACGATCGCTCTGTCTAATCTGTGCTGTTGCCATACTAGCAACCGTGCCTAGATGACAAAAAGCCAATCGTTTTGCTTCTACATTGCGTTGAAACATTACCCAATTGAGTTTGGTGGAGGAGTAACCGATGGCGATTTCTCAAGTTAAGCATCAAGCTCTAAAAGGCTTTAAGCGGCAATTTCGTCCTCGTACAGCAACGTTGGTGCTTTTTGGTACGGTCATGTTAGCAGCGGGAGTTTGCGCTGCCTGGTTTGCCAGAGAAGGTAGCATCGATCGTATCTTTGCTCGACTGAACTGGCTGCAAGAGTCCCCACCGTTGTGGGTGGGTGTGCCGATGCTGGCAATGCATTACCTACTGGCACCAACAGTCATCCTCTTGCTAGTCGCTTTAGTGATCATGCGGGTGTCTCCAGAACCCCGCCGTTGGTCGCGGACGATCGTAGTCGGCATTTTATTGACGTTGACGTTTCGGTACATTGCATGGCGATCGCTATCAACCCTCAACCTTGCTGATCCGCTCAATGGCGTGTTTAGTCTAGGCTTGTTTCTGTTAGAGATGCTTATGTTAGTTGGTGGCATCATTCAACTTTTTTTGATGCTGCGGATTAAAGATCGCCGACGCGAAGCCGATCGTCACGCTGTTGCTGTTTTAGAAGGACGGTTCACCCCGACGGTAGCGATTTTAATACCGACCTATAACGAGCCAGTGTTCATCGTGCGGCGCACAATCATGGGTTGTCAGGCGATGGACTATCCTCATAAGCGGATTTATTTGCTAGACGACACGCGGCGACCCGAAATGCAGGCGCTGGCAGCAGCAATCGGCTGTAAGTACATTGCGCGACCAAACAACCACCATGCTAAAGCAGGGAATTTAAACTACGCATTGTCAAGCACACCAGAAGGACTGCCTCGGACTCAGGGTGACCTCATTGCCGTGTTTGATGCTGACTTTGTACCTACTCGTAACTTTCTTACGCGCACAGTTGGTTTTTTTCAGGACGAACAAGTTGCCCTAGTGCAAACGCCGCAGAGTTTCTATAATCCTGACCCGATCGCCCATAATCTTGGGTTAGAAGACATTCTGATACCAGAAGAAGAAGTCTTTTATCGACAAATTCAGCCAATTCGAGATGGGGCTGGGGGCGTGATTTGTGCAGGCACATCGTTTGTAGTGCGGCGCAGCGCCCTTCAAGAAGTTGGAGGCTTTGTCACAGACTCATTAAGTGAAGATTATTTCACAGGCATTCGGCTGGCAGCGCGAGGCTACCAATTACTCTACCTGGATGAAAAACTGAGTGCAGGCTTGGCAGCAGACAATATGGCGGCTCACGCGGCGCAAAGACTCCGCTGGGCACGCGGTACACTCCAGGCATTTTTTATTGAAGCCAATCCCCTGACCATTCCCGGACTCAAACCGCTGCAACGTCTGGCGCATCTGGAAGGTTTGTTGAGTTGGTTTACCAGCATTTCGCGCGTGGGCTACCTAATGGTGCCGCTAGCATTTTCATTTCTGGGCGTGATTCCATTGCGGGCAACGCTGGAGGAGGTGCTTTATTTCTTCTTACCCTACTATGTGGTGCAGCTCACGTTTTTTTCGTGGCTTAACCACCACTCACGATCGGCATTGCTCTCAGATATCTATTCACTGGTTTTAACGTTTCCCCTAGCGATGACAGTGATTCAAGTTATGCTGAGTCCCTTCTCCAAAGGCTTCAACGTGACACCAAAGGGCACTGCGAGCGATCGCTATTCCTTTAACTGGAACCTGGCATTGCCCCTCATCGTACTGTTTGTAATGACCGCTATTAGCCTATGGCGCAATCTTGGTCTGTGTCTGGTAAGTGGCTGGTCAGTCACCGTTGCGCCAGAGCTGAAAGGGTTGGGGCTAGGTTGGCTCTGGAGTGGCTATAACCTGGTGATGATCGGGATTGCACTGCTGATTTTGTTAGATGTTCCTAAACCTGACCCCAATGACTGGTTTGACCTGCGCCGGACTGTACGGATGAGCCTGCTGCCGTCGATCGACGAGTATGCAACGACAGAAAGGCAGCCACGTAAGGATATAACCAACATTGCGGCCGGAAACTGGGGGTCCTACCCTAGGGCGACCTATGGCGGCGATACTAAAAGTACTCCCATTGCTGCTCACCCGTCTCCCCGTCCCCTCTCTCTTTCTCCTCTCGCCTCTCCCCTCACCCTCTGGGGCGTTACCACAATGATTTCTGAGGGTGGAGCCGAAGTCGCTCTGACGCAAGCAGGCTTCCCGACATTAAGAGCAGGAGAGGCGCTGCCGATAACGCTAGAAATTATGGAAGTAGGCTTGACGCTGCAAGGTGTAGCAGTTCGCAGCCGTGTCAAAGATGAGTTTCCGACGGTGCGCGTCATGTTTGAACCGATGAATTTGCAACAGCAGCGTTGTTTAGTGGAAATGTTGTACTGCCGTCCGGGGCAGTGGAAGCGACGTAAAACACCTGGAGAGTGGCAATCGTTGCTCCTGCTGTTCAAAATTTTGCTGAAACCACGAGTGTTGTTTGATCGCACGATCGATGTCCGAGCGATCGAGGTAGCAAAAGGTTAGGACGATCATCGTTACAAAGGGATACAAAACTAATTTCTCTTCTGAAAAGCTCAGTAAAATCTTGGAGCCGTTCCCTCGGATTGTGCAGAAATTGCCGACAACACCGTGATCTCACCTAGATGAATGTAAACAATATGGCAGTAAAATAAGCTCCGTTGTGCAAATCAGGTCAAAGCAAAAATTTCGTGCCATATAATTTCATAACTCTTGACGAATCTGCATCGGTAGATTCGTCGTCTGCTTCAGAAGCATTGCCATTTACGTTACAAGACCTGAGAGCAAGTATTCCGGCTTACTGTTTTGAACCCTCTGTTTGGAGGTCGCTTTCATACTTCTTTTTAGATTTGGGGATCATTGCCACTCTGTATGCGATCGCCCACGTTATCAATGCCTGGTGGTTCTTTCCTTTTTTCTGGCTGGCACAGGGAACCATGTTTTGGGCACTGTTTGTCGTCGGGCATGATTGCGGTCACGGCTCTTTTTCACGCCAAAAGTGGCTGAACAGTCTCATTGGGCACCTCTCGCACACGCCCATTTTGGTGCCGTACCACGGTTGGCGGATCAGTCATCGGACGCATCACCGTAACACAGGCAACCTTGACACCGACGAAAGCTGGTATCCCGTCTCGCAAGCGAAATATGAGCAAATGCCCTGGTACGAAAAGCTGTTTCGCTTTTATTTACCGCTACTTGCTTATCCGATTTATCTGTTTAAGCGATCGTCTGATCGCCAGGGATCGCACTTTCATCCTGCCAGCGATCTCTTTCGACCGTCTGAAAAATGGGATGTGCTGACCAGTACGGCACTATGGACGCTCATGCTTGCCTTCTTAGGTGGCTTAACCTATGCGTATGGCTGGCTCTTTCTGGTGCAGTACTATCTCGCGCCTTACATCGTCTTCGTGATCTGGCTGGATTTAGTCACCTTCTTGCATCATACCGAGCAAGAGATTCCCTGGTATCGCGGTGATGATTGGTTTTTCTTGAAGGGCGCGCTTTCGACTATCGATCGCGACTACGGCTTCATCAACGCTATCCATCACGATATCGGTACACATGTGGCGCATCACATTTTTCTGAGTATGCCTCATTACCATCTCAAAGCGGCAACCAAAGCAATCAAGCCTATTCTTGGTTCCTATTACCGCAAGTCAGATGAATCTATCTGGAGCAGCTTTGTGAAGTCTTATCGTACCTGCCGCTTTGTGCCCAATGATGGGTCGCAGGTCTACTATCAAAGCTCGGAACATCAGCAAAACTAAGCCTTAGTGCTTAAGTTTCTTCGCCAGGCGATCGCGTCGTCCTGCTTAAATACGGCGCGATCGTTCCTCTTTAACAGAAACATTCGTTGGATATTGATACGCTTACTTGCGGTTATTACGCTAGGCTTTTCAGGATTGAAAATGATCGCCCCAAAACAAGCAGAAGCCGCCAAACAACAGGCAGAGAGCCTTTCCCATCTTGCTGCTACAGTGAAACCTTAGGCTCAAATTGTAGAGCAGTTGTTGCCACAGGGCGCATGAGTAATGGCTGTTAAGCGCCGTTGAAACAGGAGATTACCGCGTGCAGATTACCAAACGCAACGTTGAACTGCGGGTAGACGATAGCCTGATGCGAATGTATATTGCCGCGCCCAAGCTAGCAGGGCAATATCCTGGCATTCTCTTCTACAGCGATATTTATCAGTTAGGGGGCGCGATCGCTCGTCTGGTCGATCGCCTGGCAGGTTACGGCTATGTCGTAGCGGCTCCTGAAATTTTTCATCGGCTAGAACCGGTAGGCACGGTCATTGAACCAGATGACTTAGGACGCATGAGAGGTAATGATGCAGCACGGCGCACTGCGATCGCTGACTATGATGCCGATGCTCGTGCTGCGATCGACTGGCTCAAGCAAGACAGCGCTGTACTACCCGAAAAAATTGGCACAATGGGCTTTTGCATTGGTGGTCATCTTGCCCTTCGCGCTGCCTTGCAGTCAGAAGTCAAAGCAGCGGTTTGCTGCTACCCCACAGGTGTCCATAATGGCAAGTTAGGTCAAGGCATTGCCGACACACTTCAGCGCCTGAATGAGATCAGCGGTGATGTACTGCTGGTTTTTGGGACACTGGATACCCATGTACCGGAAGAAGGTCGGCAAGCGATCGACCAGGCACTGACTCATGCTGGCGTAGCGTACAGGAAACTGTTGTACGAAGCCGAGCACACCTTTATGCGCGATGATGGTTATCGCTATGACTCAGCAGCAGCGGATGCTGCCTGGGCAGAACTTACAGCCTTTTTGGCACAGGTTTTTGGCAAGCAAGCCGTTAACTAAGGCGCTTACTGAATTTTGGCTTCAAACGAGCGACAAAAATCTTGCATACCGGTTTTCATCGCAAAAATGGCGACAGGCGTTGCCAACTTCAGCGGCAGCATGGTGTGTTCAGTCAGGGTCAGGAGAAGGTTGCCTGTTAACCCGTCTTCCAGACTTTCTTTCAGGTCAGCGCGACAAAGAATGTGTCGCCACTGCTTGGCTAACCCTTCGATCCAGCGATCGTTGGTATCCGGTTCCTGACCCACCTGAATTGCCAGCGCGATCGCTGCATCTTCCAGGTCGCCTTCACAGTCCTCAATCTCGTTTAGAGCCGTCAACGCATCGGGATAATCAGCCAGATCAACTCGAAATTGCTCAATCTCTTCTGGTGTCACAGTGATGGGCATAGGTCAGCAAACATTACAGCTTGCGCGATCGTATCACTTTAGAGCCTGACGGTGGCTGCTTTGCAAACGCTGGCGCGGCCGCTATAGCCCAACCAGTTCACGCGATTCTAAACCTGTCAGCTTTTGGGCGATGGTGAGCCGTGTTTCTAGCTTGGCAACGCTGAACTCATTCCGCAAATGTTCTAGACGTGCCAGAGCATTTGCCTTCTCGGTTGAGATGCGGTTGAGTGCATCCAACCCACGCTGATACTCCTGATTCACCTGAAGCACTTCAAAGCGGCGAGCCTTGCGCTGGTTATCGTTCTTGAGTGCCGTCTCAAAGGCAACGACCATTTCGGCATTGCCTTCCAGTCGCGCAAGGTGCTGACGCACTTCTGCCATCTGGTACTCGAATTCGTTCACTGCCTGAGCCGCCTGAGCGATCGCGCTGGGATATTGGCTAAGACTAAGTTTCATAGAAGTATCCTCAAAAAGTAAGGCATAACGAAAAGACGATCGATTAGGAGGCTATAGGTGAAGTGTCGTTGCCGCTGAGATGAAGCGATCGCGTCTAACCGCTTGGTCAATCAGCTTTAAATCGGTAAGCGGACTGCCGGCTCAGTGCTGCAATGTCATTAAACTAAGACTCTTTAGGCAACTAACTCCTTCAGTTGAGGCAGCGGCGCACGATTGGGCAATTCAATAGCCGCAGCAACCTGCTTTACTTGCTCAACATCAGCTTTCTCCAACACGCTGACTTCAAGCTTGACTGCAATCAAATACGACCCAGCTTCCCCTCCTACTGCTTGGGCAACTAAGGCTGCCAGCGCCGGATGCTCTGCCGTAATAGGGTCACGCAGCGTACAACGCTCCCAGTCGTACTTTGCTTTTGGGTCGAGGTTGAGAATGTAGTGCTTCGTCATGAGACAAAACCTCAATGGTATATATGTACTATTTTAGTGAATTTTCACGAGAGTTTCAAGCGTAGTTTTAGGCTGCGATCACCCCTGTTGAAACACCACTGCGATAGGCAGTTTGACCATCTTGTGCCACATTCAACTCAGCATCCCGACGATCCCAATAGGCTAGGGTGCGGGCAAGATCACTGCGTCCATGCAGTCTGATTTCGTACTGTTGCGGCATCACCTGGCTACGGCGAATTTGAAACCTGATGCCTCTTCTAGCAAGGCTTTGGGCAAACGTCTGCGCTTGCTTGAATTGATCAAAACCGAGGTAGCAAACGTCAGAAGCCGCTCGGAAGGGCGATCGTACTACCAGCACCCTGGGCGACAAATACTGCCCGACGCGACCTGGCTGAAAGGAGAAAAACTGACCGACTTGCATTGGCAAAATCCTGGGTAGCGTCTAGTAAGCTGCAGCGTCAATCTGTTTACCGTTTGTAGTACAGGCTGCCAGCCTGCGTGAGCACGATACCCGGCTACAGCAGTTAAGCTTGCGTCACTTCTACTAGTACGATCGTAGTGAAAAAGCACTACCGTTGGGGGCGGCGATCGTGGGTGAAAACCGCTGTCTGAACCAGCTAGTCCAGCAGTCTTTGAGCTTGCAGGTGGGGTTTACCGCACTCTAGCGATCGTGTGTCATCGCTGGCTTGTTTGGCGATCGCTACTTTATGACGGTTGTACCCGAACGTTGACCGTGATTACGACGCGGCTTTGAACCGTGACCAGTGGAAGGCATCTAGTAAGGGGTCGGATTGTTGATGCAAGATGCGATCGACTAGCAGTTGCGCGGTTGCTGGCGCTAACAGAATACCGTTGCGGTAGTGCCCCGTTGCCAGCGTCAAATTGCCGTAAGGGCTAGCACCTAGCAGTGGCAACTCATCAGGCGTTGCGGGTCGAAACCCCCACCAAACCTCTTGCAGCGGCAAGCTTGATAATGCAGGATAAAGCCGCGTCGCTCGCTCTAGCAGGGCTTGTACGCCTTCAGGCGTGTTCTCTGGTGTAAAGCCCACTGCTTCGCTAGTCGCACCAACCACAATCCGCCCATCTTGACGCGGCACGATATAGATCTCGCTGCCAAACAAAACACTTTGCAAGGCAAGAGTTGCCCCTGTGGGAACCTGAACCGACAGCATTTGTCCTTTGCGGGGTAGAACGGGAATAGGCAACAAGTCCTGTGACCAGGCGCCCGTTGCCAGTACGTAATGCGCGGCTTGAAAGGTGCCGTTTGCGGTTTGCACACCAAGCACGCGATCGCCCCGTTGCAGAATTTTTTGGACAGTTGTTGATTCTCGCCATGCTACGCCAGCATCGCAAACGGCTGCCCGCAGTGCTTTTGTCAACAACCGATTATCAACCTGAGCATCGTCAGGATACCACCAACCACCAATGACTTCCTGACTTAAGCCGGGTTGGTGCTGGTGTATCGTGACGCGATCGAGCCAGTGAGCAGGGGGCGGGAGTTGGATAGCAGACAGATTTGCTGCTGTAGAGGCACTAACGTTGGCGTCTGATTCACTCTCGTACACAGGGGCTAGAATGCCACACGACCAATAGCCAGTCGGTAGTCCAGTAAGTGTTTCCAGCTTCTGCGTCCAGTCTGGGTAGAGCGATCGACTCCGCAGGCAAAGCTCCAACATGGCACCAGGGGGAAGCTTTTCTGCCTGAGGCGCTAACATACCAGCGGCAGCATGACTGGCTGCTTCGTTAAAATTGCGGGTCAGTACAGTAACAGTGGCTCCACGCAAGCGTAGTTCAAGGGCGATCGCTAGACCGATCACGCCTCCGCCCACAATCAAAACATCAGACCCTGTATCAGACCGTGCAACCATCTTCTCTCACCTGCTTACCAGCCAGCAGGGATAGCTGGCTGCTGATTGGGCGGCAGAGGAGTCGTTCCAGTAGCAGTACCCGGTTGGGTTTGGTATCGCGTTGATTGTGACACTGTGCCAGTGCCAGACGACGTGCCAGTGGAATCAGCACTGAAACCTGTGCTGCGAGTATCGGAAGCTGAGCTATTGAGTTGATTAGACGCATTGCGCTGAAACAAGGAGGAGTTGGAGAAGCGCAGCCCTGCCAGCACTGCAAATAGAATCAAAACTGCAACGACTATCCGACTCATAACATTCGCTCCAGCGTTAAGGCTCTATGTTCTGCTTCTGCTCTGTACACCCTACGATCGCTCGTCTGATCGCCTCTCCAAGCCCTGCAACGGTAAGGCATTAGATCGATTGCTCAGGTGTCCAGGCAACGCGATCGTCCTGTCCCCAGAAGCCATCATACTTTGTCACCATCAGATCGCCCAAAACCTTCACCTGGCAAGAAAGACGGCGACCTTTTTCAAGGGTATGGGGCGGCAGCGACAGGCGTGTTTTCTCACCCCACTCAAGGTCTGAAACGACGCCATGTACCTCTACCGCACACGTACCACACGTGCCGAATCCATGACAGTTCACTACTGATGCAGCACCGTTGTAGACATCAATCCCATTGTCGAGCAACACCTGACGTAGGTTTGCACCACTTGCACACGTTATCAGTTTGCCTTCGGCTTTGATCGTTGGCATTTCTCAGTTCTCCAGTGCAGGTGTCACCTTCATTGTGATGCCTTTCTGCTTTGGGCGGGTCTCTCTTGAGGTGAAGCCGCGATCGTTTCCGGTC
The DNA here is from genome assembly GCF_014695795.1 of Phormidium sp. FACHB-592. NCBI lineage: Bacteria > Bacillati > Cyanobacteriota > Cyanophyceae > Oscillatoriales > Oscillatoriaceae > Phormidium > Phormidium sp. FACHB-592. The sequence goes on from NZ_JACJOZ010000075.1 coordinate 142,784, forward strand.
TTCTCCTCTCTTTTCTCCCTCTCCACCATTTCACAACGCAATTTCAGTCGATCGGTCAAACATTTCCTTAAAATAAATGTTTATCGGTTCAAATCTTCCAGTTGCTTCCCCATGACCTCAGACACCCCTCTCTGGATCTACGACACAACGCTACGTGATGGTTCCCAACGAGAAGGTTTGTCGCTTTCTCTGGAAGACAAACTACGCATCGCGCGGCAGCTAGACCGACTGGGCGTACCGTTTATTGAGGGTGGCTGGCCGGGAGCCAATCCCAAGGATGTGCAGTTTTTTTGGCAGCTACAGGAAGAGCCGTTAACGCAAGCAGAACTAGTCGCGTTTTGTTCCACTCGTCGTCCTGGTATGGCAGCAACAGACGATCCAATGCTGCAACCGATTCTGGCAGCAGGTACACGCTGGGTGACAATTTTTGGCAAGTCTTGGGATTTGCACGTGACAGAAGGACTAAAGACGACGCTGGACGAAAACCTGGCAATGATTCAGGACACCATTCAGTATCTTCGCGCTAACGGTCGTCGCGTTATTTATGATGCCGAGCATTGGTTTGATGGCTACAAGCAGAATCCAGCGTATGCGCTAGAGACCTTGAGAGTGGCGATCGCCGCTGGTGCCGAATGGCTCGTCTTCTGCGATACCAATGGCGGCACGTTGCCTCATGAAATTGCCCAAATTGTGCAAGAGGTGATCCAGGTATTTGATTCTTCAGCGGAAGTAGAGGCAGACGGCAGACGGCAGACGGCAGACGGAGAGAGCGCAGAAAAAGTAGAGAAGGCTCAACTCTCCACTCCTCAATTCCCACTCCTCACTCCCCACTCCCCCCGCTTTGGCATTCATACCCACAACGACTCGGACACTGCGGTAGCGAACGCGCTGGCAGCCGTGATGCAGGGCGTTCGTATGGTGCAGGGCACAATTAACGGTTACGGCGAACGCTGCGGCAACGCGAACTTGTGTTCCCTCATCCCGAATCTGCAAGCGAAGCTCGGATTTAGCTGCATTGCAGCTGATCAGTTAGAACAACTCACCGAAACGAGCCGTTTTGTAAGCGAGGTCGTCAATCTTGCCCCTGATGACCATGCGCCCTTTGTCGGGCTGTCAGCTTTTGCTCATAAAGGCGGTATCCACGTTAGCGCAGTGGAGCGAAACCCCCTCACCTATGAGCACATTCGCCCAGAACAAATAGGCAACCGTCGCCGCATTGTGATTTCTGACCAGGCGGGCTTGAGCAACATTCTGGCAAAGGCGCGTAGCTTTGGCATTGAGTTGAACAAACAAGACCCGACCTGCCGTGAAATTCTTCAGCGCTTAAAAGCTCTTGAGAGTGAAGGGTATCAGTTTGAAGCGGCTGAAGCTAGCTTTGAGCTACTGATGCGCGAAGCGCTGGGACAACGCCAAAACGCCTTTGAGGTAAAAGGCTTCCAGGTGCATTACAGCTTGCTATCAGAGACAGATCGCGATCGCGCCACCTCTCTGGCAACTGTCAAGCTAGCCGTAGACGGTAAAGATATACTTGAAGCCGCCGAAGGCAATGGTCCTGTTTCGGCACTCGATGCGGCTTTGCGAAAAGCCCTAATCAGCTTCTATCCCGAAATTGGCACCTTTTACCTGACTGATTACAAGGTACGCATTCTGGATGGTACGGCTGGAACCTCTGCTAAAACGCGGGTGCTCATTGAGTCCAGCAACGGTCATCAACGTTGGACGACGGTTGGCGTGTCCGGCAATATTTTGGAAGCCTCTTATCTAGCAGTCGTGGAAGGCTTGGAATATGGGTTGCTGTTACAAACTCAGGCAAAAGCAGCCCTGGCAGCCTCAGCAACAGCAAAATAAGTGGCTACTCGTTACCTCTAGTGAGGTTGGAGCCGAACGTAGGGGAAGCAGCGGTCTTCTACGCTCTCAGGATTAGTCTTTTACTGGCACTGAACAACGATCGGCGATCGCGTTACGCTGAACGGTAGCCGCCTTCTGTGACACGCCTTGCCATGACTTTGACCGAACAACTGCTGTCTCAGATACCGGGAAACCCGTTGGAAGGACTGAGACGCACCGATCGCCTTTGGCAATCTGTGAAGGACGGCACTCAACCCGTTCCAACTGTGATTGAAGAGAGCCTGGACGTGATCGCGGTCGAGTGGGATGTTGTTGTTTGCGGTGGAACGCTGGGCATTTTGCTAGGGGCAGCGTTGGCGCAGCGAGGTTGGCGAGTGGCGCTGCTGGAACGTGGCTTCCTGCGAGGACGCGACCAGGAATGGAACATTTCACGTCACGAGCTGCAAGTGTTTGTCGAACTGGCACTACTGACTGAAGCAGAGTTGCAGCAGGCGATTGCCACTGAGTACAATCCCGCCCGGATTGCGTTTCTCAACAGTCCTGATGTTTGGGTGCGAGATGTGCTGAACATTGGGGTTGATCCGGTGTCTCTGCTGGAACTGTTGAAACAAAAGTTTCTGACCTACGGTGGGCAGTTGTTTGAGCAAACACCGTTTGAAAGCGCGATCGTTCATCCCAATGGTGTCACCGTTAAAGCAGGACAACAGTCATTCAAAACGCGCCTAGTGCTGGATGCAATGGGACACTTTTCGCCGATCGTGCAACAAGCGCGGCACAGTAAAAAACCGGATGCAGTTTGTTTAGTGGTGGGCACCTGCGCGGACGGCTTTCCCGAAAATAGCACGGGTGATTTGATGGCGACTTTTACACCCATACAGCAGCAGTGCCAATACTTTTGGGAAGCGTTTCCTGCCAGAGACGGGCGCACCACTTACCTATTTACTTATTTAGACGCGCATCCCGAGCGCCCCAGTCTAGAAGCGCTGTTTGATGACTATTTCCGCCTGATGCCTGGCTATCAAACGGTGTCGCTAGAGCAACTCCAGTTCAAACGGGCGCTGTTTGGCTTCTTTCCCTGCTATCGCCAAAGCCCGCTTAAACCACGGTGGCAACGCATTTTACCGATCGGTGATAGCAGTGGCAGTCAATCGCCCCTTAGTTTTGGCGGCTTCGGGGCAATGGTGCGCCATTTAGCACGGTTGACGGGAGGCATTCATGAAGCGTTACAGAGCGATCAGCTGAGTCGTCATGCGTTAGCACGCTTGCAGCCCTATCAACCCAACCTGTCTGTCACCTGGCTTTTTCAGCGATCGATGAGCGTCGGCATGAACCAGACGATCGAGCCAAACCAGATCAACGACTTGCTGGCAATCGTGTTTCAAACTATGAACACGCTGGGCGACCCAGTACTGAAGCCGTTCCTGCAAGATGTAGTACAATTTCCTGCCTTACTGCAAACCCTGGCTCAAACAGCGCTTGCCCATCCTCGCTTGATTCTGAAAATCATCCCTCATGTAGGGCTGCCAACCTTGATTGCCTGGTTGTTTCACTTCACTAGTCTTGCTGTTTACGCTGCTCTTTATCCCTTAGGGCGATCGATATTACCCCAGATCAAACTACTCCCGCCCACTCAACAGTACGATTACCATCGTTGGCTAGAGGCACTGGAGTACGGTTCAGGCGGAGACTATAGATGAGGGCTAAAGGATGAGGGATAAATGGGTTTAAGTTTGAATTTGTTTTTAGCCTCTAGCCGTCCTTCTCCTTCTGCATCAATCCTTACTCCTCTTCCCTCTGCCCCATGAACCGTTCCCTTGCCCGACAATTGTTTCAGCGCGAAGTACAGCAGCCGGATGAACAGATTCATCTGGAACGAGCAGCACTTTATATAGCCCAGGAGGAATATCCTGAGCTGGAGGTAGAGGCATATTTGAATGCGCTGGAAACGATGGCGGCAGATGTCGAAGAGCGATTGCCTATAGAGTTTTATCCGCTCAAAATCATTCAAACGATCAACCGTTATCTTTACGATGATCTGGGGTTTGCAGGCAACACCACAGATTACTACGACCCACGAAACAGCTTTCTAAACGAGGTAATCGATCGTCGCACGGGTATACCGATCACGCTGTCATTGGTTTATTTAGCGATCGCGCGTCGGGTTGGCTTGCCGATGGTAGGCATCAATATGCCGGGGCATTTTTTGATTCGCCCAGACCTGGAGGACGTAGAGATTTGCGTCGATCCGTTTCATCGCGGCGATATCCTATTTCCGCAGGATTGCGAAGAACGGTTGGCTCAAGTGTATGGTCGTCCAGTAGCGCTTAAACCGTCCTTTTTGCAAGCAGTCACGACTCGGCAGTATCTAACGCGAATGTTGACCAACCTAAAGGTGACATACATCGATCGCGGCAAGTTTGACAAGGCGTTAGCAGTCGTCGATCGCTTGCTGTTGCTGGTTCCCAACGCGCCTTTAGAATTGCGCGATCGCGGCATCCTTTACTATCGTCTCGATCGCCCAGTCGATGCCCAGCATGATTTAGAAGCGTACCTTAGCCTATCTCCCACTGCCGCCGAAGCACCAGCAATTCGAGAACTGTTGGCAACCATCCGTCAAGCAAACCAGCCTCTAAGTGATGCCTAATGCTTGTCCAGAGGTTGCCTTTACACTGCTAACGCCTTCTACCGACTCATATTACCGAGTTTGGGCATTCGTGACAGCGCCACCCCGACACTGTTGTGACCAATTTGGTGCCTGCACACGTTTTGCTTGAAGGTTTTGGAGGCGGCTTCTGTAAGAAACCAGTTGCGATCGATAGCCTGCTTGGCTGGCAGGAGTTGCTGCGATCGCGGTGTTGACCACCCGGATCGCCTGCTGCCAGTTTTGGGCACAGGTTGCCTGCTGCAACGCTATATCTAGCGACCCTTGTCCAGACCCAGACTGTAGCGGAGTGGGTGACGCTTGACCATTGCCCGCCGCAGGAGCCGCTGCGCCAGGAGCCGCCTGAGGCGACGTAGGTGTTGCATTTGTCCCCGATTGAGCTGCACCAGGCTGAGTGGCTCCCGGTTGGGTTGTTCCAGAACGAACCGCTCCTGGTTGCACTGCTCCTGGTTGGTTAACTCCTGGTTGGTTAACTCCTGGTTGCACTGCTCCTGGTTGGTTAACTCCTGGTTGCACTGCTCCGGGTTGATTAACTCCGGGTTGGATAGATGGCACAAAGCCGCCAGTACCCTGAATCACCTGTGGTGGGCTTACAACACTAGTAGGGCTGGAACTGCCAGAGGCACCGACAGGCGCACCTGTGTTTGTCCCTGCCGGTTGACCATTGGTCGTTGTTGTGGTTGTACCCGTTACGCCAGTCGCTGGAGTGGTACCTGTTACCCCAGTCGTTGAAGTTGTACCCGTTACACCAGTTGTTGAACCAGGTGCAGCCTGTACAGGCTGCCCATTAATTAAGGTTTGAGACGTGCCAGTAGTTGTCCCTGCCGCTTGACCGTTGGTAGTCGTTGTAGTTGTACCTGCGCCGCCAGTTGTTGAGGTTGTGCCGGTACCGCCAGTCGTTGAACCAGGCGTAATCTGTACAGGCTGCCCGTTAATGCTTTGAGAGGGCGCTTGAACTGCACCGCCAGCTTGTCCACCCGTCGTTTGAGTTTGTCCACCCGTTGTCTGAGTTTGTCCAGTCGTGGCTCGGGTGGCACCCGGCGTTTGTACTCCTGCTCCAGGCGTTCCCAAGTTTGCACCAGGCGTTTGCACTCCTACACCAGGCGTTTGCACCCCTACGCCAGGCGTTCCCAGGTTCGTACCAGGCGTGGAGAGGTTTGGCGACTGACCGACCCCTACAGGTGTTTGGCTAACTAACTGACTGAAAGCGTTACCAGGTAGCAGAATTGGAGCGATCGCTGCTGCTAGAGAAGCCACTGATAGAGAAGCGGTTAGGCGTAGGATATGCATTAGGTTGCCCCCTTATTTAAGCTGCGTATTAAAACAGTGATCTAATTAAGTGAGCTTAGACAAGGTGGACAGGTAATACCTCTGTAAAAAGAGAGATTTGGCAAATGATTTCTAGCACGATCGCCCCTGAGCTAGCTTGCATCCTCTAAACTAAACAAGGCGATCGACCCACTGGGACACAAACGGCACCGTAAAGCAGTCATTGAGGACGAAAGGATCTCCATCCTTCTCCTCTACTTGTGCTCACCCCGCTTCTCCTCTCAATTCCCGCCCCCTAAATGCTTTAGATGATACGTGCAATGAGTCGGACAAAAACCTGGAAACAAATTGGCATTTTTTCGCTGCTGGGCTTCTTGCTCAGTTGGCTGGTGAGTTGCAGTACTGGCGCTCCACCTGCTGCAAACAGCGGGCAAGCAGGCGGCAAGCAAGAAGTCGAATTCTGGACTATGCAGCTCCAGCCCGACTTCACCAACTATTTCAATACACTCATCGCCCAATTTGAGCAGGAAAATCCGACACTCAAGATCCGCTGGGTCGATGTGCCGTGGGCAGATATGCAGCGCAAAATTCTGACGGCTGTCTCTGCTAAAACTGCACCTGATGTCGTAAACCTGAACCCAGATTTTGCTTCGCAACTTGCACAACGCAACGCCTGGCTAACACTGGATGACAAGGTTCCTCGCGACGTGCAGCAGCAATATCTGCCAAAGATTTGGAAAGCCAGCACGCTGAACGACCAGAGCTTCGGCATTCCCTGGTATTTAACGACACGAGTGGCAATCTACAATACGTCGCTGTTAGAGCAAGCGGGAGTAAGCAAGCCCCCCGCAACCTATGCCGAACTTGCTCAGGTTGCCAAGCAGATTAAGGCGAAAACAGGTAAATACGCCTTTTTTACGACGGTTGTACCAGAAGACTCCGGCGAAGTATTGGAATCGTTTGTGCAAATGGGGGTCGATCTGGTCGATGCCCAAGGCAAGGCAGCGTTTAATACGCCTCAGGGTAAAGCAGCATTTCAGTTCTGGGTGGACTTATATAAGAATGAACTGATGCCTAAAGAAGCGTTGACGGAAGGGCATCGTCACGCAATTAACTTGTATCAGCAAGGGCAAACTGCAATTCTGGCTTCAGGTGCTGAGTTTTTGAATACGATCGCCAAAAACGCACCGACGATCGCCAAAGCCTCTGCCTCTGCGCCACAAATTACGGGTGACACAGCAAAGAAAAACGTCGCTGTCATGAATCTGGTGATTCCTAAAAACACAGACGTACCTGATGCTGCCCTTAAGTTTGCCCTCTTTGTCACTAACGATGCCAATCAGTTCTCCTTCGCTAAAGCCGCGAATGTCCTGCCTTCTACGGTGAAGGCACTGCAAGACAGTTACTTTCAGACAGCACCAGCCAACGCCACGCCTGTAGACAAAGCCCGCATTATTAGCGCCAAGCAAATGCAGGATGCCGAAGTGCTGATTCCAGCGATGAAGGACGTAAAACAACTCCAAAAAGTGATCTACGATAATTTGCAGGCAGCAATGTTAGGTCAAAAGGGTGTCGATCAGGCGATCGCTGATGCTGCTGACCAATGGAACCAACGCAGCTAAACCTTGACCCATCGCTTTTAGGTCACAACGTTCGGTAAGAACGACAGCTACTCAAGCAAGACAATGGCAAAACATACCCAGGCACATATTACGCGTACGATCGAGTCCAACAAACCAGACTTCTTCAAAACTCGTACTAAAGAGCAGATGCACTACTATATGGGCGCGAAGCTGATCGAAATCGGCATTGAACCCAAGGCAGTGCTCTACCGTTGGTCGATGGAACTAAAAGGCAATAGCGAGGTCTGGACGTACAGCGCGTACTGGGGCGACTCTAAGGACAAGTTACTTCAGCAAGAAAGCGACTCTCAAACAGGCTCTCATCAGTAACTCTCAGTTGCAGTCAATAAAGTTGCAGCCGATAAATCTGGCTTAGGGACGAAGGGCTCTTCGTTCCCAAGATTGATGCGTGCAATCGAAATTTGTTGGTCACCCACAAACAAATAGGAAATGCACACTTAGCATAGGACACTTTTTCACTTGTCCTACAAGCAGACAGACTCTTAAGCTAATAACCTATCTACGGTTTCGTTTGTCGCTGATAGCCTTTCAGGCTCGTTGATTTCGTAACGTCACCAGTCTTAAGGTAGGTATAATTCTGCTCCTTCAACCGACTTTGCAACGATGTGCCAATTTATTGCTTGCCCCCTTTAAGCAGCAGCCTCGCTTTTGGCAATTTATTGTAGTAGGCATCATTCAGGTGTGTCTTTTAACCCTCTGCTCGACCTTCTTTTCAAGTCATATCAAGCGTTACACAATCCAGGGCATGAGATTTTGCGCTCTGGACGTTACTTGAAAATGAAGCAGTTTGATAAAGGGAACGATCGCAGTGCATCTCCAAAGATTCAACTTTATTGGAGAACTAATGATGACCCTGAAACTAAAAGCCCTTGTGACAGTTGCTGCCATCAGTACCACTGCTGCTTTTGTCACTCATGCCAGTTCAGCATCGGCTGCATCACTGACCTGGAACCTTAATGCTCAGTTTGCTGGCGGTGGCACAGCCACAGGTTCATTCAACTACGATGCAACCAGTGGGGTACTGTCTCAGTTCAACATTAAAACGTTGGCTGGTACATCCGCACCGTCTAACTTCCTTTTCCCAGGTGCGACCTATACGGCTGCATCGTCTACTGGAAGTCTACAAGACTCTATTAGATTAGAACTCATTGGCTCCGAGTTCTCTTTCCAAACGTTGTTCTCTGCACCCTTAACAGAGGCGGGTGGCACAATTTCATTGGTGCCGTCATTCTCCTTTGAAAGACTTCCAGTTCCAGGTGGCGTCGGGATTATTCGTGACTTGGCAAGTGGAACAGTTACAGCATCAGCGACGGCGGTGCCAACACCCGCACTTTTGCCCGGTCTCATTGGTCTAGGGCTAGGCGTTCTCCGTCAGAAGCGCAAGGCTGCACAGGCTAAAACGCTTGGTTAAGCTTCGGCTTCTGTTCCTTGTTTCATTGTTACTGTTGCTTGGTGGATCATCCGATCGCGCTCCCGCGATCGGATTTCTCTTTACAAGCAGCGTTTACGCACTCGTCAACGACGCTATCCTTGCGCGAAAGCCTGCTCTGGCAAGCGCACTGACAACTAGCTGATCATCCTGAATGCGAAACTGAGAGCCAAAGCCAACCACACACCGCTGGTTGTAGTTGCTGACAATGCCAATGATGGATACTTTTGCCTTGTCCTTTTCGCCCTGGTGCTCCAGCAAAACCTCTTTCAATCGCTGCCGCTCTGAAATATCGCTGGCAAGTTTAGGGTCAAGTTCGACCATCACCATGCGGACAGACTCGATCGGCTCAGCATCGTCAATGATGAACTGTACCTGATCATCGCGGCGATCGACCTTACCCCAGACCATCAGCCGTGCATCGGCTTGAATGTAGTGCCCAATGCGCTCAAAGGATTTGGGGAACACGACCGCTTCAGTGTGGCCCGTCAAGTCTTCGATCTGGATGATTGCCATGCGATCACCCTTTTTCGTCACGACGGATTTGACGCTGGTAAGCATGACGATCGCGCTAACGCTGGTGCCTTCTTTGTAATCGTTGAGATCGCTCAAGCTAATTGGAGCCAGCACTCGCGCTGATTCCCGCAGCGCTTTAAGCGGGTGATCAGAAATATAGAAGCCGAGAATTTCTTTTTCTAGCCGCAGCTTTTCTTGTTGAGGAAAATCGGGTGTGGGTGGCGCTTTGGGAGCCAACGTAAAACTGGCAGGTGCTTCTTTGACTGCTGTACCACCACCGAACAAATCAAACAGGTTGCCCTGTCCGCTGGCTCGATCTTTCGCGCGCGACTGTGCCCAATCAATGACCAGATCCAGATCTTTGATCAACTGCTGTCGGTTGGGTTCGATCGTGTCGAAGGCTCCGCAGTAGATCAAAGCTTCTAGGGCGCGACGGTTAACGGTACGAGAATCAACGCGATCGCACAGATCCGCCAATGATTTGAAGGGTCCATCTTGATCACGGGCAGAGAGAAGAGACTCGATCGGTCCCATGCCTACGTTTCTCACACCGCCCAGCCCAAAGAGAATGCGGTCTGCCAGTGGCGTAAAGTCTACGCCCGAGCGGTTTACGTCTGGTGGTTCTACGCGAATACCCATCGCCATGCAGGAGGCAATATACCGCTGCACTTTATCCTGATCGCCACTGTTGGTGGTCAGCAGCGCTGCCATGTATTCGATCGGATAGTTGGCTTTGAGATACGCCGTTTGATACGTCACATACCCATACGCCGTAGAGTGCGATTTGTTGAAGCAATACTCGGCAAACATCACCATTTGCTCGAACAAATCAGAGGCAACTTTTGCCTTCACGCCATTCTTTTGAGCACCTGCGACAAACATCTCCTGGTGCTTTTCCATCTCGGCTTTCTTTTTCTTACCCATTGCCCGACGCAGCAGATCGGCTTGACCGAGGGAATAGCCGCCCATGTCCTGCGCGATTTTCATGATCTGCTCCTGATAGACCATGATGCCGTAGGTTTCGCTCAGGATGGAGGTAAGAATCTCGTGGGGATAGTCGATTTGCTCCCGTCCGTGTTTGCGGTTGATAAATTTGGGGATCAGTCCAGCATCCAGTGGTCCAGGACGATACAGGGCAAGCACAGAGGAAATATCTTCCAGACTGTCGGGTTTGAGGTCGCGAACAATCTGGCGCATTCCGGAGGATTCTAGCTGGAAGACTCCTTCCAGCTCGCCCCGTGCCAGGAGTTTGTAGACTTCGGGGTTATCCAGCGGCAGACCATCCATGTCGATCGTCTCTTGCTTTGTCTGCTCGATTAGATCAACCGTTTTTTGAATCATGGTCAGGTTCTTGAGTCCCAGGAAGTCCATTTTTAGAAGTCCCAGGGATTCAATGTCTTCCATGTAGTACTGGGTGAAGACAGCACCGTCAGCGTTGCGCTGAAGCGGCACCAGTTCATCCAGCGGTTGCGCTGAAATCACGACTCCAGCCGCATGGATGCCGACGCTCTTGTTCGTCCCTTCGATGCGGATGGCAGTATCAATCCACTGGCGCACGATCGGATCTTTGTCGTACCGCTCTTTAAATTCTGGTGCAGGCGTTTCTGCCGAAATCATCACCTTCAGCTTGGTCGGCTTACCACGCACCACGGGGATCATCTTCGCCATCTTATCGGCATCGCCGTAGGGAATGTTGAGCACCCGCGCTGTGTCTTTCAGCACCGCTTTGGAGGTCATGCGGTTGTAGGTAATGATCTGAGCAACCCGCTCGGTGCCGTACTTTTCGGTGACGTACTGGATGACTTCTTCCCGGCGATCGATGCAAAAGTCCGTATCAATATCAGGCATGGACTTCCGTTCGGGATTCAGGAAGCGCTCGAACAGCAAGCCGTGATGCACCGGGTCAATATTGGTAATGCTCATCGCATAAGCAACGAGGGAACCTGCTGCCGAACCACGCCCCGGACCGACAGGAATCCGGTTGTCTCTAGCGTATTTGATGTAGTCCCACACGACGAGGAAGTAGGTAGCAAACCCCATCTGTTGCATCATCTTGAGTTCGTAGTCCATTCGATCGCGGTAGACCGGCTTAATCTCCTCCCGCGAGTGGCATTTGAACCGTTCAAGCAAGCCCGCCCAAGCGACGTGCTCAAAATAGGCATCGGCTGTATCAAACCCTTCAGGGATGGGATAGTCGGCAATCCGGGGTTCGCCCAGAATGTGGTACTCCTCAATTTTGTCGGCAACTTCGAGGGTGGTGGCGATCGCCTCGTCAATCACGTCTTCCGTCAAATGATCCTGAAAGAGCGAGCGCATTTCCTCAGCGGATTTGAGATATTCAGTACCGCTGTAGCGCAGCCGCTTGTCTTCGGAGATCAGCTTGCCAGTTTGGATGCACAGCAGCGCATCATGCGCCTCTACGTCGAAGCAAGAGATGTAGTGCGAATCGTTAGTGGCAATAATTTGAATGTCGAGTTCACGGGCAATGTTGACCAGTTCGACGTTCACGATGCGGTCTTCCTGCGACCCGTGGTCCTGGATTTCGAGGTAGTAATCGTCGCCAAACCGATCTTTGTACCACTGTGCCACTCGCCGCGCAATTTCCGGTCTGCCCTGAAGAATCGCCTGAGGCACTTCGCCACCCAAACACGCGCTCGTGACGATCAGCCCTTCGTGATACTCCTCCAGCATCTCTTTGTTGATGCAGGGGCGGGCAAACAGCCCCTTACCTTGAAAGCCTTTGAGGTGGGAAAGAGTCGTGAGTTTGACCAGATTTTTGTAGCCGATGTCGTTCTTTGCCAGCACAATCTGGTGATACTTGGGGCGACGCTCCTGCTTAGTGACATCACTATTCATGATGTACATCTCGTTGCCGATGATGGGCTTCACGCCTTTGCCCTTGCACACCTTTAGCAGTTCGATCGCCCCATACATGACCCCGTGATCCGTCAGGGCGATCGCTTTCATCCCTAGCTCAACGGCGCGATCGACCAGTTCCGGCAACTGACTGGCTCCATCAAGCAGGCTGTAGTCACTATGAATGTGCAGACCAACAAAGGACATACTATTACTCAAGCATCACGCGAATCCAATAAGGTTACTCGATTGCAGGCGCTACGGCTAGGCTTTTTTGTAAGAATTGACGCTAGATGTGGAGAGTATGTGATCGTTCTAACAGTTAACTGAACAAGCAAAAATCACCCTAGTACCAATGTATCAGCACTGAGCGATTGTCTGATTATTTTGTTGTCACCGCTTGCCTTCGCTCAAGTGCCTTCTAACGTCCGTAGCGCTTCATCCATGTAGGAGCGATCGCCCAGGACTTCCAGAAGTGGACCATGTTCACGAAATTTGACAACGCTAATGGAACCGGCAAGGGTATTGATGCGATCGCGGTAGCGCCCTAGATCAATCCCTAACAGGCTGCACAAGATAATGCGAATGGTGGCTTTATGTGACACGACCAGTACGTTACCAGTCTTGTGTTTTTGCTCAATTTCAGCGACTACCAATGAGGCACGACTGGCGATTTGCACAGAGGTTTCGCCGCCAGTGGGCGCGTTCCAAGCGGGTTCAGCCAGCCAGTGAATATAGTCGTCGGCGTAGTGTTCTTTGACATGCTCTTGCGTCAGCCCTTCCCATTCGCCGTAGCGAATTTCTTTGAGTCCATCGCGCAACTGCATTTCCAGCCCGATCGCGTCGCAAAGGGGTTTTGCAGTCGCGATCGTGCGTTTCATGGGGCTAACGTAGACGGCAGCCCAGTCGATGGTTTTATGGGCAGCAGCAAACGCCTCTGCCATTTTGAAGCCATTTTCTGTGAGTTCTGCATCTAGATCGCCACAATAGCCACCAGAGCGACTATAGGTGGTTTCACCATGCCGCACAAAATAAAGGGTTAGGGTCATGAGGCTTGCTTGCTGTCCTCGTCGTAGTGCATTCGATAAATGGGGTTGTCGAGTCCCAACTCATTCATGACGGTGCGAGCATGGAGGACGCGATCGGCGATCGACAGCGAATCACTCAAAACACCGAAGAGCGAAATTTCGGCTTCTAGCTTGCGGATTTCTTGTAGTAACGTTTGCTCAACGTCGCCTTCAACGTCGTGCAGCTTGCTCATGAGCGTACTCCGCTCAACCTCATAGTGAGAATGAGAATTTTTGAAATACTCATGGAGTTGCGTGACGAGAGACGCGACGGACTGGTGATCGACTAGAAAATGCGGATCTTTTGTTTCCATCGGGAGGTAAGGGGGGAGAAGGCAGGGGGCAGAGGGCAGAGGAGGGAAGGCAGGAGGCAGAAGGCAAAGGGCAGAAGGTAATCCTTCGTCATTCCATGGCAGTGTTCAGTGACTCAATCGTCTTACATCAGGCGCTAAGGAACTGTTTACTGCTGACGGTTCACTGTTGACAACGACAAAACTCAGAACTCAAAACTCTGCTTTTGGGGCAGAGCGATCGCCTAAGCCAAGCCGGTTCCTGCCTGAACATACTCTTTGAGTTCGACCGCGACGGGTTTGACGTACCAGATGTCTTCACAGTATTCGCGAATCGAGCGATCGGACGAAAATTTGCCCATCCGCGCCGAGTTGAGAATGGAGAGCCGTGTCCAATACTCTTGATCGAGGTATGTCTGACTAACGCGATCTTGGCAGTCGATGTAGGACTGGTAATCTGCCAGCAGCAGGTAGTCATCTTTGTAAAGCAGAGTGCTGACCAACGGATTGAACAAGTTGGTATCGCCGTTAGAGAAGCCACCAGAGGCAATGCGATCGATCACCGCTTTGAGCGCTGGGTTGCTTTCGTAGTAGTGGTAAGGGTTGTAGCCTTTGGCTTTTAGCTCGTAGACTTCGGGTGTGGTGAGACCAAACAAGAAGAAGTTTTCGGCTCCTACTTCATCGCGGATCTCCACATTGGCACCGTCTAGCGTACCGATCGTCAATGACCCGTTCATGGAGAATTTCATGTTCCCCGTGCCAGAGGCTTCCTTGCCTGCCAGCGAAATCTGCTCAGACAGGTCAGCAGCAGGATACACCCGCTGGGCAAACTTCACGTTGTAGTCTTTCAGGAAAACAACTTTGAGGCGATCGCGCACATCAGGATCGTTGTTCACCACATCCCCTACGGAGTTGATGAGCTTGATGATCAGCTTTGCCATAAAGTAGCCAGGAGCCGCCTTGCCACCAAAAATAAAGGTGCGAGGCGTAATGTGGACATCTGGGTTCGCTTTAATGCGGTTATAGAGGGTGATGATATGCAGCACATCTAAATGCTGGCGCTTGTACTCATGAATCCGCTTTGCCTGGATGTCGAAAAGCGACGTGGGATCAACATCAATGCCGTTGACCTGCTTAATGTAAGTGGCGAGGTCTTGCTTAATCGCCAATTTGATGTCTCGCCACTGCTGGCGAAAATCAGCATCCTCAACAAACGCTTCGAGCTTGCGAAGGTCATCGAGGTGTTTGATCCAGCCATCGCCAATTTTGCTGGTGATGAGGTTGGTGAGACGAGGATTGCTCAACACCATAAAGCGGCGTGGCGTGACTCCGTTCGTCTTGTTGCTAAATTTTTCGGGATAGAGTTCGTAGAAGTCGCGCAGCACGTCCTGCTTAAGGAGTTCACTATGCAGAGCAGCGACTCCATTGATGGCATGACTGCCCACACATGCCAGATGCGCCATACGGACGTAGCGTTCGCCTGCTTCATCAATCAGCGACATCCGGCTCAGGCGCGCGTCGTCATTGGGAAACTTACGGCGAATGTCGTCTAGAAACTGGCTGTTGATTTCGTAGATGATCTCCAGATGGCGCGGCAGGAGAGTGCTAAACAGCCCCATGCCCCAGCGCTCTAATGCTTCTGGCAGCAGCGTGTGGTTGGTGTAAGAGAGCGTCTTTTGCGTGATGCGCCATGCAGTATCCCACTCAATGCCGTGTTCGTCCATGAGCAGGCGCATGAGTTCGGCAACGGCGATCGCAGGGTGCGTATCATTCAACTGCACCGCAAACTTCTCATGGAATTGCTCCAGCGGAATGCCTTGACGAATGAGGATCAACATCATGTCTTGCAGCGAACAGGACACGAAGAAGATCTGCTGGGCAAGGCGTAGCTTCTTACCCTGAGCCGATTCGTCGTTAGGGTAGAGGACTTTCGTGAGCGTTTCGGAAACGGTTTTCTGCTGCACCGCGCGGAAATAATCGCCAGAGTTGAAGGCGGCGAAGTCAAACGATTCGGCGGCGGCGGCGCTCCAGAGACGGAGGGTAGTGGCAGTGTTGGTTTTGTAGCCCAGAATTGGCGTGTCGTAGGGAATGCCCATTACGACTTCGTGGGGAATCCAGCGGGTACGATTGCGTCCATTTTCGTCGGTGTAGCGTTCGGTATGACCGCCCAGCTTCACTTCGACTGCCCATTCGGGACGAGAAATTTCCCAGGGATTGCCGTAGCGCAGCCATTTGTCGGTGCTTTCGATCTGCCAACCGTCGCGGATGTCCTGGTCAAAGATGCCAAACTCGTACCGAATGCCATAGCCGATCGAGGGAATATCGAGCGATGCCATGGAGTCGAGGTAGCACGCCGCCAACCGTCCTAAGCCACCGTTGCCCAGTCCAGGCTCTTCCTCTTGCTGGAGCAGCGCGTCAAAATCAAGACCGAGCTCGGTAATTGCTTGCTTGGCTTCGTCGTAGATGCCCAGGCTAATCAGGTTATTGCCCAGGTGGGGACCCATAAGAAACTCGGCAGAGAGGTAGGCAACGGTGCGTACGCCTTGATGGGTATGAGTTTCGGCAGTGGTAAGCCAGCGTCGCAGCAGCCGATCGCGCACGGTGTATGCCAGCGCCATGTAGTAATCGTTTTGGGTGGCAATGTTGGCGAACTTGCCCTGAATGTAGAACAGATTGTCTTGAAAAGCGCGTTTGAGCGTTTCGACGCTGAGTCCGGTGCGATCGTCCTCGACGACGACGGTTGGCACGCACTCGATCGGTTGATTCGGTACAGTCTGCATAGTTGTGAATTCCTTCAAAATTTACGCTTCAGCCAGGTGGAACGCGGCTCCCAGCCCTGCGCCCATTTCTGCTGGTGTAATCTTGCCGTCGTGGTTGATATCGATCGCGTCGAAAACGGCATCCGTGCCCATCCATTCTTCGCGGGTGATGAAGCCATCCCCATCGAGATCATAGGCGTGGAAGATATCTTCAGCCGCGTGCAACACAAATTCTTCGCCCTCCAGCGCTGCCAGCCGCTTTTCGAGCAGTTTTTCGAGGGCGACTAGTGCTTTGGTAAAGCCTGTGATGCCCTCGTCTAGCTTTTGCGTTGCCATTGAGTCTTCAGCGTGGAGCTGGTCAAAGGTGGCTTTGTCGATCGTGAGCTTTTCCAGTTCTAAGCCAGCCGCTTTAGCAGGATCAAGCTTACGGGACAGTTCCGCTTCAGTCGTTTGTAGCTCTTTAAGCAGAGCGGGCGAGATGGTGAGCAAATCGCAGCCTGCCAGTTCGGTAATTTCGCCAAGGTTGCGGAAGCTGGCTCCCATGACTTCAGTTTTATAGCCAAACTTTTTGTAGTAATTATAGATCTGGGTTACAGACAACACGCCAGGATCTTCAGTCGCGGCATAGTCTTTGCCAGTGTTGGCTTTGTACCAATCAAGAATGCGTCCGACAAACGGCGAGATGAGAGTGATCCCCGCGTCAGCGCAAGCGATTGCCTGATGGATGCCAAACAATAGCGTGAGATTGCAGTGGATGCCTTCTTTTTCGAGCGTTTCAGCCGCTTTGATGCCTTCCCAGGTAGACGCGATTTTAATCAACACGCGATCGCGCGATACGCCTGCTGCTTCGTATTGAGCAATCAGGTCACGACCTTTAGCGATCGTCGCTTCGGTATCGTAGGAGAGCCGTGCATCCACTTCGGTTGATACGCGACCGGGAATGATTTTGAGAATGCGGAGACCAAAGGCAACGGCGAGGCGATCAAACGCCAGGGTTAAAATCGTTTCGTTAGGGGCATCGGCACCCGCATCCCGCTTTGCCCGCAGTAAGGTTTCATCCACAATTTCCTGATACTGGGGCATCTGCGCCGCTGCCGTAATCAGTGAGGGGTTGGTGGTGGCATCGCGTGGCTTGAAGGTTTCGATCGCCTGAATATCGCCCGTATCCGCGACGACAACCGTCATCTCCCGCAGTTGCTCGAGTAGGTTCGTTGCCATTGGTTACTCCTGATCGGTTTTTGGTCGAGTTGGCATTGTCTGAGTGCAAGACTCCGAGTGCGATCCACAGCTATGCACAGGCTACACCATCACGCTAGCGAGCGACTTAATCATACTAATGGTACTGGATGTAAAAACGGAGAGTAGCATCCAAAAACCCTGGTCTATTGTTTTGCTGGCTACTGACCAGAGGTTGAATGCTAATAGATTTCTTAAGGTTTGCCGTCAGTTTGGCAATGGAGCACCGCACCGCTGACTGTTATATCCCTGCGGGTCGCGTGGGCACTCTAAACACGTCAAATCTTTGAGAGAAAAAGACCGATGACCAACCGCATTAGTGCTGCGCTGACCCAAACCGATCGCGAAGCCGTGATGGATGCCATTACCACTATTAAAACCAGACTACCGTTCTTGATTGATCTCACAGCCGAGGAGTGTAAAGCACTGCCCAAAATGGGCGATAAGAGTCGCGCGTTTGTAAGCAAGGCGCTAGAGGTTGCCACGCAGAACCCAGATTTTTTGCCACGCTCGTTTGACCTGGAGGAAATGCGGAAGGATGTGCAGCTATTTGAAGCAATGTACCCGATCGTGGTAGCGCTGGCACAACTGCAAGAACTGGTCGATGATACGACCACGGCAGCCGGTAGTGAGGCGATGGCAGCCGCGTTGCAGGTCTACAGCTACGCGAAGGCAAGTGGACAGGATGCTGGCTTAGAAGGGCTGGTGGAAGAATTAGGTCAGCGTTTTGCCCGCAAGACACGCAAGCCAAAGCCACAAGCTGCAAACGTCTAAGGTCACGCTCCAGAAACCGGGTTTCTCCCTCAAGTTGCCTTGCGATGGCGATCGCTTGCGCTCCAGAAACTCGGTTTCTAACCTGTCTGAATCTGACCATTGGAGCAAAAAGCTCGGCACTTCGAGTAAAAAGCTCGGCGCTTCGAGTTCGGAACTGCAACGATCGAGCAAAAAGCTCGGTGCTTCGAGTAAAAAGCTCGGTGCTTTGAGTTCGGAACTGCAATCGTCGAGCAAAAAGGTCGGCACTTCGAGTAAAAAGCTCGGTGCTTCGAGTAAAAAGCTCGGCGCTTCGAGTTCGGAACTGCAACGATCGAGCAAAAAGCTCGGTGCTTGGAGTAAAAAGCTCGGCGCTTCGAGTTCTGAACTGCAACGATCGAGCAAAAAGCTCGAAATAGATCCCTAACTTCTTTGAATAGCCCTGATTGTGCTGGTTAAGCCAGATACAGACGTTAGGTATCTCGGCTAGAGCCTGTAGGTTGAAGGTTAAGGTGGGAACACTGAGCGCTTAGGATCGGGAATTTAATAAATCCGCAAACTGTACGGGCGGGTTTAGCAGACCAAACTGCATCCTGCAATGATTTGACAGCAAAACCCGCCCCTACCAAAGATCGAACTTATTTAATTTCCATTCCTTATCATGTGTTGATCGATCGCTCCCCTCCATTAATCTCACTTTGAACGCCCCTCATGCCAGCTACAACTGCAAGCCTCCAAAAATTTGTTCAGTACTGCCAGCAGCATCTTAAAGGCGATGAAAAAGGCGAGTCGCAAAACTTTCTCGATCGCTTCTTTCAGGCGTTTGGACATGAAGGCGTAAAAGAAGCGGGGGCAACGCTAGAGCAACGGGTAAAAAAGGGCAGCAAAAAAGGCAATACGGGCTTTGCCGATCTGGCATAGCAGCCTCATTTGCTGATTGAGATGAAGAAGCGGGGTGAAGACCTCAACAAGCATTACGCGCAAGCCGTCACCTACTGGATGCAGTTGCAGTGCCCCAGCTATGTGATGCTGTGCAATTTTGATGAGTTTTGGCTTTACGACTTTCGTAAGCAGTCCGAGGAACCGATCGAGAAGATTGCGTTAGCACATTTGCCCGATCGCATTGGGGCGTTCACGTTCATGAATCCAGAACTGGATCGTGCGCCTATCTTTAACAACAATCTGGTGTCGGTGACGGAGAAAGCAGCCGGACGCATGGGCGAATTGCTGACGATGCTGACGAAACGATCGCGCGATGCGGTTGATCCGAAGACGGCACAGCGGTTTGTGCTGCAATGCGTGCTGGCAATGTTTGCGGAAGATCGAGATCTGTTGCCAAAGGATCTCTTTATTAGTCTGGTGCGCGAGTGTTTAGACCGTACTCGCCAGGGCAAATCCTCAAACACCTACGATATTCTAGGCAACCTGTTTCAGGAGATGAATCGACCCGGCATTGCTCCCGCAGGACGCTATCAGGGTGTGGACTATTTCAACGGTGGCTTGTTTCGGGAGGTGCAGCCGCTAGAACTGACCGGGAAAGAACTAGAGCTACTGGAAGCAGCCGCATCACAAGACTGGAAAGCAGTGCGCCCATCCATCTTTGGCAACATCTTTGAGTCGGCGATCGGCAAAAGCGACAGCAAAGAACGTCATGCCCACGGCATTCATTTCACCTCGGAAGAAGACATTCTCAAGATTGTTCGCCCCACCATCACGCGCTATTGGGAAGAAAAGATCGCGCAGACAACAAAGTTAGCGGAACTCTACTCACTACGGATGGAATTGCAAGACTACAAAGTGCTTGATCCGGCGTGTGGGTCGGGCAACTTCCTTTACATGGCGTATCTCGAACTAAAACGACTGGAGCGCGTACTGCAAGACAAGATTGATGCCGATCCAAAGGCAAAGAGCGAACATGGACAGATGAGCATTGGCTTTGTCACCCCGCAGCAGTTCTACGGCATGGACACAAATGCGTTTGCGGTGGAGCTGGCACGAGTGACGCTGATGATTGCCCGCAAAGTGGCGATCGACCTCTGCGATATTCACGACCAACCCGCCCTACCGTTAGACACGCTGGATGCCAATATTGTTTGCAAAGATGCGCTGTTTACCGAGTGGGTAAAAGCAGACGCAATTATTGGGAATCCACCATTTTTAGGTGGTGCAAGAATGCGAAAGGAGCGGGGAGATGATTACGTTGAGCGAGTCTTTGAAAAGTTTTCAGCAATTGAAAATCAGCAGATTGACTTTGCAAGCTATTGGTTTCGACTAGCGCATGAGCGACTTGATGAGAATGGCAGAGCTGGTCTGGTTGCTACCAACTCAATTAGTCAAGGCAAAAGCAAAGCAGCCGCGTTAGATTACGTTACTGATAACGGTGGATTCATACACGACGCAATTTCTACTCAACCCTGGACAGGAGAAGCGGCTGTCCATGTCAGTATTATTAACTGGAGCCGCAGGAACACCGGAGCGTTTTATTTAGATAATCAGAAAGTCGGTTTTATTAGCTCATCGCTCAAATCTACAACGAATGTTTCTGCTGCTAAACCGCTTAAAGCCAATGCAAATAAGAGCTTTAGAGGTGTAGAACCCAACGGTATGGGTTTTTTAGTCACTAATGAACAAGTACAAGATTGGTTAAAAGCTGATTCTCGAAATCAAGAAGTCCTCAAACTGTTTTCGATGGGTGCAAACTTGGCACAAAATCCTCATGGACTGCCCGAACGTTGGGTGATTGATTTCAATGAGATGTCTGTTGAAGATGCCAGCGACTATAAACTACCTTTTCAGCACGTCAAAGCTACAGTCAAACCAGAACGAGGCAAAAATCGTGTGCAATTGCTGAGAGATACGTGGTGGAAGTTTAAACGTACTAATCAACCAATGCGGACAGCACTTTCAACACTGAGCCACTGTTTTGCAGTTCCACGAGTTTCTAAGTGGGCAATGCCTCTCGTTATTTCTGTCGATTGGCTTGCAGGAGAAAAAACGGTTACTTTTGCTTCTGATGATTTCTATGTACTAGGCGTTTTACTATCTATCGTTCACAGAACATGGATGGAAGCTCAGAAATCTACTCTTGAAGATAGAACAGCGTATACTCCAAGCACCTGCTTTGAAACCTTCCCCTTTCCCCAAACCCCAGTCGTCAGACTCATCACCACCATCCGCACCACCGCCCTCGAACTCCACGACTACCGCAGCACCCAAATGGAGAAAAAACAGTGGGGCATCACTAAGCTTTACAACGAATACTTCCACGAACCCACCAGCCAACTCCACAAACTCCACGCCAAACTCGATGCCCTCGTCCTGCAAGCCTACGGCTTCAGCCCAGACGATGATCTGCTCGAAAAACTGCTGACGTTAAACTTAGAACTAGCCGCAAAAGAAAAGCGGGGAGAGGCGATCGTTGGTCCCTGGGCACCGACACAATTCAGCTAACTATCCATAACGCCTTTTTGGACCGTAACTTTTACAAGCGACAGCAGCGAGGTGAAGAACCCTAATGAAAATCCAGTATTTTTCTGAAACAGATACGCTAGCGATCGAGCTAACAATAAAGCCGATCGCTGCAACAGATACCATCACTGATGATTTGATTTTGGACTATGACAGTGATGGCAAAGTGGTTGTCATTACCCTAGATAACTATTCTCGCAATGTAGAAACAATTAATTTACAAGCATTAGGAGTACCTCTTTTAGCTGCATAAACTGCCCAACGAACTACCAGCCAACTTTACAATCTCTGAGCCAAACTTGAAGCGATCGTCCTGCAAGCCTACGCTTCAACAGATGCCATCACTATCGTTCTCATTGCACCGTGAGATGACCCACCAGAAGCTATCCCGCAACGCCTTCTTAGATTTTGATAATGAGACAGTCATTGCCTGGCTTTTTCTAGCGCCTGCCCTACTGCTGTTGGGAATCTTCGTGCTGTATCCGATCGCCTACCTGTGTTACCTCAGCTTTACCGCAGGCAGCTTTACCAGGGCTGGCGTTCACTGGGTTGGCTTACAAAACTATTGGCGCTTGTTTCTGACTCCCGATTTTTGGCAAGTCGTGGGCAATACGATCGTTTTTACCGTCGCCACTGTGCTTCCTAGCTTGCTGCTGCCGCTGGGTCTGGCAGTATTGCTCGATCGAGCGATCGTCCTGCGCGATCTCTTACGAGTGGCATACTTTTTGCCGTCGATTACCTCGCTCGTTGCGGTCGGTCTGGGATGGCGATGGCTGTTTCAAACAGAGGGACCGGTCAATCAATGGCTGGCATTACTTGGTATCGACCCCATTCCCTGGTTGAGCAGCACTGTCTGGGCAATGCCTGTGCTGATCTTGTTAAGCATCTGGAAGCAAATCGGCTTCAATCTGGTAGTCTTTCTAGCAGGGCTGCAAACCATTCCTATCAGCCGCTACGAGGCTGCCACGCTAGATGGAGCCAACGCCTGGCAGCAGTTTTGGTACATTACATTGCCGGGGCTGCAACCCACGCTAATCTTTGCCGCAGTAACGACAGCCATCTTCACCCTGCGAAGCTTTGAGCCAGTCTACGTCATCACGGGTGGCGGACCACTCAACGCCACAAACCTGCTGGTGTATTACATCTACGAGCAGGCATTCGCTCAGTTTGACTTCGGTTATGCTGCCGCTGCCGCCACGCTGCTGCTTGGAGCAACGTTAGTACTGGTGTCTGTCCAGCTAAGGGCGTCGCGCGAGACAGATTAAAAGTTGGGTACTGTGAAAGATACTTTTTGGCATAGAAGGATTGTCTCTATCTTGGGACAACCCCTCTACCCTTTCTAGCACTACTGAAGCTACCCAACTTAGACGGAGGGAGAAACATGTGCCCACTGGTCGATCGCAGCAAAGTCCACTCGCTCTGCATGCCCCCAAAACGCCTCAAGGTTATAAAATTCCCGCTCTTGCGGCATCAAAATATGGACAATGACATCACCATAATCTTGCAGCGTCCAGCTTCCTTCTGACTGCCCTTCTGTACGAGTGGGAAGGCGATGCAATTCCTCTTCAACCTTGTCCTTAATGGAACCCGCGATCGCCCGTACTTGTGCCTTCGAGAAGCCCGTCACGATGACAAAATAATCTGCCAGCGTGGAAATATGTGCCACTCGTAGAAGCGTAATATCGGCACCTTTGCGATCATCAGCAGCACTAGCAGCCGCGATCGCGAGTTGCAGGCTTGGATCTTGAGCGATCGTTGCAGCGTCAACAACGGTTGTTACAGCAGCATCTAAGGAAGATTCTTGAGCGTAATTTGGCATTTAGTCTCCAGTTCTATAAAGTAGTTTTAGGCGTCAAGTAGTGGGTGAGAACGAGCCTTCCAACAGCCCCAGCCCGGAACAATTAAGGTGTGCGCGAGACAGGCAACTTCTTGTCAAATGGCTTTTTGTCAGTCAGTGCCAACGCCCAGTTGCGGGTTAGCACCATACGAGGATGAATTTGTTGAGAACGAGCTAGCAAGTGACGCAGGGACTCGTCGCAGGTTTGCCAAACGGCATGATGGAGATCTTGCTGGCTAAGACGGCGTAAGGCTTCTAGCTCCAGACTATCGCCCCGCCCTGGTTCCAGACTATCGGCTAGAAAAACGATACAGCTTAACGCACTCATGCCGGGGCAACCCAGCGTGTGATGGCGAATCGCGTCCAGCACTGCGTCATCGCCAATGCCAAATTCATCTCTAGCGACGATCGCCCCGACCGCAGCATGAAGCAAATGTGGATTGGCTAGCTCTACGGGATCGAGCGTTAGACCCTCCGCTTGTGCCATCTGGAGCAGACGCTGCGGCTTAAAGAACTTTGCCAAATCATGCGTTAAGCCTGCTAAAGCCGCCTGAGCAACATCAACCTGATGCCGTTTAGCTAACTCGGCTGACATCTGCTCAACCCGCAAAATGTGCTGCAGGCGACTGTTCGGCACATTCTTTTGCAACCAGGTAAGAATGCGCTCGCGTAAAACTGATCGTTCTGAAACCTCTTGATCTAAACCCGCAACTCCTGCAGCTAGAAGATTTGAGGCAGCGCCACATGCATCGCTGGGATGAGGTAGCGGGCGTGCTGACGCTGGGCGCTCAGGCAGAGAAGGGCGATGAACACTAGGAAGGGCAACCAATGATGCGTCATCTGAAGTCAGCTTAGCAGGCTGCTTAATAGGCTTCAGATGCTTTGCACCTGCTGCTATGGGGGAATCCAGGTTGCGATCGGATTCACGCATGCGGGTGAGAAGCTCCTAGTTTGCACCGAGAGAATTCATACCAAGAGAGAAGGTGGCTACAGACGATCGTAATCGAGGTCAAAACGGTTTAGTAGGGAAGAAATTTAGCTGACTTTATTCTAGCTCAACCCCTCCGGTTGACCTCACACCTAACATAGAACGCAACTTTTCTTTCAATTCCTACGCTTCAAGTTGTGCTTCACGACCAGACTAACTAACGCTAGAAGTTCTCATCTTGCATAAACGGTAAGCGGTGGTTTGAGCGAGCGAGCATCAGCGTAGTTAGTCTGGAATGTACTGTAGCTTGTATCTCAGAGGCAAACTGAACGTTGAATACTGCGAACTCAAGCAGCTAAGTCATTTGGTGATTGAAATAATCCGAGGTCGTGAGACCCGATCGGCTCGAGCGGCGCGTGTAGTTTTTCAGCATATAGTTCAGATCATCTGGAAAGAGGGAGGCAGCAAGTGCATCATGAGGCGTAATGACACCACCTTCATAAAGGTCGAAAAGCGCCTGATTGAGCGTTTGGCTACCGTCCTTACCTTCTTCCATCAACTGATAAATTTCGTCGGTAGCACCCTTCTGTAAATAGTCTCGAACAGTATCCGTGTTGATCATGATTTCTAGTGCAGCCGTGCGTCCACCGTGGACAGTCGGCACTAACGCTTGCGCGATTACAGCACGGAGGGCATCGACAATCTGAATCCGCACAGTTTCTTGCTCTTCAGGAGAGTAGAAGTTGAGCAGGCGCTTGAAGGCGTTGACAGAACCTTTTGTATGCAGAGTACCCAAAACAAGGTGCCCTGTAAGAGAGGCGCGAATGGCAGTATCTACCGTTTCACGATCGCGCATTTCACCAATCAAAATGATGTCTGGGTCTTGCCGTAGAGCGCCGCGCAATGCATCTTTAAATTCTTGAGTGTGCAGCCCTACTTCGCGTTGTGTCACCAACGACTCATTGGACGTGTGAACGTACTCAATCGGGTCTTCGATCGTCACAATTTTGCGGGGCAGCGTTTCATTCACATGGCGCAGCATTGCTGCCAGCGAGGTAGATTTACCAGAGTTCACCGAACCTGTCACCAAAATCAACCCTTGCCGCTCTTCTGCCAGCACGCGCAAAATATCTGGCAATCCGAGCTTCCGCAGCGTTGGCACATCCAGCGAAATCAACCGCAGCACCATCGCGCCGCCCATAATCGACTGAGAGCAATTGACCCGACACCGCACCATCCCATCATAAAGAATGGCAGTGTCCAGCTCTTGCCGTTCCTTAAATTGCTCTTGTTGGACTGGTAGCAAGACTTCTTGCAAAAATTCTTCAAACTGACGCGAAGTAACTTTACCGTACGTCTCCTGCTTGACCATCTTGCCCTGAATACGGAAGCGCACAGGCTCACCGACCTGGAGGTGAATATCAGATGCACGTTGTTTGTAAGCATCTTCAACCATGACTTGCACAGTGCCCTGACGTTGCACCGCTTGATCAGGACCATCCAGCGCGATCGCGTTGAGACTCATTGCCTCAGTACCCTGGGCAGTCGGTCCACAGTTAATGCGACCCTGCATAAAGCCAGGAATACGTACATCCATATCAAGCTTACGCACTTCCAGGTAATGCTTGAGCTGCTGGGGGGTCAACACTTCTTGGAGGTAGTGCCGAAACTGCTCTGGTGCTAGCGGAGCAAGATGCTCCTGAGGAAGTAACTTCCCGCTCATTCGATAGAACGGAGGGCGACCTGGCTGAAGATATAACGCTGTTGCACCTCGATTGTGTGCGTCTTGGATGACAAACCGAATCGATGTCGGTGCGTCAGGCTTCGATCCAGCAGAACCAGTAGAAGCGTTAATAGCAGTCATAACAAGTAGCTTCCAAAGCGAGGAGACAGTAAGCGTAAAAACCAGGACGATCCGCACTAAAACGTTGTGTCAGACCAAAGGTGAAGCATGATTAGTAAACAGACAGCACTAGGAGCATGACCATACGGGGAGGCGCAAGATAAAGAATTAGCTCAATAGAAACAGGCTTAAGCTCAATCAAAATATAATCGCCCTTTAATGATCGCCCTTTGATATTAAGACAATTGGTTTTTGTGCATCCAAGCAATCAGCAAACAAGATCATTTAACCGGACTAAACAGAGTTTCTGCAACTAAAGGAAGCAGAGAACCCTAAATTAGACTTCTTAAACTAGCACTTTCAGATGGTCAATAGGGTTTATCAATCTAGCCGTAAGGAGCTAGCCTCGATCTACACCTGCAACTTAATCTACCCCGCCAAGGTTGAGCGCTATCATATAAATTTTTAGTGAAGATTTGACGAAAGCCTTTATCGTCGCAGGCAGTCATCCATTAGCTACCTTAATCACTTCCTGTCACTGCTGCACCAACAGCACAACTGCATAAGCGGCAATGCCTTCTTCGCGTCCAGTTGCATCCAGAGTTTCATTAGTCGTAGCTTTGATGCCAACTTGATTGGGTTGCAGGTTCAGAGCTGTTGCAAGGCGATCGCGCATCGCCTTAATATGTGGCTTTAATTTCGGGCGCTCTGCCACGATTACGGAGTCAACATTGCCGATCGTCCAACCGTTGTCTTGAATCAAGCGATCGACCTGGGTTAGCATTGCCACACTGTCCGCACCTGCCCATTTAGGATCAGTGGGTGGAAAGTAGTGACCAATATCGCCTAGGCTCAAGGCACCGAGCATGGCATCCATGATGGCGTGAGTCAGCACATCGGCATCGCTATGACCTAACAACCCGAGTTCATGCTCAATGCTCACGCCCCCCAGGATAAGCGGGCGATCGCTAACCAAACGATGAATGTCGTATCCATTGCCAATCCGAATGTTAGTCATCAGCTTGCGGTGAGCGGCTTTCTGATTATATGCGGACAAGCAGCAATCAACGGCACACCAGCACTGTGAGCCACCAATTTTGAAGCCTCGACCTTGAGGCATTGCCTTAAAGAGAACCTACAGCGCTCAAGATGCCGACTGCTTCTGCTATGCAATGGGCACCAGATCTGCATAGTCGGAGGCTAGATCAGCTTCAGTCAGGCTATCGGTTACGTCTTGTGGTGTCCAGAGGAGTTCAAAGACTAGCAGGAAGCGCGATCGCAGCAGGGTAATATCTTCCAACACATCACGCAGAAGGGAGGTCGAATAAATCTCGTTAAAAAGAGGCGCATCATCCGCTGTACCAAGCAGCAGCGTCACCACGATATAAGCTGGCTGTTCGCTAGAGGAGGGTGCTACGGGCGCTTTCTGGCTCACAACTCCATTGACATTCGTTAGAGTCTCAGCACTAAATTTACTGCGCTCTTGGATTGAATACTGATTAAACAACGCTTCTGCTTGTTCGCGGCTATCTACCGTCTGTGACCCTGCTAAAACATGTGTCCAGAAATCAGCATTTTCTAGCAGTGTACTGGCTGTCTCTTGCAACAGTTCAAACAGCCCTTCTGCCGTAGCAGTATTTGCCCGTAATGCAATGTCGGAGAGTTTTGTCTGGAGGCGTTTTGCCCGCGATCGCAGCGCTACTTGAAGACGACTCACTGTCACAATATCATTTGTCAGTTCTGAATCATCAGCGCCGTCACTGTCTGACATTGCTTGCAAATCTTGTTCCATAGCACCCTATTTTTAACCCCATTCTCAAAAAGACTGACTACAAAGATGCCACTTGAAAGCGTTTGAATCGTTTGTTTTTAACGAAGTATGCGATGGAAGGATAGACGATCATAACATTAGGTTGCTCAAGACCAGACGCCCTCTAATCATTCTCCCACAATCCTTGCATCGCCCTAGTGTCAAACCGTTCCTGCTTTGCTCATGCAGTGAATCTAAAGCTGAACCATCTCTGTATACTCCGTGAGCAGTTCGTCGTAGGTGAGGCTATCAGATGACTCTTGTGGACTCCACAACAACTCAAACGCCATGAGGTTATCAGATGGCAGTGACGCTAACTGTTCTAAGGCACTAGTTAGCTCTGCCTCGGTGCGAATCCGTTCAAAAAGCTGTTGATCGTGGGTTGTGCCAACTAATAACGTCACCACGATATATGCTGCTGGATCTTCATCTGGATTCGGCTTGAACCCATCGCGTTTGTTGACTCTGCCACCTACATTGGTTAGCGTCTCAACACTAAACTTGCTACGTTCGGCGATCGAGCTTTTTTGGAAAAGGGCTTCTGCTTCCTCCCGACTTTTAACCGTTTGTGAGTCTGCCAATACGTGTGACCAGTTTTCTGGCATCCGCAACAGCGCTAAAGACGCTTCTTGAACCAGTTGTAGCAGTCCTTCTGGTGTGTCAGTATCAACCTCCAGGCTGAGGTCAGTCAGCTCAGCCTGAATATCCCTTGCCACTGCCAGCAGTGCAACCTGAATTTTGCTAACGGTGACAATATCATTGTCACGTTCGTTCTCACCAGCACTGCCCC
This sequence comes from Phormidium sp. FACHB-592, assembly GCF_014695795.1. Taxonomy (NCBI): domain Bacteria; kingdom Bacillati; phylum Cyanobacteriota; class Cyanophyceae; order Oscillatoriales; family Oscillatoriaceae; genus Phormidium; species Phormidium sp. FACHB-592. Next base: position 171,785 of record NZ_JACJOZ010000075.1, read on the forward strand.
GCATGGCTTTCACCACCAGAAACACAAGACCAAAGATGACTGCTGCCGAAACACCCAGAAAGATGAGTCCAACAATCCAGCCAAGCCCGGAGTCATCAGTTGAGGCTTGCCCATTACTAGAGCCACCGCTACGGTAACCATCGTTGCGATACGAGTCATTATAGACGCCAGGACCGACTGGCACGGGCACAATGACAGTGCCACCGCCACCATAGTTACGCTGGTAGGACGGGCTTCGATCGAATCCAGACGATCGTGAAGGGGACGAGCTTGAACCAGACGATCGTGAAGGGGACGAGCTTGAACCAGACGATCGTGAAGGGGATGAGCTTGAACCAGACGATCGCGATGGGGACGAACGGAAGGAGCCACCACCACTGCGACCACCACTGCTGCGGGCAGAGGCTTCAGCATCGAAGGTCAAACGTGCGTTGGTTGTATCAGTGGAAGGGTGCAAAGTAATTGTGCTTGCCAGCAGTGTTCCAACAGCAATGGCACAATAGCGCTGAAGTTGTGAGTGTCTCATAGATTGAAGTTGCGGCTGTAAAGCTGACCTCTGACGTTAAAGCTACCCTGCGTACTATTTTAAGCAATCAGTCTTGAGGCTGCCCTGACAGTCATGATTCTTGACTGGGCTGCGCTTCAAGCCACTGGGCATAAAGGTCAGGGCGACGATCACGGGTACGCTCAAGCTGTTGCTTTTTGCGCCACTGGGCGATCGCCTGGTGATTACCAGAAAGCAACACGTCGGGTACTGCCCATTCCCGAAAGATAGAAGGACGTGTGTATTGCGGATAATCGAGCAAACCATCCTCAAAGCTTTCTGCCTTCAGCGATTCTGCTTTGCCCACCGTACCTGGCAGCAAGCGGATAACACCGTTCAGCAATGCCAACGCTGGGATCTCGCCACAGGTGAGCACAAAATCACCGAGAGAGACTTCTCGCGTTGCCAGATGCAGCACGCGCTCATCCACCCCTTCATAGTGCCCACAGATGATTACGATCTGATCGTGGTCGATCGCCAACTGCTGGAACATTGCCTGGTGCATCGGCTCACCTTGAGGCGTCATCAAAAGCACTGCCCGTCGCGGCAAAACTGGTAACGACTCCACTGCTGCAAAGATCGGTTCTGGCTTCATCAACATCCCCACACCGCCACCGTAGGGTTCATCGTCTACCCGATGGTGTTTATCGCTCGTAAAGTCGCGTGGATTTGTGCAGTGAACAGCCGCAATCTGTCTGGTCAGCGCTTTGCCTAGCAAGCCCGAACCAAGAGGAGAGGTAAAAAAGTCGGGAAACAAGGTGACAAGATCGAAGCGCATTCCGGTTGAACTTTAAACTGTGAGCGTTGAACTGTAGACTAAAAGCACTCGACAGCCTAACACGCTTGAGCGATCGTAGAGCCACGTCTAACCTTAGTAACAGCTTTGGCGGCGTTGCCTAGCGATCCCCACTGTTAGCCTATGTCACAACTCTCTAGCATTACAATTCTCTAGCGTATGATGCCTAGGAGAACCTGATGCCGCAAGCGCAGGTTAAGCAGGGACTACGCGATCGTATCTAACGTCTTTATCCAAGTCCGTCTAATCGCTTTTGCCAAGCAAACACTATTATGAGGACAATGAGCGGTCAGGCGGCAACATGAACAATAGCAGCGTCCACACCTCAGTGATGAAACTATGGGAGCGCTGGTTTCCCACTGCCCCCGTTCCCAGTACATTTGACGTTGTAGCGTCACAAGTCGATTTTCAGCCCCTTGGAGAGAATATGCCCCAGTCTACGAAAACTGCCATTATGGTGATTGGAGGGGCAGAGGATAAAATTCACGGGAAGGAGATTCTGCACAACTTCTTTGGTCGCTCGGGGGCGGCAGAGGCTCGTATTGCTATTATTCCATCTGCGTCTCGTGAACCTGCCATTATTGGCGAACGCTACCTCACTATTTTTGGCGAGATGGGCGCTAAAGGGATAGAGGTGCTGGATATACGCGATCGCGAACAGTGTAACGATGCCCTGATGCAGAGCTATGTCGAAAACTGCACGGGTGTTTTTATGACTGGGGGCGACCAGTTACGCTTATGTGGGTTACTGGCTGATACGCCACTCATGAGGACAGTACAGCAACGCGCGCAGAAAGGCGAAATCACGCTGGCGGGCACCAGTGCAGGCGCAGCGGTCATGGGTCACTATATGATTGCTGGGGGAGGCAGCGGGGAATCGCCCAATCGATCGCTCGTTGATATGACAACGGGGCTAGGCATTATTCCCGAAGTCATCGTGGATCAACACTTTCACAACCGCAACCGTATGGCTCGCTTGATGAGCGCGATCGCTGCGTATCCCGATCGCCTGGGTATCGGCATTGATGAAGATACCTGCACGCTGTTTGAGGGCGATGGCACGCTGCAAGTGATTGGCAAAGGTACTGTGACCATTCTCGACCCAGCAGAACTGTCCTACACTAATCAGGAAAAGGTTGGTGCGACTGACCCTCTTAGCATTGGCAACCTGCGCTTACACATCTTGAGCCACAGCGATCGCTACGACCTCCGTAAACGAGTGCCATCGTTTGCTGCCTATCGTATGGCTCAGGAATAGTCTGCGACTCTGGCTTCAATTTACAGAAGGTGTACTGTGAGGCTAAAGCGTTCTTTTATAAACAAGCAATCAACGAACGTATCTTTTTCAACCATTAGCCTTTAGTTTGTAATCCCTGACAGCATGGACATTCTGGACGAGGCAAACCACCTTTTCGACTTAGAAATGTTTACAGTGAACAGTCTGAGGGGTTTTAAGAGTTTGAAACTGAGAGAGTGCTCCTTTTGGTTGTCTTTTTAGCGATAACAAAAGTTAAAAGCTGATATTTTGTTGCCCAGCCTTGGCGTTCCTCCTAAAGAATCAGTGTCATGAAAATACTCAAAGTACAGACGCTACGCGGTCCCAACTATTGGAGCATTCGCCGTCCAAAACTCGTTGTCATGCGTCTGGATCTGGAGGATCTTGCAGATAAGCCCTCCAATGTAATTCCTGGCTTCTATGAAGGACTGACAGAGGCATTGCCTAGTTTGGTCGAGCACTTTTGTTCGCCAGGTTGCCGGGGTGGCTTTCTAAGCCGTGTCCGTGAAGGCACCATGATGGGGCACATCGTTGAACATGTGGCTTTGGAGCTACAAGAGCTAGCAGGCATGGTGGTGGGCTTTGGTCGCACCCGCGAAACGGCTGACCTGGGCACGTATCAGGTTGTCTTTGAATATCAGGATGAACAGGCGGGGCGCTATGCTGCCAGGGCGGCTGTGCGTCTTTGCCAAAGCATCATCGAAACGGGACACTACCCTCAAGAGGAGCTAGCGCAAGATTTGCAAGACTTGCGATCGCTCCAGGCTGAAGCGTCACTGGGACCCAGCACCGAAACGCTGATCAAAGAAGCAGAGGCGCGCGGCATTCCCTGGGTGCAACTGAGCGCCCGCGCCATGATTCAGTTTGGCTATGGCGTACATCAGAAGCGGATTCAGGCAACGTTAAGCAATCGCACGGGCATTCTGGCGGTTGAGCTTGCCTCGGATAAAGAAGGCACCAAGCAAATTTTGCGCGAAGCAGGTGTACCAGTGCCGCGCGGTACGGTCATTGGCTACTTGGATGAACTGGAGGGGGCGATCGCGGATGTCGGCGGCTACCCGATCGTGATCAAGCCTTTGGATGGCAATCATGGACGTGGGATCACCATTAACATCATGTCCTGGGAACAGGCAGAAGCCGCCTATGACGCTGCCAAAGAAGTTTCTAGGGAAGTGATCGTCGAGCGCTTTTATCAGGGACGAGATCACCGTGTACTGGTTATCAACGGTAAGGTGGTTGCAGTAGCGGAACGGGTGCCAGCGCATGTAGTGGGTGATGGTTCCTCAACGATCAAAGCACTCATTGACCAAACGAATGAAGATCCGCTTCGGGGTGAAGGGCACGAAAACGTCTTGACGAAACTGGAGGTCGATCGCACGACCTGGCAGCTATTAGAGCAACAGGGCTACGACCTTGAGACAGTGCTGCCAGAGGGCGAAATTTTCTATCTGCGAGCGACTGCTAATTTGAGCACGGGCGGCATTGCGGTTGATCGCACCGACGATATGCACCCCGAAAACATCTGGCTGGCACAGCGCGTTGCCAAAATTATCGGACTAGATATTGCAGGAATCGATGTCGTCACACCCGATATTTCACGTCCCCTACGCGAAGTGGATGGTGTGATTGTCGAAGTCAACGCCGCTCCTGGGTTCCGGATGCACGTTAGCCCCAGTCGAGGGATTCCCCGCAACGTGGCTGAGCCAGTGTTAAGTATGCTGTTTCCGCCCGGTGCACCCAGTCGTGTGCCGATCATTGCGCTTACAGGCACAAATGGGAAGACGACTACAACGCGCTTGACGGCTCACATCTTCAAGCAAACAGGGCAAGTTGTAGGCTACACCACGACCGACGGCACCTACATTGGCGATTATTTGGTGGAACCTGGCGACAACACGGGACCCCAAAGCGCTCAACTGATTTTGCAAGATCCAACGGTGGAAGTCGCTGTACTTGAAAGCGCCAGAGGTGGCATTCTCCGCTCTGGACTGGCGTTTACAGCGTGTGATGTCGGCGTAGTGCTAAATGTCGCTGCCGATCACCTGGGTCTTGGCGACATTAACTCGATCGAACAAATGGCACAGGTCAAAGGCGTCGTCGCTGAAACGGTGATCCCAGGCGGCTACGTGGTGCTGAATGCGGATGATCCCCTGGTTGCTGCGATGGCAGATCGGGTTAAGGGTCAAATCGCTTACTTCTCCATGAACCCTGATAGTCCGCTGATTCGATCGCACACCCAGCAAGGGGGGCTGGCGGCTGTTTACGAAAATGGCTATTTGTCCATTCTTAAAGGCGATTGGACGCTGCGGATTGAGCAGGCGGTGAATGTGCCCTTGACTTTGGCAGGGCGAGCGCCGTTCATGATTGCCAATGCGCTAGCAGCAAGTTTGGCAGCCTTCGCCCAGGGTGTCCGTATTGAGGACATTCGTGAAGCGCTGATGACCTTCCAGGCTTCGACTGAGCAAACACCGGGACGGATGAATCTGGTCAACCTCGGTCGGTACCATGCGCTGGTCGATTATGCTCACAACGCCCACAGCTACGAAGCCTTGGGCGGCTTTGTGAAAAACTGGCCTGGTGAGCGTATTGGTGTGGTCGGTGGTCCGGGCGATCGCCGCGACGAAGACTTTGTGACTCTGGGTAAGCTGTCGGCACAGATGTTCGATCGCATCATCATCAAAGAAGATGACGACACACGGGGTCGACCACGCGGAGATGCCGCCAGCTTGATTACTGAAGGGATTGTGCAAGTAAAACCAGATGCTCGGTACGAAACTATTCTCGACGAAGTGACTGCCATTCACACTGCTCTGGATGCTGCTTCGCTTAATGGGTTGGTCGTCATCCTACCCGAAAGCGTCACTCGCGCCATTAGCCTGATTAACGCTCGTCGCCCGGAGGAAAAACCCTCGCCATCACCTGTAGCTGTGAAGTCAGCGGAGAATGGTCAATCGCAAGCAGTTTCAGAAGCTAACCCTGAAGGATCTGTAGAATACGTCAACTTTAGTCGCTAGCACTTGGTATGAAGGAGCCATAGCTGTGGTGAGGGAGCATAGAATTTAACTAACGCTCCCTTAGAGGGTCGATCGCTGTTTTCCCGAATATCTGCATTTCAGCTTGATGGGCAGATCATGCTGGAGTACTGCACAGAGCTACCTATAGAAAATCGCGTCAGAAAATCATTCTCTGGAAAGCTTCAAGCAGACAAACTAGCATCTCATTCGCAGGCAAGAAGTAATTGCTAACCCTTTAATACTCTTCAAAAGAATCTAATCTCCCTTGCTTCGGTTCATTAGATAAGTTTGCAGCTCTTAGCTCAAGAACTTTTAATAATGTATGCCTGGTAGAGATTAGATTATTATCTACATCATATTTCGAAACAACTCCTACTATCGCTAATACTGAATCTCCAGGAGCAAGGACAAACTCTCTATTTCTAAATCTTTCTAACCATTCAAAGTCATTAATTTTCACATCAATTGAGCCTTTTTCATCCTTAAACTCCCATTGGGAGGAGCCAAGATAATCAGGCTTTTTAACTTTTAATAACATTGTGATCTCATTAGCAAGAGTCTCTTTGGTCAATATATCCTCAATGACTCCTGGAGTAATGTCTAAACCAAGATTAAAAGGTGTTTTACTATTATCTCTACCGATATATTCAACACCATCTTTACCTTCTGTTAAATACGCAACAGCTGACTGCATTTTCTGAATGCCGAAAAGCAAGTCTTTTTTCGGAACAGGTGTGTAAATAGGCAATTCAGGTGTTGGCTTCTTTTTTGATAGAATACCAAAAATTTTCATCTGAACTTCTGTTAAGCCGACATCAGTTAATGCAGCTTTATTTCTTGTAAAATCTATAAGAGCAAACTTGCTTTCACCCAGATATTCTTCAAGCTTATGAGAATCTAAGCCCAAACTGGGAGTATTCTGAGGGAACTTAAAGGTACTTCTAATCCAAGCAATAAGAGAGCCTTTTTGGATATCCTCCAAAAGCAAGATAGGTTCAACATCTACTTGAATAGAACTGACCAGTCTTCTGTCTATGTCTTGGCAAACTTTGATAAGCTCAGCCATAGCGACAAAAACGCGAGAAGGATCTCCCTCCCTCTCATCAAAGTTAATCTTTAAGCCGAATGAGGCTTTAGACCTAGTAATCAGCCCAGCTTCTGTAAGTGCAGCCACTTATGTATTTCCAAGCATTATAAGGTTCGGGAAAGTTCGGTCACGGCTTTAAGCGATCGAACTGGTGGCAACAAATAAAACTATACTAGCCGATTGAGTCTTGCCATAGTGCGATCGTTGTTTTGCCAGCACCATCTGATCGTTTGATAGATCTAAAGCTTCAGGTATCAGAGGTTTGGGCGATCGTAGCCAAAGGACAGGTGATTGTAGTCAGTGTAAGAAAGTAGGTATAGACAGTGGTCACCCTACCGCAAGGACTTCCAGTAGCTGATATTCGTCAGCAGATATAATTTTGAAGAGCTGAGTGACCATAAGTTCTATGTCGACCTTTGGTCAAGGTATTTTAATTCATTCATTTGAACTACTACCTAACGGTATCGGCTGAGCGGTTATAAGCCACCTTTGCAACCACACTAAGATCCTCTCCGTCAGACGGGTTGCTATGCGGCTTATGAATCGCTTATGAATCAGTCAGAGAGACGCAACTTTAGTTACTTTGTCTTCCCTTATTAGGCACACCCAGGAAACTTTACTACCAACTGTTACCTGAACCACTACCACTACTGCTGCCACCGCCAAAATCGCTGCTGGTACTGCTGCTTGAACTATCAGTGGAACTCCAACTGCTGCTTGAGGACGAACTGGAACTAACCGTAGCGAGTCTAGGAATAGATATCCATCGCTCATCCACAAACGAGCAACAGTGACACCGCTTAGTTATCTGGCGCTGACCCGCATGGTGGGACGTGGCAGACTGTGTCGTTCTGGAAGTTTCCTCAACAGTTAATTCATGGCAATTCGGGCAGATCTGATAGTGACTCGATAAAATGTACGCTCGCACATGAATATTAGAAGTATCTGTTTCGGGATAACAGGTTCGGCATTGCCAGCCTGAAAACGACACGCTTCCTAAACGTTCGGCAACGCGCTCTGACTCTTGCAAAAGATGCTGAAGCTGACCAGAACTGACCCGCTCCATTGGATAGCGACATCTTGAACAGTGAGTCGGACGTTCTGATTCAGCCTGCTGAAAAAGATGAAAGTTGTTAACCCTGGAGCGCCCAATTGGGTCAATTTTCACAGCATTCTTAGGCAATGGCAAACACGGTATGGATTCCTCAGTTTGCCACTGATTTAAGCAACAGCGGCAATTATGAGTAATCAAGCTTTTTCCTTCTTGATTCCAGGTTGGCTGTTTTAGTATCTCTGAACTGTGATTGGCGGTTAGTTCATCACATATTGAACAGTGGCTAAATTGTTCTGCATCCATTACAAGCGATCGCAAATGAAATCCTCTACCATACAGTGATGTTTGACAAGGCTTACACCGCCATCCGTCATAAATCACGCTACCAAGTTGCTGAGCCATTTGCTGAGGCTCACTTAAAAAGAGCGACAGTTCACCTGCTGTCAACTGCTCCATCCGTTGTTTGCAGGTTGCACAGTGGAAGCGTTCCCGTCCTGTAATCGCCGCTTTTTCAACCCGCGATTCGCCTTCTGGTATCAACAACACTTGATTGAGGCGGCGGTAAAGCAGAATGCTGCCCACAGCTATAGTTCCTCCTCCTAATCCGCTAAGAATTGCCATGAGCAAATTGGCAGAGTCGTTTGGGTGCGCGATCGTTTCAGATTGCAGCGGTTGTAACCCAATAGAACGAGTTTGGGTGCTTTTGCTTCCGCTTGAGTTTGGCAGTGTTAGAAGAGGTTGAACAGGTTGCGCTGTGATACGAGGAGCAGCATCTTGCCTTTGGGCAGGCTGTTGGTTACTCCTTGAAGGAGAAGGAACTGCTGGCAATGGGGGCGTTACCTTCTTAGAAGGATTAGAGGAGCGATAACGGTTGACTTGAACGATAAGAGTTTTTGTACCCGCCAAAACCCCTGCGTCAAACTGGCGTCGTTTAAATTTCGGGGTAACATCCTGCTGTAGGATTGCACTTATCTGGCTATCTGGAAGTAATGTGGTAAGTCCTCTTCCAGTAATAATTTCAGTGCGGCGATCGCCCTTAGAAACCAGGAATAATACACCATTATCTTGCTTTTTTTTGCCGATACCCCAAGCATTGAACAACTCAGTTGCAAAAGCTTTTGGGTTTACGGAGGGAGAAACATCTGGCACCGTAACTACAGCAATTTCACTACTGTTTTTTGCTTCTAGTGCTGAAATCTGGCGATTCAGTTTTGCTTCCGTTTCAGGAGTAAGCATATCTGCCATATCAGTAACCCAACCGCCATAGATACGTTTAGGATTAGGCACCGATTCTATTGGAATAGCTAAGCAAATCGGTGCAATATTTATCAGAACTAAGGTCAAAGCGCTTGAGCAGAACGCTTGTCTTAACATAGGTTTATTGATTCGTTAGTGTGAGGATCGATCAGAAATTTTTACTTTTCAAGGTGATCTTCATCAAACGATTTCAAAATTACGGATTAATTGCTGGCTCAGATGAACCTTAAATATTGAGAATATCTGTATTTGTGGCGTATAACTGCCTACATACCTTATTTGGGGCATTAGTAAAGACGTTCGCAGGCTAAACTTCTTAATTTAAGTAATTAGGCTGAAACTTCGCGATCTAAAATCTCAATTGAGGAGATTAAGCTGCGTCTTGCTTGCGCACTAACCTTGTACGAGGATAGCGATTATTGCTTCTGCTTAAGCTGTCGCCACTTCCGTTCAAGCTGTCATTACTAACGAAGAAGCGATCGTTACTTATGCTCAAGCGTTTGTTACCTACGTTCAAGCAATCGTGACTTACGCTCAAGCGGTGGTAACTTCTGCACAAGCAATCGTTACTTACGCACAAGTTGTCGTTACTTACGCTAGAGCAATCGTTAGTAATGATGAAGCTATGGTTACTAACGGTAAAGCTGTGGTTACTAACGGTGAAGTTACCGTTAAGCACGTTTAGACAATCCAGCGTTCTGCCTGCGTATAAACCCGCTCTCCTGTTTCTCAGCAGTTGAGTTACAGCTTCCGCTTCACTTTGTCAGGGCACTTTGTTGGGATGTCAGGTGAAATGACAGAATCATGCGGCATCATTAAGATCAGCGAATAATTTCTTAGCAGATCCCACCACGTCTCATGGCTACTCCCTTCAGCGGCGCTCAAATTCGGCAAACCTTCCTCGACTTCTACGCAGACAAAGGGCACAAGATATTGCCCAGTGCTTCTCTGGTGCCAGAAGACCCGACGGTGCTGCTGACAATCGCCGGGATGTTGCCGTTTAAGCCCATCTTTCTGGGGCAGCGTCCGGCTGAGTTTCCTCGCGCCACCACCTCGCAGAAATGCATTCGCACCAACGACATTGAGAACGTAGGACGCACCGCACGGCACCATACCTTCTTTGAGATGTTGGGCAACTTCAGCTTTGGCGACTACTTCAAGTCGCAGGCGATCGCGTGGGCGTGGGAACTGTCTACTCAAGTCTACGGCTTACCGCCTGAACGTTTGGTCGTGAGTGTCTTTGAGGACGATGACGAAGCCTTTGCCATCTGGCGAGATGAGATTGGCATTCCAGCGCACCGGATTCAGCGCATGGGCGAGAAAGATAACTTTTGGGTGTCGGGTCCGACGGGTCCATGTGGTCCGTGTTCTGAAATTTACTACGACTTTTACCCCGAAAAAGGTGATGAACACATCGATCTGGAAGACGACACTCGGTTTATCGAGTTCTACAACCTGGTGTTCATGCAGTACAACCGGGATGCAGCAGGTAATCTGACACCGCTGGCAAACAAAAACATTGATACAGGCTTGGGACTGGAACGGATGGCGCAAATCCTCCAGAAAGCGCCCAACAACTACGAAACCGATCTGATTTTTCCCATTATTCAGAAGGCAGCGGCGATCGCTAAGCTCGACTATGCCACTGCTGACGCAACAACTCAGATTGCGCTGAAAGTCATCGGCGATCACGTCCGTGCTGTGGTGCACATGATTGCCGATGGCATCGTGGCATCCAACGAAGGCAGAGGTTATGTGCTGCGGCGGTTGATTCGGCGCGTCATTCGCTACGGTCGGTTGATTGGCATTGATGGTGAGTTTACACCCAAGGTTGCCGAAGCCGCGATCGCGCTGTCTGAGTCTGCTTATCCCAGCGTGCGCGCTATGGAGCGAACCATTAAAGTCGCCCTACAACGAGAAGAAATCAGCTTCTTGAAAACGCTCGATCGGGGTGAGAAGCTCCTGGCAGAGGTCATTGAGCAAATGGGCGCGGGTGGACAAATTTCTGGCAACGATGCCTTCACGCTTTATGACACCTTCGGCTTTCCACTAGAGCTAACCGAAGAGATTGCGGCTGAGAAGGGGTTGACCGTTGATGCCAAAGGCTTTGAAGCTGAGATGGAGCAACAACGGCGGCGCTCGCAACTAGCGCATGAAACGATCGACCTCACTGCTCTAGGCACACTAGATCATCTGGCAGACCATATTGAGCAAACCGAGTTTTTGGGCTATACCCAACCAGCAACTGACGCAGCAGTGCAGGTCTTAATGGTCAATGGCAAGCCCAGACAAACCGTTGAGGCTGGCACCGATGTACAGGTCGTGCTGGATAAAACGCCCTTTTATGCTGAGTCGGGTGGGCAGATTGGCGATCGCGGCTATCTTTCTGGTGATGATGTCCTGGTGCGGATTGAGGATGTGCAAAAAGAATCTGCCTTCTTCGTCCATTACGGTCGCATCGAGCGGGGCACCCTGCATACAGGCGATGCCGTCACGGCGCAAATTGATCTTGCCTGCCGTCGTCGCGCTCAGGCACATCACACCGCTACCCACCTCTTACAATCGGCGCTAAAAAAGCTGGTAGACGACAACATTTCTCAAGCGGGTTCGTTGGTGTCCTTCGATCGTCTCCGCTTCGACTTCCACTGCCCTCGTCCGCTTACACCCGACGAAATCCAACAGGTTGAAGATCAGGTCAACACCTGGGTTGCCGAAGCGCATCATGCTCAAACATCAATCCTACCGATCGCAGAAGCAAAAGCGAAAGGCGCGATCGCCATGTTTGGTGAAAAATACGGCAGCGAAGTCCGCGTACTGGACGTAGCAGGCGTATCAATGGAACTGTGCGGCGGCACTCATGTGAGCAACACGGCTGAAATCGGTCTGTTCAAAATCGTCTCCGAAACAGGCGTAGCAGCCGGCGTTCGTCGCATTGAAGCTATTGCGGGACCTGCCGTGCTGGAGTATCTGAATGTACGCGATGCCGTTGTGCGCGACTTGAGCGATCGCTTTAAGGTTAAGCCTGAAGAGATTAGCGATCGCATCACTACCCTGCAAACCGAACTCAAAACTACTCAAAAGCAACTCGAAACCGTCAAAGGTCAGCTTGCTCTTGCCAAAGCCGATAGCCTGCTGGCACAAGCCGAAGCCGTGGGTGAGTTCCACATTCTGATCGCGCAACTCGATGGCGTTGACCCTGAATCGCTTAAAACGGCTGCGGAACAGCTTCAGCAAAAGCTGACCAACGGTGCAGTTGTGCTTGGCTCTGTGCCCGAACCCGATAAGGTCAGTCTCGTCGCTGCGTTCAGCCCTGCTGTCATTCAAAAAGGCTTACAGGCTGGGAAACTAGTGGGCGCGATCGCCAAGCTCACAGGCGGCGGCGGCGGCGGACGACCCAACCTCGCCCAAGCAGGCGGACGTGATGCCAGCAAGTTACCTGAAGCACTCGAAGAAGCGAAGAACCAGTTACGCTCTGGACTGAGTTAGGTTAGTCGCTCACTATATTCCCCAGGCATTCTATAGCTGTCATGACACCACAAATCCTGGAAAAACCGTCTTCAACCCAAGAGCAACGGCTTCTCTTGCCCGGTTGGCATAGCTGGCAAGAGTTCAAGGCGATTCAAACCCTGATGGAAGAAGTGCCTGGAGTGCGGCTAACCTATCTGGATGGGTTTATTGAACTTATGACGATCGGCGAACCTCACGAATTACTCAAAAAAGCAATCTCGATTCTGTTGGAAGTTTATTTCTTCGAGATGGGCATTGAATTTGTACCTGTTGGCAGTGCAACTCGTGAAGTAGAAGGGCAAAAAGTTTCGTTTGAGCCAGATGAATCCTATTACATCGGTGGGAAGGGAAGTAAAGAGCATCCTGATCTTGCGATCGAAGTCATTATCACCAGCGGAAATATCAAGAAATTAGCGAAATACAAGCGGTTGGAAATCTCTGAAGTCTGGTTTTGGGAAGACAATAGCCTCTCTCTTTACCGGTGGCGTGAGCAGGATTACGAAGCCATTTCTCGCAGTGAATTTTTGCCGAAGTTAAATATTGATTTGCTAGTGCGCTGTGTGCTGATGCCATCTCGACTGGAAGCCAGAAACGAATTTCTTAAGGGGATTCAACGTTAAACGATTAATTTTTGAAGTGGGATCATGCTCAAGAAACTCATCTTGGAAAACTGGAAAAGTTTTCGTTACGCAGAACCTCCCATTGACCCACTTACTGTATTGATTGGCACTAATGCTAGTGGAAAATTAAAGGCGATCAAAGCTTTAGAGTTTCTTCGGCTTTGAGGTCGAGGCTTTCACAAGCGACAAGGGGTTGAAAGCGTACCAGTCAATCCTTCCACCAAGCGCGATTCCCAAGCGTAGAAGTCAAAGAAGCATTAAGAACGATCGCTCATGCTAATTTTTACCAGCCTGCTCGCGTTCTACCTTGCCTGGAACTTGGGAGCCAATGACGTTGCCAACTCAATGGGCACTTCCGTTGGCTCAAAGGCAGTCACGTTGCGACAAGCGTTGGTCATTGCAGGCATTCTAGAATTTGCGGGAGCAGTGTTGTTTGGGCGAGATGTATCGGCAACACTGGCAACGAAGATTGTGAATCCAGCGTTGTTCGCGCAGTCGCCACAGCTTTTGCTAGTGGGCATGGTATCTGTTTTGCTTACTTGCAGTCTATGGCTGAATCTTGCGACTTTAAAGGGGCTGCCTGTTTCTTCATCCCATGCAGTGGTCGGCGCGATCGCTGGGTTTGCTTGCGTTGCAATTGGTTCTCAAGCCGTCGATTGGCGATCGATTGGCATCATCTCACTCACTTGGGTTGTAACGCCTATTATCAGTGGCGCGATCGCAGCCCTCTTTTATAGCCAAATCAAACGCTGGATTCTTGACCAACCGGACGCGATCGCGCAGCTTAGAGAATGGATTCCCTGGTTGAGTGCTGCGTTACTCAGTGCCTTTGGTGTGATTGTTCTACCCACTGTTGTGGAAAAGTTCGCCGTCGCGTTACCGCTTCCATCCCATACGATCTCGCTAGCAATTGGGGCGATCGCGACAATCGGTCTAACCTTTTTAAGCTGGCAGCAGTTGGAGGAGCTAGGAGTAGAAGCGATAGGGGAAGCAGGGGAGCAGGAAAGTAAAGAGAACTCAACTCAAAACTTAGAACTCAAAATTACTCCTTCGGAGTCGCTTCGCGAACAAAACTCAAAACTCCCTTCCTCGACCTGCACTCCTCACCCGTTACTAACTGAATCCCTCTTTGCTCGCTTCCAACTGCTAAGCGCCTGCTTTGTTGCGTTTGCTCACGGGTCGAATGATGTAGGGAATGCCGTGGCTCCGCTGGCAGCGATCGTCTACATCGTTCAAACAGGTACAGTTCCTTTAGAGAACTTTCAGGTGCCGCTGTGGATTCTGGTGCTGGGAGGTGCAGGCATTGTTGCAGGGTTGGCGGTGTGGGGCAAGAAGGTAATTGCAACGATCGGGGAAGGTATTATTCCGCTCCAGCCTAGCGGCGGCTTCTGTGCCGAACTTGCCACAGCAACGACCATTTTGTTGGCATCGCGATTGGGTTTGCCCGTGTCAACCTCTCACGCGCTAGTGGGTGGAGTCGTAGGAATTGGTTTGGTACAGGGAATGAAGTCGATTCGGTTGCAGACCTTAAGCTCGATCGGGCTTGCCTGGGTCGTCACAGTTCCTGTTGCTGCTGGGCTAGGTGCACTCATCTTTAGCCTCAGCCGTTGGTTGCTGCCATTTCATTAAATTAAGCAGCGATCGTTCGGATTTGGGTCTATCCTTAATTGGATCTATGCTTAATCAGAGATCGCATCTCCGTTCAGCCACCTCTAGCGTTTAGCTGCGATCGCGTCCCTTATTCAAAAGACTGGACTTAACGCTGTGTTAAGTTACGCCTGGAACATATTCTCTGCAAGCTCGCTGAAAGGATTGATGGCAGTGCTAGTTGTCACCGAAAGCCCCTTTGATGGAAACAATCACTCAAGCGTTAAGCGTCAATGAGTCTGCCGACGATCGTTCTTGTTCATCCTTACAACACACATCCTCACCACGTTTAAATTTTTTCCTGTTTGAGTCATTGTTTTCCTCAATGGGGAGTACCGTGAGAACGAATGAATTGCAGATGCTTTAGGAGTTTGACAGTCAAAAGGGGCATTCTGATCATTAAGATGCTGATCGACAAGTACTCGCAGTTAGGATTGGCAGGTTAGAGGAAACCATTCATGGGGCAACTGGGCGATTCTCCAATGTCTGAAGGGCGCACGTCACAATCGAAACTATTTGATGACCAGTCAACAACTGAGGCGGAAAACGCTCGGGCAGTAAATACTGTTTTGCAAGCCGTTGCCCAGGATCTTATAGCGCTCCAGCAAGGGGTGATTGGTCAGCTTTCACGGGATGTTGCCCGCCTGCAAGCCGAAAAAACGCGGCTCTTAACAGACATTGATAAGCTGCAAGCCTACTATCAAACGCTGCAATCACGCCAACTAGAAGCGCTCTCGCAGCAGCAAATCGCACAGCAGCAGCTTTGGGCAAAGCAGTTAGCTCAGGTGTTAGCAAGCCATTTGCAAGCGCTGATGATCCAGCGGCTCAATCAGCTCGCCAGTACACCTCAGGCATCGACGGCTCCAGCAGCGGGCTTGCCTTTGACTGCTGTCAATGGTCATAGTGATCATGCTCAGCGTCTCTTAGCTTCTCTGGATGCTACTTTTAGCACGACCTTTAAGGCTTTACAGCAAGACCTCAACAGCTATCAAAGTTCGCTATCGCAGCAACTGAACCGCATGCAGGGGCTGGAGCAGCAAGGCGAGGCAATTTTAGAAGCGCTGATCGATCGCCTGCGTGAACAGCTTCAGGTGGAGGCTAGTCGCCCTCCTGCCGCACCGCCGCAGCCATACTATGGAAACGGCTACCCCAGAGAAAATGGCTACGCGAAAGAGGGACATTATGCCGCACCTGTGGCAAATGATGGCATAGCGCAAACTCAGCCGTCGTATGCACCAACGGTGCCACCAAGTCCAGCTTACCCAGCGCCTAGTCAGCAGTATGAGCCACCGAGCGCTCGCCCAATTCCATTAGAAGCACCGGGTGCACCGTTGCCACTGCCCGCTCGATCGAAAAAGGAACTTTCTAACTTTCAGCTAGGGTTGTTGCTGGTACTCCTATCGACAGCAGCACTGTCAATCCACAATGTGGTAGTGCGGATCATTGGCAGTGGAAGCTGGGAGCCGGTAGCGAAGGTATTCACGCTGCATCCAGCGAGGGTGCTTGGTCTGTTTGATTTGGGCGGTTTTCTTCAGCTCAATCTAGGCAATTCATTGCTCATTTTGTGGCTGCGGATGCTGGTAGTGCTGCCGCTGATGGTGCCTGTAGCCATGTTTTTGTACCCCCCTGTCTGGCGAGATCTGAAGAAGTTTTTGTCAGCGCCCGATCGCCGCCCGCTCTTTACCGTGATTGGCAGCGGCGTCTTTTTATTCTTATCTCAAGTATTTATTTACATGGCAATTGGCAAGATTGGTGCCGGTCCAGCAGTAACAATTTTGTTCATGTATCCCATTGTGACGGTCCCGTTGGCGTGGTTTCTGTTTGGCGATCGTCCAACGCGCCTACGTTGGATTGTGATGTTCACAATTTTGCTGGGCGTGATTTTTACCGCTCTACCTGGTCTGACATCAACAAGTGGCACTGTATCTGGTGGCGGTGCATTGACCGCGATCGCGTCTGGTATAGCGTTTGCGTTTTATTTAGTGTGTATGCAGCTTGGCTTCAAAAAGCTACATCCCATCCCAGTCACACTTATTCAGTTCTCAACTATTTTTGTGTTGTCAAGCGTTATCCTGACGTTGCCGCTGAACCTGGGCGTTCAAGTCGATAAGCCTGCTGGATTTTTGGTGGGGGGCATCATCTTGGGCGCTTTGACACTGGTTGGCTACTTAACCAATAATTTTGGTGTGCGCTATATGGGCGCGGCGCTAGCATCGATCGTGGCTTCTAGCGGTCCCGTTGTTACAGCCTTGCTGGCGTTTGTGTTGATCAACAACCCGCTACTAGGGATGCAGCTCTTTGGTATTTTTCTCGTGACGCTTGGTGTAGGTGCTCTTAGCTTTGAGCGGATGCGGAGCCAACGTCAGGCAGCGGTAAAGTAGCGAAGTAGTTGCTTGCACGGGTTGCCTAAGCCTTTGAGTCGGGAAGACGATCGCGCCGCCAAAACTGAATCAATCTGTAAACCTGCGTGAGTTGGTAAGTTTTACCCTGTTGCAGTTTCGATACGAGAGTATCGCTTGGTCGTAGCAGAAAAACCTGGTGTCTAATATCGGGCGGCTCCAGTGTTGCCGCTTCGGTCGCTAGCCGCAGCCTGACATGATCACTAAGGCGATGGCTAAGGGAAAGGAGATTGCCTACTGAGCGATCGCTGACATTATCGCTGAGGAGTAGGGGTTGCGGTGCCTGGTTTACCATACGCGAGATCGGTGGCAGATAAGCATTGTCATATTTATGCCACCAGCTTTCGGCTGACCAACTGCTGGCACCTGAGATGATACCAAGCGCTACCAGGACGATCGTCACTTGTTGCCACTGCTGCGATCGTTTATGAGGGTGGGACATTTTTGCTGCCAGCACATAAGCAACCGCAAGCTGAATGCCCAGGTTGTAAGGAATCAGATAGCGAGGCACCGTCGATCGCAAACCACCTAGCAATAAATCCAGCAGCATCAGCGTGAAAGCATTCGCCCCAGCCAACGTCAGGATAAAAAGCTTGACCCGTAGCGGCGCTTGCCGACAGAACGCGTACAGCGCATAGCCCAGCAGACCGATTAGGGGTGGAATGATGTAGGTGAAGGGATTGTACCAACCAAAATCGACATCCAGAAAGAGGCGGCTAGTATTGAAAGCGGTCTCCAAAAGCCGCAGAAAGGGATTCGTCTTCACAGTTGCCCAGCCGGTTGTGGCATGAATCTTAGCCGCCTGATTCAGCATGACCAGTAGCCAGGGCAAAAAAGCGAATAGCCCTGCCAGAGCAGCTAACAAGAAGGCGATCATCGCTTTGCTCAAACGCCATCCTTCCAGTACCGCAACGTAAAGTCCGTGCCCTAGCAACACCAGACCTGAAAGAGGAAAGGTGTAGAGCCCCAGCACAGTGACAACGGGATAGAGGTACCACCACAAACGCTTTTGCACCCGCATGGCTCGCAGCAACGTCGCACTAGAAAGTAGCGTCGTGACCGTCCATAGTACGAACTCCCTCGCCTCCTGAGCAAACAGGATATGGAAGGGAGAAACGGCAACCAGTGCGATCGCCAAGCCACTTATGAGCGCTGACTCAAACAACTCCAGGCACAGCCAGTAAAGGCTGGGCAATACCAACAACCCCAATAACGCAGACAAGCTCCTGATTGCTGTTACAGAACTGCCAAAGCACTGCATCCATCCTCTAGCTAGCAAATAATACAGTGGCGGGTGTTGTGAGTCTTCTACAACAAGCGACTGCACTGTATCCAGCCAGCTTTTTGCGGCATTAAGCTGCTGATAAAGTTGCAAATCAGCTTTTCCAATTTCATGCCCATCAAAAAGCTGTTGACGGACATCCGCTACTGTAAAGCCAGAAACTCTGAGAGAGGTAAACGCCTCATCGCGCCAATAGACCTTTTGGTCAAGGTGAGTACACCGAAAAAAGATGCCTAACGCCAGCACCATTGCCATGAGCCACTTTAACTGTGCTCGGGAGTTTTTCCAGTCTTGTATCAATTGACTTCACGCTACGAGAACGAAGGCGGCTCAATCGCCAAACAAAGCTGCCAAGAACACCGTAAATGAAAACGCTAGCAAACAACCAATATGGAGGCAAGCTGAAAGCTAAACCTGCGTCACCGAACGCTATTTTTTGAACAGATGGACAACACTATAAATGCGACTCTTTCTATAACCTGGCGTGTTAGGGAAACGGCAATAGCCAAGTAGCCTCTTCTTAATTTAGGTCTTTCCTGTCCCTTTCTCTAGCTATAGACAGAGCAGAGCTCGTTGATCGCGATACATAGACATAGATCTATGTACGACATAACAATCAACCCTTTTTAAGAATGTCTTAATGCCATATGATTTGGATGAGAGCAATCAAGACACGATGTGCGCTCAAATTGTCCTCATCCTTGCCTGTAGCTTGCGTTCCTTAGATTTAAAAGTCTTAGTGGGCGTTTTAGGACAGTTCAGCGCGTTAGTAAAGGTTGCTTCTAGAGCGTTCAGTTGGTTCAGCCAGCCGTAGCGAACGTTCCTCTCTCGTCGCTCAGTTTTTTTGAACACTTGAAGTCATTTTATGGACCTCCTCCTCCTCCAGAGTATCTGGTTGGTGCCTTGCTACGCCTTAGCTGGTGCTGCCCTATCTGTCCTTTGGTTTCCGTCGATCGCCCGTCGCACGGGACCACGCCCTGCCGGTTACACCAATGTGGTGATGACGTTTTTAGCCTTTCTACATTCGCTGATAGCGCTACCAGCAACGTGGCATCAGCCGCCACAGCAATTTTTCTTTCCCTGGCTTAATGTTGCCAATCTCGATTTAACGCTACCGCTGGAGGCATCGTCCCTCAACATTGGTGCGATGGTTCTAGTGACTGGCTTGAATTTGCTGGCGCAAATCTATGCCATTGGCTATATGGAGATGGACTGGGGCTGGGCACGGTTTTTCTCGCTGCTGGCACTATTTGAAGCGGGTTTATGTGCGCTGGCATTGTGCAATTCACTGTTCTTCAGCTACATTATCCTGGAGATTTTGACGCTGGGAACCTACTTGCTGGTGGGGGTATGGTTTAACCAGTCGCTAGTGGTGACGGGTGCACGTGATGCCTTTCTCACAAAGCGCGTAGGCGATTTGTTTCTGCTCATGGGTGTGGTAGCGCTGCTACCACTGGCAGGCACCTGGGATTTTACAGAGCTAGCTGTATGGGCACAGACGGCGGCGGTTGATCCAACTGTCATCACGCTGGTTGGGTTGGCGTTAATTGCGGGACCAATGGGCAAATGCGCTCAATTTCCGCTGCACCTCTGGCTCGATGAGGCGATGGAGGGTCCGCTACCCAGTACGATTTTGCGTAACTCAGTGGTGGTTGCAACGGGAGCCTGGGTGCTGATCAAGCTAGAACCTGTGCTGGCATTGTCACCCGTCGTTATGGCTACACTGGTTTGGATTGGTGGCATTACCGCTGTTGGTGGTTCGTTGATTGCGATCGCCCAAATTGACCTCAAGCGCACTCTGTCTTACTCAGTCAGTGCTTATATGGGGTTGGTGTTTATTGCAGTTGGCACGGGGCAAAGCGAGGCAGCGTTGCTGTTGGTGCTCACTCATGCTGTGGCGATCGCGCTGCTGGTCATGAGCCTTGGTGGGATTATCTGGAACAGCATTACGCAAGATATTACCCAACTAGGAGGACTTTGGTCGCGTCGTCCAGTCTCAGGTTTGGCATTTTTGGTTGGTACGGCTGGCTTGATTGCTTTGCCGCCCTTCGGCAGCTTTTGGGCATTGCTGAAACTGGCAGATGGGTTATGGGCAACGCAACCGTGGTTGGTTGGGTTGGTGCTGCTGGTGAATAGTCTCACAGCCTTTAGCCTCACACGGGTATTTAGCCGCATTTTTGGCGGACAGGCACACCCAATGGCACAGCGATCGCCCGAAATCTCCTGGACGATGGCACTGCCAATGATGGTGCTACTCGGTGTTGTGTTGCATACGCCACTCGTGCTGCAAGCCTTATCGTTACTACCAGTCTGGACAGATTTAAACAAAGACGTGGCATTGCTACTACTGTGGTCAAGTGTTTTTGGATGCAGTCTTGGTGCCGTTGTCTATTTAGGAAGTGCGGTGCCGAAACCAGTTCAATTTCCCTGGAAGCCCCTTCAAGACTTGCTTTCCTATGACTTCTACACGGCTCAGATCTACCGCATGAGCATTGTACTTGGGGTCGATCTCGTATCGCGGCTGACCTCCTGGTTCGATCGCTACCTGGTCGATGGGTTCATTAACTTCCTGGGCATTGCCACACTGTTTGGTGGTGAAGGTTTGAAGTACAGCACATCAGGTCGGGGACAGTCCTATGCATTAACGATTGTGGTCGGTGCCGTTCTGGTTGGCTGTCTCGTTATGTGGTCGTCGTAGGAGTCAGAAGAAGGGCTAAAAGTTTAGTCAGTAGTCGATAGCCGAAATCAACTTAAAACTCAAAACTCAAAACTTCTCACTCCTTACCCTCCTATGCTTAGTACTCTCATCTGGCTACCCGTTGCCGGTGCCATTCTCATCGGCTTTTGTCCCGAACAGCGATCGCGGTTAGTGGCGTTGGCGATCGCGAGCCTTAACCTTCTCTGGACAATCCTGGTGCTGACTCGGTTCGACATCGGCAATGCAGGGCTTCAAATGCAGGAAGCGCTTTCCTGGTTAGAGCCACTGGGCTTGACGTATCGGCTTGGGGTCGATGGGTTGTCGATACCGTTGCTGGCGCTCAATAGCTTGCTGATCTGGATTGTGATTTTCGGTAGCAGCCAGCAAATGGAGCGATCGCGCTTATTCTATGGGTTAGCTCTCCTGGTCGGTGGTGGCATTGCAGGCGCATTTTTGGCTCAGAATTTGCTCCTCTTTGTGCTGTTCTATGAAGTTGAATTGATTCCGCTTTACTTGATGATTGCCATTTGGGGTGGTTCCAAGCGCGACTACGCGGCGATGAAATTTCTCCTTTATACAGCCGTTTCAGGCGTGTTAATTTTGGTCGGCTTCTTGGGTTTAACCTGGCTCAGTGGAGCGCCGAGCTTTGACTACGCAGCGATCGATACGCAAGTTTTGCCGCTCAAAGCCCAGCTTATTCTGCTCACGATTCTGCTGATTGGCTTTGCAATCAAAACACCTTTGATTCCACTCCACACATGGTTGCCCGATGCCTATGTCGAAGCGTCACCGCCCGTCGCGATTCTGCTGGGTGGCATTCTGGCAAAGCTAGGAACCTACGGCATCATCCGGTTTGGTTTGCAGTTGTTTCCCGAAACCTGGGCGATCGTGGCACCGGGCTTGGCGATCGTAGGTGTAGTTACCGTGCTGTATGGCTCCTTGACCGCAATTTCTCAAAAAGATATGAAGCGGATGGTGGCGTATAGCTCGATCGGTCATATGGGCTACGTTCTGGTCGCCTGTGCCGCAGGTACCCCTCTAAGCCTGCTGGGAGCCGTTGGTCAAATGGTTAGCCACGGCTTAATTCTGGCAATCTTGTTCTACCTGGTTGGCATTATTGAAGCGAAAGTGGGCACCCGTGAATTGGCTAAACTCAATGGTCTGCTGAACCCCATTCGCGGCTTGCCTCTGACCAGCGCCCTGCTCATTCTTAGCGGAATGGCAAGTGCTGGTATTCCGGGTCTAGTCGGTTTTATAGCAGAATTCCTGGTTTTTCAGGGAAGCTTCCCAGTCTTCCCCATACCTACACTGCTTTGCATCATAGCCAGTGGTTTGACCGCCGTTTACTTTGTCATTCTGCTCAACCGCACCTGCTTTGGCAAATTAGACAACGCGACGGCATACTACCCCAACGTGACCTGGACAGAACAAACACCTGCTCTAGTGCTGGCAGCATTGATCTTTTTCTTAGGCGTGCAACCAACCTGGCTATTACGTTGGAGCGAACCGACAACGAAGGCGCTGGTCGCAACATTGCCCATCAGTAGCGATCAGCAAATAGCAATGGATAGCGAGCAGTTCATAGAGAGTAAGGAGTAGGGAGCGAGGAAAGGTTAAAGGCTAAAAGTTTGGTCGCCACGGCTTCTCCCCCATCACCCTGCATCCCCCATCCCCGCTGCTCCCCCTTCCTCCTCATCCCACAACTCAAAACTTTCCCATCATGACCACTGCAACCCTTACCAAAACTCTCCTTCCGCCCTCTCAGCATGAATTCGCTGACATTGTGCATCGCCTAGAAGCGGGTGGCGCAATGCTGCCAGATACGCCGGAGAACCTAATGCAAATCATCGGGTTGTACAAGGCGTATGCAGTGCCGATGGATTTCTATTGGCGCGATTTACTCTATATTGCGGAGCGGGAGTTTCTGAATCCACTGCCGTTTTTCAAGTACTTCCTTCCGAAAGAATATCTGGAGCTGCACAACCACTACGCGGGCGATGATGCTGATTTGCGGGTTTGGCGGGGGCAAGCGACAGCACATCCCGAACTGCTGGCGTTTATGGAGAAAGGGGAAACCATCAAAATGCCTCGGCTGCTCCATCACCTCTGGCATGATCGCATCAATATGGAGTTTGCCGAAGAATGTATGCGATCGATGCTCTGGCATCGGGGTATGGGCGGACAGTTCGATCCATATCTGGATAGCGAAGAATACAAGGCGAATGCCGATCGCGCGATTCGAGCATATTTCAAAGGCAATCCCGCTATGTTGGGCTTGTACAAACTGTTTCCCGATTTGTTCTTAGAACAGTGTCGGCAGATGTCGTACTACGCCAACTTGGGGCTGTTTTGGGAAGTGATGGCTCCCGTCTTTTTTGAAATGTCAGATCTCTACGACGAGGGCAAAATTACCAGCGTCCCAGAGGCAATGAATTTTTTGGTGAATGGCATCTTTGCGATCGCGGGTCGTCCCATTTACCACCACGTTTATATCCGGGGTGAGTGCTACGAAATTATTCCTAAGTCAAAAGGCTTTATGTGGCTCTACGAAGCAGCCTTACCCTATGTGGAAGCCGTGTTCTACCGTACCTCGCCGTTCCGAGGCACAAAGTCTTACAATGCCCAGGCAAAACAAGTGCCCGGCGAGCAGAAGGACTTTCACTTTGGCATTCTCTACGCTGATGTGTTTCCAGTCGGGACAGCAGGCATTCCGCCAACGCTGTTGATGCAGGATATGCTGCACTTTTTACCACCGTATCTGGTGGATTACTACCGCCAATACTGCCGTGGCGAAGACGATATGTTGATCCAGTTAGGAATCAGCTTCCAGCGATCGATGTACTGTGTCACCTCAGCCGTCATCCAGGCATTGCGAACTGCCCTTCTCTATCCCCTCGATGACCCCAACCCCAAGCATCTCCAGGCAAATCGAGCGTTCTTTGAAGCACAACTCGATCGCTTCAAACGTCCAGAGGCACGGCTACGCGACATTCAGCAGCAGACCTATCGATAGGAGAAGAGTAAGGGGAGAGGAGTTGGTTTAGCGGTCAGCGGTCAGCAGTCAGCGGTCAGCTCTTTAGCCTTTCCCCTTTCCCCTTTCCCCTCCAGCCTTTTCCACTCCCTACTCCCTACTCCCCACTCATCCCCATGCCCGACATCGTTGATATTGCCGTCAATGCTGGTTCTTTCAAAACGCTTGTCACAGCAGTACAGGCGGCTGGATTAGTCGATGTATTACGCAGCCCTGGTCCTTTTACCGTGTTTGCACCAAATGATGAGGCGTTTGCCAAACTGCCGCCCGGAACCGTGCAGACGTTGGTACAGAACATTCCTCAGCTTTCCCGCATCCTGACCTATCACGTGGTTTCGGGAAAATTGATGCAGGCTGACTTGCAAACTGTGGATTCGCTCACGTCGGTTGAAGGTTCACCTATTCGCATTAATACGACCGATGGGTTTGAAGTCAAAAATGCCACAGTGGTTGCTGCTGATATTGAAGCTGATAATGGCGTCATTCATGTCATTGATACGGTGATTTTAATGGGCTGATGTAGAGCACGATCGAGTCTCTTCAACACGATCGCTGCCATACTTCAACTGCTCACATTCAAAGAAACGGAGCGACATCAGCTCCATTGTTATTGCCACTAGCTGCTTCTCCTATTCGCCAACCTTAGTGCTTTGCGCTGGGGTTGGTTTTTATATATGGAACCTAGGCACCGAATCAAGGCTGTCTCTATCTTTTACTTGTGATATGGCAGTCGAAGAGAACGTTAGGACAGGCACAAACATGAAACTTCCTTGAAGCAAGGGCTTTTATTTATCCTTCATCCTTTTGCTATGAGCGTTTCTTTTTCCATTGCAGAAGTTTCGCATATGATTATTGAACTTTTGCAGCAGACTGCGGAAATTATTGCTACCATGCTGCTGCTAGGGGTGCGTAGAAAGCGGTAGACACCTGGCAGAGAGAGCGAACAGTTCAACTACTCACGTTTTAAAGTCCCTAAAGTGCCTTTTCAAAAAAGTGCGCTGCTCAAAACGGTTTAGTTCACTGTTGAAAAGTTGCCACCGTTTCAGCAGTCTTTATCGTTGTGTGGGGTAAAAGGAAGAAGTGAACGGTTCAAATCAGCGTCCTCTGCATTCAGTGAGGAAACCAAAGGCAGTTTTGAGGAAAATTCCAAAACAGAAGAAGCTGCGGTGGCTTTGGTTGGTGGCTGGGCTGGCGGGAGTGGCATTAGTATCAGCGACAGCAGGCGCAATTTTGGCAATGTCCTTTGCTAGCACTCCGTTAATGCAGCGTGAGTTGAGTCCAGAACAAGCGTCTGTTTTCTCAAAGGGCGATCGTATCTCGAAAAATAATCGCTTACAGTTGCCGGAGCTTACTCGCCCCGTCAATATTTTGGTATTGGGGCTTAAAGTGCTGACGAGCGACGTTCAGGAACCGCCGGAGCACCTTAAAAAATTACGTTACCACGCACTCGTCAACTCATTTGATGGCTTGACCGATACGATGCTCCTGCTCCGGTTCAATCCCGAAGCAAAAAAGTTAGTAGCACTTTCCATTCCAAGAGATACCCGTACCGAAATTCCAGGTTACGGTGTCGCCAAAATCAATGAAGCAAATGCAAACGGTGGTCCAGCGCTAAGTGCTAGAGCAACCAGTGAACTATTGGGAGGTGTAGGGGTCGATCGTTATGTGTCGATCAATGTCCAGGGTGTGCAGGCATTAGTTGATGCACTGGGCGGCGTAACGGTTTATGTACCCAAAGACATGAAGTATAAGGATGAAAGCCAACACCTTTACGTCAACCTTAAAGCAGGCAAACAGCATCTTAATGGTGATCAGGCACTGCAACTGTTGCGCTTTCGCTATGACGAATATGGCGACATTGGTCGCATTCAGCGGCAGCAATTAGTCATGCGTGCGCTGATAGAGCAAGCGCTGAGTCCAGCGACCCTGGCACGCTTGCCTCAAATCTTATCAACCATCCAAACCCATATTGATACTAATTTGAGCGTAGAAGAGTTGGTCGCGTTGGTTGGGTTTGCTGCTCGTACCAACCGCTCTCAAATGCAAATGCTCATGGTGCCAGGTAACTTTAGCCAGCCTAATGAGTACAACGGTGTCAGCTATTGGCTACCCAGTCCGCAGCGCATTCAAACGTTGATGGCACAGCATTTCAACTTTGGTACAGACTCAACCGCACCACTTGCCGACGCTGCAAGAATCGTCATCCAGGATAGTACGCGCCAGCTCAATGCAGCTCCGGCTGTCTCCAAAAAGCTAGAGCAAGCAGGCTATGGCAATGTCAGCGTGACAAAACCCAGCCGCGAACCGCTGCAAGTGACTCGTATTGTCGCGCAACAGGGTGACTTTGCAGGTGCTGAAGCAGTTCGTCGATCGCTTGGGTTTGGTGAAGTTCGCATCGAAAACACAGGTGAGCTTGATTCTGATGTCACGATCCAGATTGGTCAAGACTGGACACGCATACAGTCGCGATCGTCGCAGCAATAAGCACAAACAAAAATGAACCCTTGTTTAAACTGGGCTAAACAAGGGTTCTGGGAAGGTGCAGTCTTTAATAGGCATCCTGCAATTCGTAAAAATCAGGCGAAATATAATCTTTGCGAAGCGGCCAGCCCACCCAATCTTCTGGCATCAGAATGCGCTTCAGGTTTGGGTGCCCTTCATAGATAATGCCGTACATATCGTATGATTCACGCTCTTGCCAGTCTGCTGTTTTCCAGATCCAGTAAACAGATGGCACACGGGGATTTTCACGTGGCAAGAACACTTTAATACGCACTTCCTCTGGACGATCGGCGCGATCGCGCAGCTTGATGAGATGGTAAAAACTCACCAATTGATCGCCCGGACCCGCATCGTAAGCACCCTGACACTGCAAATAGTTGAAGCCATAGGCATACAGCGCCGTAGAAAAGGGAATCAAAAACTCTGGTTCCACCTTCAGCATCTCTACACCAGAGGCATCCGCACCCAGAGAATCGTGCTCAAAACCGTTTTGCGTGAGCCACTTTGAGATTGTCCCCACAGAATCAACGGCTGCGGTTTCAGCTGGGACAATTTCAGCGTTAGTATCTGCCTGCGGCGCAGTTTCAGAGGTTGGCTTGGATTCTTCTTCAGGCACGATCGAGACCCTCCTTTTCGGCTGCTTTGAGCGCTGGTGGTACTGGTAGCCCCATCGCTTCTGCCAGCTCTCTAGGCGGCATTTCGCGTGTACCTGACTGGATATACTGCCCTGTGAGAATCGGGTCTACCGCTTTCATCGTATGGGTAGTGCTGTAATAACGGTGGGTTTGCCGCAAGTCGCCACGTTCTTGAATCGACTCGTTTGCAATCTTCTTCCGCAGTTTAATGATGGCATCAATGATTGCCTCGGGTCGCGGTGGGCAACCGGGAAGATACACATCGACTGGAATCAGCTTGTCAACACCGCGTACAGCCGTTGGGGAATCGACGCTAAACATTCCACCCGTAATCGTACAAGCGCCCATAGCGATCACGTACTTAGGATCTGGCATCTGCTCATAAAGGCGTACTAACGCAGGAGCCATCTTCATAGTGATCGTTCCTGCGGTAATGATGAGGTCTGCTTGACGAGGACTCGAGCGTGGCACCAGACCAAAGCGGTCAAAGTCAAAGCGAGAGCCAATCAAGGCAGCAAATTCAATAAAGCAACACGCTGTGCCATAGAGCATCGGCCACAAACTAGACAGCCGCGCCCAATTGTAGAGGTCATCAACGGTTGTTAATACAACGTTTTCAGACAGATCATGAGTGACGTTCGGTCGCTCGATCGGATTCATAATCAACTCAGACTGCCCAACAACAGCGCCTTTTGCTGCCGTTCTCGGATCTAAGACCATTCCAGTGCTCCTTTACGCCAAGCGTAGACAAGACCAATGATGAGGATGCCAACAAAGATGAGCGCTTCAATAAAAGCCAACAAGCCCAACTGGTTGAACGCTACCGCCCACGGGTATAAAAACACAGTTTCTACATCAAAAATGACGTAAACCAACGCGAACATATAGTAACGAATGTTGAATTGAATCCAAGCGCCTCCGATCGGCTCCATACCGGATTCATAAGTCGTACGACGCTCTGGTCCACGACGACTGGGGCGAACCAGCTTGGAGGCTGTCAATGCGAGCAGCGGCACCAGGCTGCACACCAGCAAAAAGCCAAGCAGATACTCATAACCACTGAGGACAAACATAAATCACGACCCCTCAGGCTGTGTAAACAACGACGCTAGCGGTTTGTTACCTGCCTTCATATTATAGGGTTGGTGTCCATAAGATGTATCGAAAAGCCCCACCGAAGTCTATAGAGAACTAGGGGAGGAAGGTGAACTAGGGGAGGAAGGTTAGATCATTCTCAGTCGTCTTGACTTTTGTGATGTCAGGATGCACTGATTCCCAGTCATGTCATAATCATTTACAGAACTCTCAGAATTCTGTAACTTCGATTTCTCCTTGCCACCCTAACCCTTGAATGCGAAAGCAATGAGTACCGAAACGGCTGAACCAACGGCGTTAGACCGCTATGAATGTCAAGCGTGTGGCTACATCTATGAACCACTAAAGGGGGACGAGCGCCGTCAGGTTTCTGCAACCACTCCTTTTGAGGCAGTTCCGTCTAGCTGGCGTTGTCCTGTTTGTGGGGCACCAAAATCGCGGTTTTCAAATATTGGTGAGGTTGGCTCACCATCTGGGTTCAAAGAAAACCTGGGCTATGGGTTTGGGGTCAATACGCTGACACCTGGGCAAAAGAACATTTTGATCTTTGGTGCTCTGGCATTGGGCTTTCTCTTTTTTCTCAGCCTGTATGGGTTGCAGTGAAAAGGGAAGCGTTTCAGAGCAAGCCCAATAGGTACAGTCTCAACAGATTAGAAAAACCGCTTGATCGATATTGAGTAGAGATTTGAGTGCAATGCGTTTAGTTATGGCATTTTTGAGGCGGGCGATCGCCCAGCGATTTGTTTTAAGGCAGGCGGTTTTAGGTCGCATCGTTGGGCTGTTTGCGATCGCGATACTGTGTTCAAGCTGCGGTGGTTATCTACCATCCATTAGCGGCACTCCATGGCAGCAAGTTTCCGTCCCTACTGAAGCAAACTTGCTGGATTTGAGCTTTGTTGATGCCAAACATGGTTGGCTGACAGGCACTAGCTCGACATTGATGGAAACAACCGACGGTGGCAAGACCTGGGAACCTCGCACCCTGGAGTTAGATCAGGCATATCGCCTCAACTCGGTCAGCTTTTCGGGCGATGAGGGTTGGATTGCAGGACAACCCTCTCTTTTACTGCACACAACAGATGGTGGAAAATCCTGGTCCAGGGTGCCCCTCAGTGCAAAGCTACCTGGCTCTCCAAATACAGTTCTGGCGCTCGGTGCTAAGGCGGCAGAGATGACGACGGACATTGGAGCCATTTATCGCACGGCTGATGGTGGTAAAAACTGGAAGGCAATGGTTGAAACAGCCGTTGGTGTTATTCGTAACATTTCGCGTGCGCCTGATGGTAAGTATGTTGCTGTCTCTTCGCGCGGAAACTTTTATTCACTCTGGCAACCGGGTCAAGCCATTTGGGAGCCGCACGATCGCAACAGTTCTCGACGGCTTCAGAGCATGGGCTTTACACCTGATGGACGGCTCTGGATGATTGCACGAGGCGGGCAGATTCAGTTTCAAGCTCCTGATGCCCCTGATGAGTGGGAGAAACCAATCAGCCCAGAATTTTCTACCAGTTGGGGACTACTAGACCTTGCTTTCCGCACTCCTAATGAGATTTGGGTTTCGGGGGGGAGTGGTAATCTTTTACGGAGCGTTGACAGCGGCGAGACGTGGGAGAAGGATCGATCGATCGAAAACGTTCCATCTAACCTGTACAAAATCCTGTTTCTCAGTGCCGATCGGGGTTTTATCATCGGTCAAAAGGGAACGTTGCTTCGATATAGCCCCTCAGAAGCGACAGCATGATTGGCAGGCTAATTATGGGTTAGCAGTAGCGCTAAGTTACAGCCTTTAGCCGCTCATATTTGGACTCTTTAACTGTTTTCTGGCTCAATCTTGCAAAGTTGCTTGTGAGTGGTTCAGTGGTTTCGTATGATGAAGAGAAAGTAAGCGTTTTATGATCATTACTGGAGGAATCTAAATGGCTGGTACTACTGGAGAGCGCCCTTTTGGCGACATTATTACAAGTGTTCGTTATTGGGTGATTCATAGCATCACCATTCCAGCGTTGTTTATTGCTGGTTGGCTGTTTGTACAAACAGGTTTAGCTTACGATGCGTTTGGCACACCGCGTCCAAACGAGTACTACCCCACACAAGTGCAATCAGCACCCATCATCAAAGATCGGTTTGATGCAAAACAAGAGATCGAAGAATTTCTCGCTAAATAGTTTAAGGATTGCTCACAGTTATGACTAGCAGAACAAACGAACCCGTTACGTATCCTATTTTTACAGTGCGCTGGTTAGCTGTACATACGCTGGCTGTGCCTTCTGTTTTCTTCTTGGGCGCGATCGCTGCGATGCAGTTTACACAACGATAGACACAACAAGGGGCAATATCATGGCAATTAGAGGTAACACGAATCCAAACAAGCAGCCAGTTGAGTTAAACCGTACTTCGCTTTATCTGGGCTTGCTGATGATTTTTACACTTGGCATTCTTTTTTCTAGCTACTTCTTCAACTAGCTGCTCCTTGGTTTGGAGCAACGCTTTGCATCAGTTTGTTGAGTTTTCTTCTTAAGAGGTTAGTGTCGTGTCTAGTTCTGGAAAAATTCCTTTGTGGATTGTGGCAACAGTGGCGGGGACGGGTATTCTTGTTGTCCTTGGTATTTTCTTTTATGGTGCTTACGCTGGTCTTGGTTCCTCTCTCTAGGGACAGGGCTTGGTGCAGGTTTTGACTTAAGGCTTTAAGGTTCTGCCTCTTTTGCTAGACCTGCTGCTGCTAGACAATGAGCGCTTTGAGTTTCAAAAAGCTGCCCTACAAAAAATGCCTGTCCAGTTGATTGGACAGGCATTTTTCGTACAAATGTAAAGCATGGCTGCTGTAAGTCAATGACTACATAGGGCACAGCATAGCCATGCCCTACGCTAAGGTGTGTCCAATTTTCAATTAAATTGGTACGAGTTTAAACCTGAACCAAGAGTCTCTTAGATACCGCTTGCGTCTTCACGCTCAATATAGAGAAAGAGAAGACCAAACACGACGGCAGGCAGCAGCCAGGTGACTACTGGAATGAGAATCCAGGGCAAAAAAGAAGCAGCGTATGAACCTGTCATAACAAGTTTCCTATCTAGATTTAGATGGTTCCAGAACTGACTTTACTGCGAAAGAGGAACAAGTTTTGCACTTCTAACCATTCTTAACAAGCGAGGGTATACGGTTCATCACTTGCATCTGTTAAGAATTCTGGACAGTTAAAAAGCTTCTCACTTAACCCTAAGCAAATTCCAGAGTGTTCACTGTACGTTTAGCCTATTTTGACCCGCTACTATTCGTTAAAATCTTCCAGCGAGACGCTGGGCAGATCTGGTGGTACTACCAGACGATCGACCGTGACTTTATGACTTTCGCGTTGGGTATGCATCTCAACCGCGATCGCCTCTAAGCGAATTTCGACACTGCCGAACGGTACGGTCAAGGGGGTCATTGCTTCAAGATCGCCCAAGCCATTAGGTAGAAAATCGACCAGC
The DNA here is from genome assembly GCF_014695795.1 of Phormidium sp. FACHB-592. Lineage (NCBI taxonomy): Bacteria > Bacillati > Cyanobacteriota > Cyanophyceae > Oscillatoriales > Oscillatoriaceae > Phormidium > Phormidium sp. FACHB-592. Next base: position 203,697 of record NZ_JACJOZ010000075.1, read on the forward strand.
CAACGAGGACCATCCAGCAATGAACGGGTCTGGCGATCAGTGACCCAAAGCTTAACGTAAATTCTAGGCAACAGGTTGGGCAGCTTAACGCGGATATTGATCGGCTTGCCAGAGACTAATTCTCCAGTGACAACTTCTAACGTTGGCGTTGGCACAGACTCCTCTGCTGGCAGAATGAGTGGGTTGGGCTGTTGGTCTGTCGTAGGTTGCATCGGTGGCATCGTCGGCTGGAGGTTGCTGCGACGGCGCTCATTTGGCAGTGGCTCATCATCAACAACGATTTCGTCCGTTAGCGATCGAGCTTCAGCAACTGCTGGCACAGTTATGGCGTTCGGCGACAGGCTACCGGGTGCCAGGTTGGCTTTAAGCAGTGCAGACAGCTCAGTATCAGAAGCAAGGGATGTAAGCCGCGTTAAAAATCGATCTTGAAGCTTGAGCGATTGAAACGCCATGTGAGTAGGTGACGGCAGATCTAGCGTTTTGTCAGTGCTGTTAATGTCGGCACGATCGGGTGCCTCAATAGGAGCTTCTTCCGCTGGTAGCGCATCATTTTTGGCGCTGTCTAAAGCTTCAGGGGTAGCTTCATGCTCGTCTGCAAGAATTGGAGCAGTTTCGGGCACGTCAACAGCATTTGTTTCAGCGGCTGTTACGCTTGCGTCGGAGGTGGAGGGGGTTGGTGTAATAGTCTCAGCCGTCGGTGCTTGCGGTTCTGAAGGCTGATTGGCAAGCTTAAAGGCAGGCAAATCGAGCGGTCTAGCATTTGCTTGCTCTGGGGTGGGTCGGTAAAGCTGAGGCGGTAGGGGCTGACCTGCTAGCGAGGGAAAACGTGGCGATCGCTCGTCTGTCGGTTCAATGACAGCCAAATCTAAGAAAGATAAATCTAAGGGTGGGGATGCTTGCTCTTTTAACCGGGAAGACAGTTCCAGCGGTAGATCAATTCGCTCTTCATCGTCAATTTCAGTCGTCAGTGCTTCATGTAGTTTTGCCAGTTCGCCCACCAGTGCAGTAGGGTCAACGGTAATGGAAAACGCCTGGGTAAGTAGCACGATCGATGCTTCTGGTTGATCTGGCAGCGCACCACACAACAGCACCTCTCCCAACACCAAATGCGTTGCAAACGTATCGGGCAGCGAGAATGTGAACGTAAAGGGCAATGGGTAGCTAGCAGAAGGGAGCATCTGGCGATCGCTAACTAAAACCTGAAGGCTCTGAGGATCGCGCAAACAAAGCTGTAAGACTTGCGCGGTTGCACCAGCAAAGGTAGGCGAGGCTTCACTAGCCCACGGATCAACAACTGCAGCTAAATCATCTGGTTCCGCAACTGGCACGGAGGAGCGTGTTTCAGCCGGTGATAGCTGGATAGCTGACTGCGGCACGATCGCCACCTGTCCAGACACGGTGATTTCTTCTCCTCGCGTTGCCACAAAAGTTGATTCATCAAGCGTTAGCGAAAAAGCTTCGCCAGCTGCGAGTGTGTACTGCGTTGGTGTATATGTTGGTAAGGACTGTGATGCCACATCATCCGACTGAGAAGACGGCACAGAGTCGCTGGTCCAAGTAGCCGCGGAGTTTGATACAGGAGTAGTAACATCTTCACCGTTGTAAAGCGTACTCTCTCCCGCATGAGCAGGCTCTACAGGATTAGCAACGTCTATAGATGAGGAGGTAGACGTGAGCGTGGCGAGATCAAAGTCCTGAAGCACATCATCAACCAACTGCTCAGAGAGTTGCTCGGCAATCTGAAACAGCCGCTCCATCGAAGCACCAAGAATTTCAGATACTTCTGGTGGCAGCGGTACCTGGCGATCGTTTGTTGCGGACAATGGGTTAATAGCGGACTCCGATTGTAGAGACGACGCGATCGCTGGTTCCACTAGAGCATCGTCGGTGAGATCAGTAGAGGCTACAGGAACGTTCTCTGCTGTAACATTGCCTATTTGCGTCTTTGCATCACCAACAGCAGAGGGCATAGTGACCGTTGTTAGAGCAGCAGGGGATGTCCAATCAGGATCCCAATCTTCTTCCACATCGTGTGCTACTACTTGCAGCGTTACAGCATGTGTTTGAGCGCCTGCCATTAAGTCGGTCAGCAGATCTTTAGGAGAACATTGCAACTCCCACAAACCTGGCTCAAGGCGAGTGAAAGGGATGACTACCGTTAAACCCTCCTGGTTGGTTTGGCACAAGCGTTTTTGCACGCGCCGTGTTGGAGGTACTGCTTCTGTAGCAATATGTACGATGCGAGTTTCGATCGCCGCGTTGATATGACTGGAACGAGCCACAATGCGATAGCGTCCCTCCAGGATCTCAACGTCGGGTGAATCCAGAGGAAGCCAGGAGCGATCGCCCTCTTTCTGCAACAAAAATTCCCAGTGTTCCATCTCACACCCGCGCCAAAGCTCTGCTAAACTCAACCACCGCCCAAACCATCTCTATAAAACGCTAGCTCTAGCGTTTGGGAGTTATTCTACTCCCGTTTAAATCTTTAGACGATACCTAAATATAGTGGACTGATCCAAAACTTTCACATCCTAGTTAAAACTGGTTTTTAATCTCTTCTCTATGACCAGCCCATAAGTCTCTGCTTAACCGCCGATCAGGTGAATAACTAATTCACGGGTCTGACCATGCTGACGATGCTCCCATAGGTAAATGCCTTGCCAGATGCCCAGAACCAGACGACCGTTAGCGATCGGAATTTGCTCTGATGTCTTGGTTAGCGCTGTACGAATATGAGCAGGCATATCGTCGGGTCCTTCGGTGCTATGGATGTAGTTTTCCCACTCTGGCACCAGTTTGGCAAAGAAATTTTCTAAGTCTTTTAAGACATCAGGGTCAGCGTTTTCTTGAATTAACAAGCTAGCCGATGTGTGACGAAGAAAAAGGGTGCAAAGCCCGGTTTGAATTTGCGATTCAGCAACGATCGCCTGTATTTTCTGAGTCACTCTGCAAAGTGATTTGCCCGTCGTTTGAAGCTTGAGTACCTGCTGGTGTTGGCGCATGGGAGGTAAGAAGTAAGGAGGGTAGCTTGCTTCCGCTTCGCCTTAGGGTGAAGGGATTCTGCTTAAGCAAAAGTCCCCCGCCATAACAGCGAGGGACTTAAATAGGGTGCTTTACAGCCCTAGCGTTGCTTGAAGTGCGCTAGCCAAATTTAGCAGCTGTGGCAGAGATCAAGAAGGCAGCGTAGGTAAGAATGTAGCCGACCGTAAAGTGAGCTAAACCAACCACACGTCCTTGAACGATGGAAAGTGCAACAGGCTTGTCCTTCCAGCGAACCAGGTTCGCCAGTGGGGTACGCTCATGTGCCCAAACCAACGTTTCGATCAGCTCTTGCCAGTACCCTCTCCAGGAGATCAGGAACATGAAGCCCGTTGCCCAGACCAGATGCCCAAAGAGGAACATCCAGGACCAAACGGATAGGTTATTCATGCCGTACGGGTTGTAACCATTGATGGTCGCACCGGAGTACAGCCAGAGGTAATCGCGTAGCCAGCCCATAAGATAGGTCGAGCTTTCGTTGAACTGAGACACGTTTCCAGACCAGACAGCGAGATGCTTCCAGTGCCAGTAGAACGTTACCCAGCCAAGCGTATTCAGCATCCAAAACATCGCCAGGTAGAACGAATCCCACGCTGAGATGTCGCAGGTACCGCCCCGTCCAGGACCATCGCAAGGGAAGGCATAGCCGAAGTCTTTTTTGTCCGGCATCAGCTTAGAACCGCGTGCATCCAACGCACCCTTGACCAAAATCAGAGTGGTGGTGTGCAGACCCAGAGCGATCGCATGGTGAACCAAGAAATCGCCAGGACCAATGGTGAGGAACAAGGAGTTTGTACCACTGTTGATAGCATCTAACCAGCCTGGGAGCCAAACGTTACCGTAGTTGGGCCAGGCAGTCGTTGCAATACTATCGGGATTCGACAGCAGCGCATCCATGCCGTAAAGCACTTTTCCATGCGATGCCTGAATGAACTGTGCAAACACAGGCTCAATCAAGATCTGCTTTTCAGGCGTACCGAAGGCAACGACCACATCGTTGTGAACGTACAGACCCAAGGTATGGAAACCGAGGAACAGCGAAACCCAGCTCAGGTGAGAGATGATGGCTTCTTTGTGCTGTAGAACTCGATCCAACACATTGCCCTTATTCTGGTCTGGATCGTAATCCCGTACCCAGAAGATGGCTCCGTGAGCAAAGGCACCGACCATCAGGAACCCAGCAATGTACTGGTGATGGGTATACAGCGCTGCCTGCGTCGTGAAGTCCTTTGCCATGAAGGCATAAGGTGGCAACGCATACATATGCTGTGCGACCAGGGAGGTAACAACACCCAATGCAGCCAGGTGGATGCCCAACTGGAAATGCAACGAGTTGTTGTAGGTTTCGTACAGCCCCTGGTGAGGCAGATTGAACTGACCTTCACTACCAGATGACAACAGCCCTTTCTTGCTGTCCAGCATGTCCTTGATGCTGTGACCGATACCAAAGTTGGTGCGGTACATGTGACCAGCAACAATAAACAGGACTGCGATCGCCAGATGGTGATGTGCCATATCTGTCAACCAAAGCGATTCAGTCTGTGGATGGAAACCACCCAGGAAGGTCAGAATCGCTGTACCAGCACCTTGAGACGTGCTAAAGACGTGCCCAGGAGTGTCAGGGTTTTCAGCATATACGCCCCAGTTGCCGCTGAAGAAGGGAGCTAAACCAGCCGGATGCGGCGGTGTAGACAAGAAGTTATCCCAACCAACGTGCTGCCCACGAGCTTCAGGAATCGCTACGTGGATCAAGTGACCAGCCCATGCGAGTGAGCTAACGCCAAACAGACCCGCGAGGTGATGGTTCAGCCGTGATTCTGCATTCTTAAACCAAGCCAGCGAAGGGCGGAACTTGGGTTGCAAATGCAACCAGCCTGCAAACAGAAAGACACCAGACAGGAGGAGGAGAAAGATACACCCGTTATAGAGTTCACCGTTCGTCCGCATCCCGATCGTGTACCACCACTGGTAAACACCAGAGTAGGCAATATCAACCGGGTAATTTACCCCACCTTGGGTGAACGCATCTACCGCTGGTTGACCGAATTGAGGGTCCCAAATCGCATGAGCGATGGGACGGATGTTCAACGGATCTTTGATCCACTGTTCAAAGTTGCCTTGCCACGCTACGTGGAATAGGAGACTAGATGTCCACAGGAAGATGATTGCCAGGTGACCGAAGTGAGAGGCGAAAATCTTTTGGTAAAGATTCTCTTCTGTCATCCCGTCATGACTTTCAAAGTCGTGGGCAGTAGCGATCCCGTACCAAATCCGACGAGTGGTCGGGTCTTGAGCGAGGTCTTGGCTAAATTTGGGAAATTTAGTCGCCATAGTTCTACTTCGTTCTCCTCGCGCTTATCCAAGTGCCAGTGTACGAGCCAGGAAGAATGCCCACGTTGTGACAATTCCTCCAAGGAGATAGTGTGCTACCCCTACAGCCCGACCCTGAATGATGCTCAATGCGCGGGGCTGAATTGCCGGGGCAACCTTCAGCTTGTTGTGCGCCCAAACAATCGATTCAATTAACTCCTGCCAGTAGCCACGACCGCTAAACAGGAACATCAAGCTGAATGCCCAAACAAAGTGTGCACCCAGGAAGAGTAAGCCGTAAGCCGAAAGCGCTGAACCGTAGGAGGTAATCACCTGCGTTGCTTGTGCCCAGAGGAAGTCCCGCAGCCAACCATTAATGGTGATTGCACTCTGAGCAAAGTTACCGCCTGTAATATTAGCCACCGTGCCATCTGGATTAACCGTCCCCCACACATCTGACTGCATCTTCCAACTGAAGTGGAAAATCACGATCGACAGTGAGTTGTACATCCAGAACAGACCAAGGAAGACATGATCCCAACCAGAAACCTGGCAGGTGCCGCCCCGTCCAGGACCGTCGCAAGGGAAGCGGAAGCCCAAGTTTGCTTTATCTGGAATCAGACGCGAGCTACGGGCATACAGCACACCTTTAAGCAGAATCAGCACTGTGACGTGAATGGTAAACGCATGGATATGGTGTACCAAGAAGTCTGCCGTGCCGAGAGCAATCGGCGCGATCGCCACCTTGCCAGCAACTGCTACCGTTTGACCGCCAAACACAAAACTAGCGGGAGCCAGCGCATTTGGAGCGGTTGTACCTGGAGCCAGCGTATGTAGGTTTTGTACCCACTGCGCGAACACAGGCTGAAGTTGGATCGCTGTATCCGAGAACATATCTTGAGGACGACCTAAAGCCCGCATCGTGTCGTTATGCACATACAGACCGAAGCTGTGGAAGCCCAAGAAGATACAAACCCAGTTCAGGTGCGAAATAATTGCATCCCGATGGCGAATCACACGATCGAGCAGGTTGTTCTGATTCACCACGGGGTCGTAGTCGCGCACCATGAAGATGGCACCGTGAGCTGCTCCACCAACGATGAAGAAACCACCGAGCCACATGTGATGCGTAAACAGAGACAACTGCGTCGCGTAGTCCGTTGCCATGTAAGGGTATGGCGGCATGGAGTACATATGCTGAGCAACGATAATGCTCAGAGAGCCAACCATTGCCAGATTGATTGCCAATTGCGCATGCCAGGAAGTTGTCAGCACTTCATACAGACCTTTATGACCTTCGCCAGTAAAGGGACCTTTGTGCGCTTCCAAAATTTCCTTAATGCTGTGTCCAATACCCCAGTTGGTGCGGTATTGATGCCCAGCGATGATGAACAGAACCGCGATCGCCAGATGATGGTGAGCTGTATCTGACAGCCACAAACCACCTGTCACTGGGTTCAAGCCACCCTTAAAGGTCAGAAAGTCAGAATATTCTGCCCAATTGAGGGTAAAGAACGGAGTTAAGCCCTTTGCAAAACTGGGATATAAATCCGCCATCAGCTTCGAGTTCAAGATGAACTCATGGGGCAAGGGAATGTCTTTTGGAGCTACCCCTGCATCCAGTAGCTTGTTGATGGGAAGCGAGACGTGGATCTGATGACCCGCCCAACCCAGTGAACCGAGACCAAACAACCCAGATAGGTGGTGGTTCAGCATCGACTCCACATTCTGGAACCATTCCAGTTTGGGTGCCCGCTTGTGGTAGTGGAACCAGCCTGCAAACAGCATCAGACCTGCCATGACCAGACCGCCAATCGCGGTGACATAGAGCTGGAAGCTGTTGGTGAAGCCAGAGGCTCGCCACAGGTAGAAAAAGCCAGATGTAATTTGGATGCCGTGGAAACCACCGCCCACATCTGCATTCAAAATTTCTTGTCCGAAAATTGGCCAAACCACTTGTGCACTGGGTTTAATGCCAGTTGGGTTGCTCAACCAAGCCTCGTAGTTTGAAAACTTAGCGCCATGGAAATACATACCGCTAAGCCAGATGAACACAACGGCAAGATGCCCGAAGTGAGCACTGAAAATTTTACGAGAAACGTCTTCTAAGTCACTAGTATGGCTATCAAAATCATGAGCGTTGGCGTGGAGATTCCAAATCCAAGTTGTGGTTTTGGGACCTCTAGCCAGGGTGCGATCGAAATGACCAGGCTCTGACCACTTCTGAAAAGAAGTCGGCACTGGGTCCTTATCAACCGTAACCTTGACCTTCGCTTCGCGCTCCCGTGGAGTAATTGTCATTGAGACTCTCCTCTCTCTAGACAAGGAACGAGGAATCCCCCCTGCCAGAAGCTGCCCTGACGCTTGAAAACAGCATCCTGCTCTGGTGAGGAGCCATCAGCACCGATCGGAAAACAAGATGTGAATCCTAAATGCACTGGATGACATGAGGCTGCAATCAGCGATCGCAGTTCAAAGAACGGGGCACGCATTGCCATCAGAACCAGGGTGGTTCGCTCCGACAACACAACTAGACTGGTAAGGGTTCTCATCGTGCCATTATAGGACCCGTGTTACGCCGAAATCAGACGCAATTAACAATAATTCAAACTCCTTCGACTGCGACTGCAAATGGGCTTCAGAATCTGAGCTGTGCGAAAAAGTCAAGCGATACGGCAATTGTGTTCACGAAACTCAACAATCAGAAAACTTTAGTGATAAATCGTGGGATCGCCCTTCAGAAGCGAGACAAAGATTGCACACTCACTATATAGATCTGGATTGAGTTGGTTCGCTTAGATCTCATCTGTGCATTGGGTCAGTCGCTTCATTGATTACTAACCTTGTTGCCTTACGGCTCTTTCTGTTAGCTCTGCAACGTTTCCTTCTCTGCTAAAAGCTCAGGTTTAGGTAATGTTTGTAAGCAATCACTTCATTAGCTTGGCTTCTGTCACTCAACCTTATGTTCGCGTAGCCAAACTACGCACTCCCTTTAAGGGCGATGAAACTTTGCAGGGACGGTCTGGTCTTTTCCGCTATAGTTCCCTATGGGCAGCTTTTAGGAGTGGATTCTGTGTTGGGAATGAAGCGCTGGCAGACCGTCGCCAAAGTTATGTTTGCATTCGTATCGATCGCAGTCTTAATGGCAAGCGGGGGAAGCATTGATAAGGCGCATGCTGCTTTTTGGGGACGATCACGCGCGCCAGAAGCTACTCCAACGACCATCAAGACAACAGGGAAAATTGCAGAAGCTTCACCACCAAGTGCCCTACAGGAGTTGCGGCAGGCGTTGGATAATTACCAGCCCCAGGTTTCGTTTATTAGCCCGCGCCAAAACGAAGTACTGTCCGACAACACTGTTTCTGTCCGTTTCCTCGTCAAAGATTTGCCCATCTTTAAGAATGAGACCTTCGGTTTAGGTCCGCATCTGCACGTGCTGCTAGACAATCGCGGCTACCAGGCAGTGTACGATACCAGCCAACCCCTCATCTTTGACAATCTAGAGCCTGGAACCCATACCATCCGAGCGTTTGCCTCTCGTCCCTGGCACGAAAGCTTTAAAAACGACGGTGCTTTCGTCCAAACGACCTTTCACGTTTTTACCAAAACTCAGGACAACAGCCCAAACCCTGCCTTACCACTGCTAACTTACAGCCGACCACAGGGAAGCTACGGCGCAGAACCGATTTTGCTAGATTTTTACCTGACAAATGCGCCCCTCCATCTAGTTGCTCAGGCAGATGCAACAGACGACATTGTCGACTGGCGAATTCGCTGCACGGTGAATGGAGACAGCTTTGTAATCGATCGCTGGCAACCGCTGTATCTCAAAGGCTTTAAGCCTGGTAAGAACTGGGTACAGCTTGAGTATTTGGATGATAAAGGCAACCCAGTGCCAAACGTGTTTAACAATACAGTGCGCCTGGTGGATTACCAACCTAATGGTGACGATACCCTGTCTAAGTTAGTGCGTGGAGAACTGTCTGCTGCCGAAGTGCGTGGCATTGTTGACCCCAATTACATTCCACCTGCAATTGACCTAGAACCCCTTCAAGAACCAACTCCGGCATTGCCGCCAGAATCGCCAGAACTAACTCCAGAATTAGCGCCAGAACCAACTCCAGAGCCAGAGCCAGAATCAGCGCCAGAGCCAACCTTAAAACCCCTTCAAGAACCAGAATCGACCCCAGAACCAACGCCATCACCATTGGAGACTCCATTACCACCACTACCAAATCTAGAACCCTCTGATCGCTCCAGTCCGCCCGCCCCACTCCTTCCGCCCTCAGAACCATCCAGCGATGCCAGCCCGGAGCTAACGCCAACACCACTAGAACCGACTACTCCGACAGAGGCAGCAGAAAGGCAGGACACGATCGCTCCTCCAGCCGTATCATCAGAACGCTCGCCAGAGGCTGAAACGGAGTCCATTCCAACTGTCCAACCGATCCCGACAGACAACACGAGCCTCCCGTCAGCAGCCGAACCTTCAAGTGGGCAAAAACGGTTGCGGCAAGTACAGCAGCAACTCAGCCGCTATCTGCCACAGCAGCGTAAGGCGATCGCGCCTCCTGACCCTGAATTGCCGAGCACTGAATTGCCAAGCACTGAACCAAACTCAATGCCCAGTGTTGCTGTCCCAGATCCCTTAGCACCGACTCTGCCAGAAATTATTGACGCGAATCCATGAGACGTACCCAATACGATCGCACCCGCACCATCTTTGCTAAAATAGTACCAACGTACTTGTTAAGTAGGCAGTAAACAGGTAGACTCTATTCGCACGCTACCTTTTGGCGTATGCACAGATGAAATGATTTGCGGTAGTCTGAAAGTCAAGGCTGCTGTGAATTGGAGGCACTGAGCTTGTTTGGTGCGTCTGTTTGCAACTTGATGATGCAAGAGACGATCGCGTGATGAACGATCGTGCAAACCCTGGGCGATCGATCAGAGATAAGCACTTGGGATGCCGTTCTTAATAGAGCAAACGCAGAGCATCGCTTCACAATCAATTTTCTAAGGTCAAGGGCTTGTCTCAGCTACTCCTCACTCTTTTGCAGCAGCGCCATCACCTGGTCGATAAAGGCTCGGTAATCCACCACGGGTTTAGAAATATAGCCATCGGCGCCGCTTTGTTGAAGCGAGTTCTCTCTGTCGCCAATCATGGCGTGCGCCGTCACCAAGATGATCGGTACAGAAGCAGTGCTAGGGTCGCTTTTCAGCAGTTGAGTCAGCCTAATGCCATCCACAGCTCGCCCCTGATACAAGCTATGCGACAGCGACACATCCATCAGCACCAGGTCAGCCTGCCCCGCTTTGACAATCTCTACCACCTCATCCGCATCTTCGGTATGCGTCACTGCCAGACCGCCCAGCTTGGTCAAATAGCGCGAAAATACACGCACATTGCCCATATCATCTTCAACCAGCAAAACAGTTTTTGTCATTGGTTCCTACTCGGTAGGCAACAGCGCCACAATCTGATCGACAAACGCCTGATGATCCACAACGGGCTTAGAAATGTAGGCATCGGCACCACTTTGCTTCAAAAAGCTTTCGCGATCGCCCTCCATCGCATGTGCTGTCACCAGAATAATAGGCAACTTCGCAGTCGTAGGATCAGCTTTCAGCATTTGAGTAATCTTAATGCCATCCACCGCTTTGCCCAGGTAAACACTGCGCGACAGCGAGACATCCATCAAAATAATATCGGCTTCGTGGGCATGGGCGATTTGCATGACTTCTTCCACATTCTCAGTGTGTTTGACAGTCAAACCGCCGCGCTTCGTCAAAATCTTAGAAAATACCCGTGCGTTAATCAGATCGTCTTCGACAATCAGAACGGTTCTCATTATATTTGCCTCGGAACGTGACCCAGATGAAGCAGCTTTGTAATTCGCGTCGATTTTACTGTGAAATGGACACAGGGGCGTTGGGGCGTGACCCCATCGTAAGCGTCGCTTGCTGCAAACACCAGAAAAATTTATGAAATTAACGCTGAAGGAACGACGCTCATGGCTGTAATTACCACTGCCCTGCACACAGAGATGCAGCAGTCCTATCTGGAATATGCCATGAGCGTCATTGTGGGACGCGCGCTGCCCGATGTACGCGATGGCTTAAAGCCAGTGCATCGACGGATTTTGTATGCCATGCACGAATTGGGCTTGACCCCCGATCGTCCCTATCGTAAATGCGCCCGCGTTGTAGGGGATGTACTCGGTAAGTACCATCCTCATGGCGATCAGGCAGTGTACGATGCCTTGGTGCGTCTAGTACAGGATTTTTCGAGCCGCTACCCGCTCTTAGGTGGGCATGGCAATTTTGGCTCAGTAGACAACGATCCTCCTGCAGCCATGCGGTATACCGAAACCCGACTGGCGCCGATCGGCAACGAAGCCTTACTGACAGAAATTGGCGAGGCAACTGTTGATTTTGTTGGCAACTTTGACAATTCCCAACAGGAACCAACCGTTCTACCTGCCCAACTGCCGATCCTGTTGCTCAACGGTAGTTCGGGCATTGCGGTTGGTATGGCGACCAACATTCCGCCCCACAACTTGGGAGAAATCGTGGATGGGTTGGTGGCACTAATTGATCACCCCGATCTACCAAATGCAAAGCTCTTCGAACTGATCCCTGGACCCGACTTCCCGACAGGCGGCGAAATTATTGGCACTGAAGGTATTCAGGAGGCATATGCCACAGGCAAAGGTAGCATTCCCGTACGGGGTGTGGCACAGGTGGAAGAACTCCAGATTGGGCGCGGACGACACCGACGCACGGCATTGATTGTCACCGAACTGCCGTACCAGGTAAACAAAGCTGCCTGGATTGAAAAGATGGCAGAGCTAGTCAATCAGGGACGGTTGGAAGGCATTGCGGATCTGCGCGACGAGAGCGATCGCGAAGGCATTCGGGTTGTCATTGAGCTACGGCGGGATGTGAGTCCCCAAAAAATTCTCAACAATCTCTACCGTCAGACCGCCTTACAGTCAAACTTTGGCACCATTATGCTGGCACTTGCCGATGGGCAACCTCGCCAGATGCCACTGCGGGAACTACTCCAACAGTTTTTGGGCTTTCGAGAAGAGACGCTCACCCGTCGTTATCGTCATGAATTGACTCAGGCAGAAACGCGCCTCCACATTGTGGAAGGACTTTTGCTAGCACTGACCAATCTGGATACGGTGATCGACATTCTGCGAAACGCACCTGATGGCAGCACTGCCAAAATGCAGTTTCGAGAACAGCTTGACCTGAGCGATCGCCAAGCCGATGCCATTCTCTCGATGCCGCTGCGACGGTTAATTGGCACCGAGCGGCAAAGCCTGCAAACCGAATTTGACGAGTTGACTGCCCGGATGCGAGAACTCCAACGCTTACTGGGCGATCGGCGCGAACTACTCAAGGTGCTGAAAAAAGATCTGCGCTCGTTGAAGAAGAAATATGCTGATCCACGACGCACCAGGATTATTGCCAACGGGAGTCAGGAATCGGGAGTCGGGAATCGGGAGTCGGGAGGTAAGAGTCAACAGTTAGAGTTGGGTGAGCAACTGACGATCGACAGCCCCCCCCTCGATACTGATGCGCCCCCCCATGAAGCCGAAGTTGAAGAAACAGTCGTTGAACTTACCCAGCGTGGTTACATTCGCCGCATTACCCCTAAGGTCTTTCAGCGTAGCCAGCAAAAAGCAGTAGACAAACCAACGCAGGTATTAGACGAAAGCGATGATTTTGTTGCCCAAACGGAGTTTGCGATCACCGGACAAACGTTAGTAGTACTGACTCGCAGCGGCAAGGCGTATCCTCTCAGCATCAGTGATGTACCGCAAGTAGCAGGCAAGTCACGGGGAGTACCCTTAGTCACATTGCTTCCACCCTCGGCGCAGAGTGATCCTGCCTCTGTTATTGGCTGTTTTGTGCTGCCCGAGACGCTAGAAGACACAGCGCTCTTGCTAGTAACGCAGCAAGGACGCATCAAACGGTTGCCTTTAGCAGAATTGGGTGAGTTAACAGGACGAGGACTCACCGTGCTGAAGCTAAAGCCAGACGACCAGCTAGCCTACATCAATTTGACAGAGGTCGGTGATCAGCTCGTGCTGGCAACGGCAGGTGGGCGGTTACTGCGGTTGGTCGTCAATGATGAGCAACTACCTTTACTGAGCCGAGTCGCGCAGGGCAATCTTGCTATTCGCCTGCGGAAGCAAGAAAAGCTAGTCGGTTACACGCTCATTTATCAAGGTGACGATCTGCTGCTGCTGTCCGAGCAGGGCTACGCCAAGCGACTGGCGATCGGCACACTCCGTCTCTCCACTGTTGGCGATCTGGGTACACAATCCGTTCGCTTTACTAACAAGACTGATGCACTCGCTGGCATGGTAGCAGTGACCCCCGATACTGCCGCTACGCTACTAACCAGCACTCATCGTATGGCACGGCTAGTTGGTAGTGAGGTGCCATTAAAGGGGCGCGATGACCCGGGCGATCGCCTCTTGCAACTCGACTCAGACGAGCGCATTATTAGCCTGACGCTCCCCAAACTACCCCTCTCAGCGCTAGAGGAAGACATTACAGAACTGTAATGAGCCATCAGCTTGAGGACACGATTGCCGTTCCAAGCGCATCTTGTATTTAGAGTGGAGTGTGGGCTAGCAGGTGCCAGGTAGAGTTGGTCTGGGTAAAAGCCGCTAGAGTACCAGATCGATCGTTACAGTTAGCTTTTAGGTGAGTCGGGGACATCTAGCCAATGAAGAAAGGCATTCGCCACGATCGCTGCCTGCGTACGATCGCGCAAACCCAGCCGCGTCAAAATATGGGAAATGTGGTTGCGTACCGTTCCTTCTGAGAGAAAGAGGGCTTGAGCAATTTCGCGGTTGCTGGCACCGACCGCAACCATACGTAAGACTTGGCGCTCTCTAAGCGTCAGATTGGTTAAACCGGGCGGGATGTCCAACTGCTGATCCACTGCAATAGTGGGTCCGGCAGCAATCATTTTCTCTAGAATGCCGGGTCCAAACTGTGTGTAGCCTCGATGGATCGAGCGGATCACCTCTGCCAGTTCCTCAGACGGTGTATCTTTCAACAGATAGCCTTTTGCTCCCCAACGCAGCGCCTCAGCGACATATTTCACATCGTCAAAGGTCGTAAAAACCAGGATTTTCGCGCCGGAATATTGCTGGCAGATGATCCGGGTTGCTGTTACGCCATCCATCACCGGCATATGCAAATCCATTAGGATAACATCGGGCATCTGCTCCTGAGCGTGCAACACTGCAAGTTGTGCGATCGCCTGTTGCCCATTGCCCGCTTCACCAGCGACCTGCAAATCGGGTTTGATCTCAAGCAAGGTCTTCAAACCGCGGCGGACAATTTCTTGATCTTCAACTAACAGGACGCGGATCATCGACATGGGTCACTGGAAGGAGAGGTCGGAACATAGCCTGCTTCCCACTATCTCGCTATTTGCCAACTTTTTGGTTTTAGTTGTTAATTTTTAATTTTTGACGGTAGCAAAGCCGTTAAACGGCAACCTGCTCCCGGTTCACTGGTAATCTCCAATGTGCCACCTAGCGCTTGAAGACGCTCTCGCATACCCTGAAGACCAAAGCCAGAAACAGCCGCATCGGCTTGAAAGCCCTTGCCATTATCTTGCAGGCTAATTACTAAACCACCCTCCATCAATTGCAGTTGAATGGTCACGACTGTGGCATTGGCGTGCTTGCAAATATTAGTCAACCCTTCCTGCACCAGTCGATAGACCGCAGTGCTCACTGAATGAGACAGGGGCTGGGTGACATCAATCTCGCAAGCTGGCTGCACGCCAGTTGTGCGCTGAAAATCTTGTGTGAGGGCGGCGATCGCCTCTTCCAACAACTGCCCCTGCAATGGATCGGCACGAATGTCAGAAACCGATTGGCGCGTTGCCCGCAACGCATCCGAACCCAGTTGCTTCGCCTCAACTAAGGTTGTGAACGCTCGGTCTGGGTCTTGCTGCCACAGTGCTAACGCCGTTTCCATTTGGATATTGAGGGCAACGAGCGCATGACCCAACGAATCGTGAATGTCACGGGCAATACGGTTGCGTTCCTCCAGGGTTGCCAGTTCTTCGATGCGCTGGTTGAGTGCCTGCTCTTGCTCTAAAGCGCGGCGTAGGTCTGCCTCAACCGCTTCCAACTGGTAATTGCGCTGCTGGAGTTGCACTTGTAGTTGACGCAGTGCCAGTTGATTTTCAACCCGTACCAGCACTTCTTCGACTTGAAACGGCTTGCTGATGTAGTCCACACCGCCAACAGAGAAGGCTTGCACCTTATCAAACACTTCATTGTTTGCACTGATAAAAATGACAGGAATATCCCGCGTGTTGGGATTTGCCTTTAAGCGTTGACAAACCTCATAGCCGTTCATTTCAGGCATATTGATGTCGAGCAAAATCAGGTCAGGCGGCTGCCCCTGCACGCCCATTAACGCTGCCGCACCATTGCGAACACTCCGCACATCGTAGGCTTGCTCAGTCAACATTGCTGACAGTAGGCGCAGGTTATCCGGTGTGTCGTCAACAATAAGGAGGTCGCCTTTTGAGGATTGGCTAGGGTGCATAGTTCAGACTAGGAGTGATGAAATGATGACGCGTGGCTCTTGCTCAGATTTTAGCTAGGGATGTCTGGCTCCAAACTTTACTTCTGCTATTGCCCAAAAACCCTAACCCTGGCTACTTGCCATAATGCCCGTCTTTATAACCATTGCTATGCATCTAGGAGCATTTCATTAGCTGGAAAGGGTCCGCACGATCGCCCCTACGTTCATAAGCCGCAAAAATAAAAGGGTAGAAGTTCCATGGGGTAGCGCGATCGCCATTACAGGAACTCTCGCCAGAAGCTGTGGCAGGTAGTCATAATAAAAGAATTTCTTTCCTTCAATTAGATTCGTGATCGAGTAGTCTGCCAGCAGACATTTCCACGCGATCGTTCATATCCAGATGAAGTCGCTGTTTACTTGTGGCAAGAGGGTAACAAGCGTTCATGATGCGAAGACAAATACTACTGACCATCGGCATTACCCTACTAGCACTTACTGCCATTCTGTATGGCATTGCTGCTACGCTGCTAGCCAGTATGCCAAGCACTGACTATAAGCAAGGGCAGCCCGCTCAGTTTTTAGCTTGGTCAACATTTGGCGTGGGTCTGCTCTTCTCGGTCATTACCCTGCTGCTCGTCGATCGACTGGTGCTGTCACGACTCGCAGCCCTTAGCCGAGCGGTGCCTCACAGCAACCACTATAAGCAGTTCAAGCAGGTCGCTAACGGACAGGATGAATTAACCGACCTGCCAGCTTATATCAATATCCTGTTGACCGAGCTAGACCAAGCAGAGCAGTTACGGCAGCAGGCAGCGATCGCTCACCAGCAAAGCAAAGCAAAGCTTCAGAACCTGTTTGAGAACTCCCTGGTTGGTATTTTTCGAGTGCGGTTAGAAGACGGGCTGATTCTGGATGCCAATCAGTGTTTTGCTACCATGCTAGGGTACAACTCAGCCGCCATCATCATTGGGCAGAAGCACTCAACTGATTTCTATCTTGACCCGATCGAGCAACAGCAGGCACTGGCACAAATCTCCCTTCATGGCGGCATCCACAGCTTTGAAGCCCAATTTCGTCGCCAGGACGGGTCGGTATTCTGGGGACTATTTTCCTGCCAGCTTGATCAAGCCTCTAGTTCTCTAGATGGCGTACTGGTAGACATTAGCCAGACTAAGCGTGCTGAAGCCGAGCTGCAAGGACTGCTCGCCGCCATGCCCGATATCATCCTTGTCTACAACCGTGAAGGGCGTTGCCTCAAACTTTTTTCCACCAACCACAGTTGGCTCGTTAAACCGATCGAGGAACAGGTCGATCGCACCATCTACGAAAACCTGCCTCCTAAGCTTGCAGAGCTTTATCAACGCTATATCTCGGAAGCCTTAGAAACCCAAAGCAACCTCACTGTGGAATATAGCTTAGATGTTGCTGCCCAGCCGATGTGGTTCTCTGCTAGCGTTGCGCCCATTTCTAACAACTCTGTGGTGTGGGTTGTCCGTAACATTACCGCTCGTAAGCAGGCAGAAGAAGCCCTGTACGAAAGTGAAGCTACTAATCGCGCGCTGATTAATGCCATTCCCGATCTGCTGTTTCGCATTCAGCAAGACGGAACATACCTGAATATCCAGCGCAGTAAACACTTTAGGGTAATCAATCCCGACCAACTTGCGATCGGTACAACTGTCAATAACTCCTTACCGCCAGCACTGGCAGAACAGCGAATGCATTATGTGCATCAAGCCCTCAATACTGGAGAACTGCAAATCTACGAGCAAGAGTTGGTTGTAGACGACGAACTGAAGCATGAAGAAGTTCGCATTGTTCCATGCCAGGAGCATGAAGTCATGGCAATGGTGCGCGATATCACCGCCCGCAAACGTGGCGAAGAAGCCCTACAGCGAAGCGTTGAAGCGGCTGAAACTGCCAATCGTGCCAAGAGCGTCTTTTTGGCCAACATGAGCCACGAACTCCGCACACCCCTTAATGCCATCTTGGGCTTTACTCAATTGTTGATGCGTGGAGGTGCCCTCAACCCCAAACAAACAGAACAACTAGATACCATCAACCGTAGCGGCGAACATCTACTGACCCTGATCAACGACGTGCTGGAAATGTCGAAAATCGAAGCAGGCAGGGTAACTCTTAATCAAACCGATTTTGACCTCCACGGCTTGCTCAACTGGCTCCAGCAAATGTTTCAGCTTAAAGCCCAGTCTAAGAAGCTGCAACTCATCATTGAATTAGCCAGCGATCTGCCTCAATACATTCGCGCAGATGAAAGCAAACTGCGTCAGGTACTCGTCAACCTGCTAGGCAATGCAGTGAAGTTTACAGAGCATGGCGGCGTTGCGTTGCGGGTGAAGAGGGGAGAGGAGAGAGGAGAGAGGGGAGAGGGGAAAGAGAGGGAAGGAATGAAGGAAGCAGGGGGAGACGTTAGCGACCTTAAACCAGCACTTCTTAGCCTTCAGCCCACCGCAGAGCGGAAGCAAGCTACAGCTTTCAGCCCTCAGCCCTCAGCCCTCATCTTTGAGATCGAAGACACAGGACCTGGTATTACGTCCAACGATTTAGAGCATTTGTTTGACCCCTTTGTGCAAACAGAAACAGGGCGACGATCGCAAGAAGGTACAGGATTAGGCTTAGCAATCAGCCAGAAGTTTGTGCAGCTTATGGGCGGCGAAATCAGGGTTCGTAGTACCTGGGGCAGCGGGAGTATTTTTAGCTTTTCCATCCAGACAGATACAGCGGAAGCAGCAGGACAAATGCCTCTGATCAGCCGTCAAGAGGTGATTGGTTTAGCGGCAGGGCAGCCGTCGTATCGCATTCTGGCTGTGGATGACAGACCCGAAAATCGTGCCTTGCTGATGGAGTTGCTAACCTCGGTCGGCTTTGAGGCGCAGGAAGCAAGTAATGGGCAGGAGGCGATCGATCGCTGGCGAGATTGGCAACCCCACTTAATCTGGATGGATATTCGGATGCCCGTGGTCGATGGCTACGAGGCAACGAAGCAAATTGCTGCCGCCTGCAAAGCAGCAGACGTTGTGCCTCCCATCATCATTGCCCTGACTGGTAGCGTCTTTGAAGAAGACCGCAAAGTTGCCCTCGCTAACGGGTGTAACGACTTTGTACGTAAACCGTTCCGAGCTGAGATCCTGTTTGAGAAAATGGCAGACTATTTGGGCGTACGTTACATCTATGCCGATAGCCAACAGTCGTCAGCCGTCAGTTCGCAGCTAGCAGCACAGGCTGAAAGCTTTATGCTGACCGCCGAGAGTGTTTCTGTTATGCCCGATGAGTGGGTAGAGCAACTTCATCAGGCAGCCGTCAAGATGAATGCAAAGTTGGTACTAAATCTCATTGAGCAAATTCCAGAGCCGCATGCCCAACTTGCTCAAGCACTCACTCAACTAGTTGATGATTTCTGCATTGAGGCGATCGTTGACTTGACCCAGTAAGCAAAGGTTCCTACTGAAGTGCTTGATCGTGACATTTGTCATATTTAGGGCGTGACATTTATTACGTGCGGATGATGACATTGATTCGATAATGTGGTGACTGAAGTAGGACAACGGAACTACAGCTGACCGATTTATCCACAGGAATCATCCATGATTGTGACCACAACTCCCGCCATTGAAGGGGAAGTGATTGGGGAATACCGCGGCTTAGTCAGTGGAGAAGCCGTTCTTGAAGCTCATCTTTTTCGAGCAGTGATTGCCGGTATTTTGGATCTACCTGGCGTTCGCTTGACTAACTACTCGCAGTCGCTCGACCAAGCAAGAGAAACCGCGATTGGGCAAATGACGCAAGCAGCTGGCGAACGTGGTGCCAATGCCGTGATTGGCGTAGATGTTGATTACAAAACCATCCGCGTGAGTGATGATGAGCATCTAGTCATCGTTGTGGCAAGTGGTACCGCCGTTAAATACATTCAATAACCCGTAGAGTACTGCGGCTTAGATAACAGTGTGGCTGATCATCAAATGGATGATCGTCAGGTGGATGCCGTTGCCCATGCGGTTGCAATCTCAGCCGTCGATCGCGCAGTTCTCTAGACGTAAGCATATCCCCTAAGTAAACACAGTCCTGTGGTAAACACAGCAGACACTAATGTTGACAGCAGGAGCAACGTTGACCAGATGGCGTTCTGCACATAGCGGCTCCAGCTAACAATTAGTATGCGGCTGCAATGAATGGGCAGCCAATCGGAAGGCAGTGATACCCCCAATCCGGCAACGGTTCGCTACGATCATCTTAAGATGAGTACCGGATGCTAAGAATTGAGCCTTAAATAGCTTGTCATCCTAGCAATCTGTAGTAGGCACAGAAGTAGAGGCAAAGTCTTGCCATGCCTCTACATAAAAACTTGACTCTATTTAATCTGTGTTTCTCAGTACCGGCATCAGTACCGAAGCCAAACCTGTGCCAGCGATCGCCGCTGACTGCACAAGAAGGCTCACTGCAACGAAAGCATAGGACGTATCAATGGTTGACCCCTTACAACAACGCATCAATCAATATCAGCGGTTGAGCGAACTACGGCTAAAATTACTGCGCCTACACAAGCTTTTACTAGAAGCAGAGCGCGTTGCTTACGAACAAGTACAAGGACAGGTCTCTAGAGGAGAACTACTGCAATTAGTGATCTCTCACGATCAATTTGCCTGGTTACATCGGCTGTCGCAAATCATCGTGCAAATTGATGAGCTACAGCAAGCGGACGAGCCCATTTCTTTAGAAACGATCGCTACGTTCCTGGTTGACGTGCGTACGCTGCTTACCCCTTCTGAGTCAGGTGATGACTTTGCGACAAAGTACGATGCAGCCTTACAGCAAAACCCTGATGTTGTGCTAGCACATGCGGATGTTGTCACGCTCCTGACCACGCCATCTAAAGGTTAAAGGTTAACTGCATCAATTAAGAGCTTATCTGCTAACGTTGGTAGACTATAGCCGCGTTTAGGTATGAATCCTATAAAGTTAGCGGCATCAAAGGCGATTCTGGGGACATAGTCGCTAGAATCAGTTGCACAAAGCGACAGCCTACTTCTCGTGGTAATCCTTCGTTTACCTTGCTCTTAATGACTGCTGTGCCCCTTCCTCGACAGCCATCGTCAAGATCGGACGCTGAGACTGATGCGCCGACCCCTTCAGCGACATCTCCGTCTATGGAGATCCGTCGCGATCGTCGTACAGCACGTCCTTCTAACGGTGCGACAGATGGTGCTGCGCCTGAGATCACGCCAGTCTTTGCCTTAAAGGAACTGGTCGCACGACTGAATCGAGAACAGCACAAAATTCAAGACTTGCTGAGTTCACTCGGCTTTGCGCTGCGGAGTTTCAACAATCTCAATCAGTTTTTAGAACTCATTCCGCTGATGGCAAGTCGGGTGACAGACAGCGATGGTGGGGCGCTGCTGCTGTTTAAACCCAACGGGCAGGTACGTCTGGAGCGGCTCCATTGCCAGGACAGCCGCTGGGGTCAGGATATTCGCAAGGCTCTGGAGACAGCGACCCGTCAGATGGCATCGTCACTAAATCCAACTGCTGGTCAAGCGATCGCCCTTACGCCTGGTGCGATCGCCTCGCTGGATCATCAAGTGAGCCATTACTTAGGTGCCAATGTCCAGCTTTTTGGCACTGCTATTCTGGTAAAAAATACAGAACGTGGGCGGCTTTACATTTTTAGCCGCGACCCGCAGTATGGCTGGACCGAAACCCGTCAAAAGCTAGTGCGTCTGATTGCTGACCAGACCGCGGTTGCAATCGAAAACGATGAACTGACTGTCGAACTTCGCAAAAAGGAACGACTCGATCGAGAGCTTGAGATTGGAGCCGAGATTCAACTGCGCCTCTTGCCGCGATCGTGCCCCAAGATTAAAGGCATCGAGCTAGCGGCACGCTGTCAGTCAGCCAATCGAGTGGGCGGCGATTTTTACGACTTTATTCCTGCCAGCTACGACCAAATCCGCTCGAAAAAAGACGGCAGCAGCGAGTGGGGACGCTGGAGTTTGGCGATCGGCGATGTGATGGGCAAAGGCGTGCCTGCGGGGCTGATTATGACCATGACGCGCGGTATGTTACGGGCAGAAGTGCTGAATGGTCACTCGCCAGCCCGCATTTTGCAGCATCTCAACCGCGTCATGTATGCCGATCTAGAAAACTCCAATCGTTTCGTTACGCTCTTCTATTCTGAGTACGATCCCCAGACGCGGCTACTCTCTTACAGCAATGCGGCTCACAACCCGCCCTTGCTCTGGCAAGCCGCAAGCAAAACAATTCGACGGCTCGATACACTGGGAATGCTGATTGGGCTAGATGCCGATACACTTTATCAGGATGCCCAGGTACAGCTTCAGCCAGGCGATACGCTGATTTATTACACTGATGGCTTTACTGATGCAGCCAATCAAAGTGGTGAACGGTTTGATGAAGACAATTTGACTCGATCGCTGCAATGGGCTTGCCAACACTGTGATCATCCCCAGGCGATTCTGGAGTACTTGTTCAATGAAGTGCAGATCTTTACTGGCACAGCGAACCGCAACGCTGATGATATGACGCTAATTGTCATGCAAGTAAAAGCTTCCGAGCCATAAAGTCGCCTGCTTGATAAGGGCTAGGCAATCTAGCGTTGCTGCACTGAACGATAAATTTCCACAGCAGCGACCTTATTCTGGCGCCTAGAGAACAGAATGCGCCTGATATTGAGTTCCCAGAGCCACTTAATTGCTTCAAAGAGCGATCGCACGCTATAGCAGTCAAAGAGAGCGCTTAGACAGACCTAAACTTTGAAACCTCCTTTGAGCAAGAGCTTCGATTCATCCCTCGTCCTTTTGCTATAAAAGCGATCACTCTCATTGAAGCAACACCAACTAGCTCACCGTACTGCGAGCGTTTTGCTGCGGTAGAACCCTGCTTAAAACCACATATAGAATGACTGCCGCAATGATGCCATTAATGGGTGCAATGCCAAGACTAGCTTTGCCGGTGAAGTAGGCGATCGCCGATGCCACTACATAAGCAATCACCCCTGCCCAATTAAAGGCAGGCTGCGGAGTATCAAGCGCTGGAAATTCACTACGGCGCTGCAACCAAAAATCAGCCATAATCACTCCACCGATCGGTGGAATAAACGTGCCCAGTAAAATCAGGTAGTCTACCAACATTTTGTAAATGCCGCCCCATGCTAAAACGAGGGCGATCGTCGCACCACCCAGCACAAACAGCGTCCGTTTATTGGTGCGAAACATATGGGCACCTGCTACTGAAAAGGCATAGATCGTGTTGTCCTGGGTCGTCCACATATTTAAGAACAACAGCAACAACCCCCAGCCCACTAGCCCCTGATACGCCATGACTTGCACAATATCGGAACTATCAGCAATAGCAGGGACGTTAGCATACACCAGAGAACAAAACGCACCGCTAAAAATGAGAAAGCCATTAGCAAAGAAAAAGGCAAGCAGCGTAGCGATCGTAGCGACCTTGCCGTTCTTAGCAAAGCGGCTCCAGTTAGTTGCCTGAGTGCCACCCGAAACAAAGGTGCCAACAATAATTGTCAAAGCCGCACCGATCGTCATTTCCTTAGTCGGCTGAATTGCCTGTAATCCTTCCCAGCCGCCGATTTGACCAGAGGCGATCGCGAGACACCAAACCATCAAAATTAGCATGGCTGGCACTGCAATACGGCTCAACCAATCCATTGCCTTGTAACCGACGTAGGCAGTGGAACAGAAGAAATAGGTGAAAAATAGAATAGTGAGCCAATTCCAGGACGTTGGCACCCCAGCTAGCTTGTTCAACAAATCAGCAATCAGCGCCGTTCCCCACGCATACCAACCGATTTGCGTAAAGCCTAAGATAAAGTCAACCCACCGAGAACCAACACTGCCAAAACTAAAGCGTGCCATTAACACCGTACTGAGACCCGTTTTGGCAGCAATGTAGCCGAGTGCAGCGGCATACGTTCCCAAAATCAAGTTGCCAATGACGATTAGCACAACTAAATCGGGAAAAAACTTAAACGCAGGACCCACCAATCCGCCAGCAAAGAGAGTGCCAGAATAAAGGGTGAAACCCATAAGTAGCGGACCTAACGATGCCAGGGATTTACGAGCAGTCAACGGCACTGCCGCTAACGGGTAATCTTCTGAGGCTCCGCCTGCTACCGCCACTATATCTGCACCCGTCTCAGATGTCGTCTTCATCAGGTTTTACGAAACCGTAACGCTATTCTACGTACTTACTAGGAAATGCTAAGTGTCGTCGTATAGTAGACAACAGATTTCTAAAGAAGACAGCTTGATAACCATAAGCAGGTCGTTCGACAAGGAAAGACGTTTTTATATATCCCTTCATGCAATCGCCAGTATTCTTCTTGACTGTTGGGCTGTAGGTTAGGCAGTTCTAGTGCGCTAATTGGAGGCGATTGCCAACTGTCTTCGGTTTTAAACCGCTTTGCAGCAAGCCTTTATGTGCTTGAGTCGGGCGATCGCTCAAATACTTTTCTGGTATCCTTGCAGTCTGTAAGATAAACGTGTGCATTAGTTTGCATTCATTCAAAAGAGGAGAGAGCGGCAATGGTTCTTTGCGTGATACCGGATGTAGTAACTGGGCTTATTGATCCAACGCATTTACTCGATACAGCTTGGGTTCATACGTCTTTGCTTGACCTGTTACAACCATCTCACTGGCACTTGCCGATCGACCTAGCAGCTATCGGCGACAAGGAAATTAAAGTTGACCTGGGCGGCGATGTGCAGAAAGCATTCAACAACTTTGTCAAAACAGGTCAGGTTTGGGCATTTCTCATTGGCATCATTTTTGGCTATTTTGTGAAGACGTTTACATCCTTCGGCTAAAGGTTAAACATTAACGATCAGGGATGTGTAAAAGATTCGCCGCTGTCGATCAACGGTTGATGCTTGACGGTTAACCACTTTCTTAAGCATGAGCTTATTTTTGCAAAACCTTCGCCCTTGGCAAGCCCAGCTTTTGTAGTTATGCGTTGGGATCAACCCTACTGATAACAGTTCGGGAATGCTTTTTGTGATATTGAGTGAAGTAGATTTTAGTTGCCTTCAGAGTTTACGGACGTTGAGCTAAAAACTCTGTAACTCTAGCCAGAAATCTAAACTCTCTAACCTAGTGAGAACTGCTTTGAATCAAGACCTCTCTCAACCATCGGTAAGCCAGCCCTCCACCTGGAGCCAACGCTTTGAGTCGGCGCTCCATCCTGCGATCGCCCAGTTCAACGCCAGTATTGGTTTTGATATCCAACTCATTGAGTACGATTTGATTGGCTCACAAGCTCATGCACGCATGTTGGCTCATACAGGCATTATTGCGGCTGCCGAGGGAGAGCAACTGGTCGATGGTTTAGAGCAAATCCGGCAGGAGTATCGGCAAGGGCTGTTTGTTCCTGGCGTTGAGGCAGAGGATGTACACTTTGCAGTTGAGCGCCGCCTGACCGAGATTGTGGGTGATGTGGGCAAAAAACTCCACACGGCACGATCGCGCAATGATCAGGTGGGCACCGACACGCGCCTTTACTTACGCGACCAGATCCAGCAGATTCGCCAACGGGTGCGCTCGTTTCAGTCAATTTTACTTACGCTGGCAGAGCAGCACGTCGAGACGCTGATCCCTGGCTATACGCATCTGCAACGTGCACAGCCGCTTAGTCTTGCTCATCATCTGCTTGCCTACTTTGAAATGAGCCAGCGCGACTGGGAGCGGTTAGGCGAAATTTATCAGCGGGTCAATATTTCACCACTGGGTTCCGGTGCGCTGGCAGGCACGACCTTTCCCATCGATCGCCACTACACGGCTGAATTGCTTAACTTTGGCGGCGTGTATGCCAACAGTTTAGATGGGGTGAGCGATCGTGACTTTGCCATTGAGTTTCTGTGTGCAGCAAGCCTCATCATGGTGCATCTTAGCCGCCTTGCTGAAGAAGTCATTCTATGGGCATCTGAAGAATTTGGCTTTGTCACCCTCAAAGACAGTTGCTCTACGGGTTCCAGCATCATGCCGCAGAAGAAAAACCCTGACGTACCCGAACTAGTGCGAGGCAAAACGGGGCGCGTTTTTGGGCATCTTCAGGGTCTACTGGTGCTGATGAAGGGCTTGCCCCTCGCCTACAACAAAGATTTGCAGGAAGACAAAGAAGCCCTCTTTGATGCGGTTGTGACGGTGCGAGGCTGCCTGGAAGCAATGACTATTTTGCTGCAAGAAGGGCTAGAGTTTCGCGTAGCTCGTCTACAAGCAGCCGTCAACGAAGACTTTTCCAACGCGACGGATGTAGCAGACTATCTCGCAGGCAAAGGCGTGCCGTTTCGAGAAGCGTATAACCTGGTCGGCAAAGTGGTGAAAATGTCCCTGGCTCAAGGCAAGCTCTTAAAAGATCTGACCTTAGACGAATGGAAAACGCTCCATCCGGCGTTTGAGTCTGATATCTACGCTGCGATCGAGCCTGCCCAGGTTGTCTCTGCCCGTAATAGCTATGGGGGCACTGGCTTTGCTCAGGTTCGGCACGCACTGCAAAACGCCAAAGCAGCCCTCTCGTAGAAAAGGTGACATGGTGTAGGGACGTTAGCTCTAACGTCCCTACTGACGAAAACAACCGTTTGGAAACACAACCGATTGCTTGCTAATCGTTATGGCTCATCCGCTTCAGCATGGGCAGGTCTTTTTTAGCCCCGGTTGTCACTTTAGTTACCGTGTGATTGGTCCCTGCTGTCGCTTGTTCGATCGCGAACAGTTGCCCTATCCCTGCTGTCGTCTTCAGTGGCGTGGCAAAGAACCAAGCTGGCGACGCATTGGTAAACGCTTCATTGTGGATCTATCGACCAAAAAACATCCGTCCTACAGCGTCGAAATTCTCGGACAGGGCTTGCAAGAGCCGCTTGTCATAACCCTCTATGCTGTCAATTTACCGGAAGCGACGAAAAACTGGTGGCATAGCGATCGACCAGAGCAGCAAAATGGAAGTGTAGGAACCAGAAGCCAGACGGAGATCGTGTTGAGTGTTGAGTGAAAGCGAGGAGCGAGGCGTAAATCGGCTTGAGTAGCGCTCTGTACCACTATGCTAAAGAGTTTTAAGCTGATTCAGCAGTCAGGTGGTCAGCTTTCTTCTAATAACTTTTCTAGGATGCCTGAAGGAATTTAAAACTAAATACGAGTCACTCTTTCGCCTACTTCCTACTCCCTCCCTTGTCGATCGCCCCTGTCCGACAGAGAATAGAAAGTAATGCACCAGGAGAGAGTTGTGAGTCAGTCATTCGATTACGATTTGGTCATCATTGGAGCCGGGGTTGGCGGTCATGGGGCAGCGATTCATGCAGTAAGCTGTGGGCTGAAAACAGCCGTCATTGAAGCCGCCGATATGGGTGGCACCTGCGTTAATCGTGGCTGCATTCCTTCCAAAGCGCTGCTAGCTGCATCGGGACGAGTGCGCGAATTGCAGGATACCCATCACCTGAAAGCGCTTGGCATTCAATTAGACAAGGTGGCATTTGACCGCCAGACGATCGCTGATCATGCCAATACCATCGTCGCTAAGCAGCGAGAGGCATTAGTTGGTAGTTTGAAGCGCTTGGGCGTTGACACGATTCATGGGTGGGGCAAAATCGCCGGACAGCAAAAAGTTTCGGTTACAACAACCGATGGCGAGAAAGTCATCACGGCGAAGGACATTATGCTTGCCCCAGGCTCAGTGCCCTTTGTGCCACCAGGTATTGAGCTGGATGGTAAGACCGTCTTTACCAGCGACGATGCGGTGCGGTTAGAGTCGCTGCCCCCCTGGATTGCGATCGTCGGTAGCGGTTACATTGGCTTAGAGTTTGCTGACGTTTACTCTGCACTGGGTTGCGAAATCACCTTAATTGAAGCGCTTGACCAACTCATGCCAGGGTTCGACCCTGATATTGCTAAACTCGCGCAGCGGAAGCTCATTACCCCCCGCGATATTGAAACGAAAGTCGGCGTGTTAGCAAAACGCATTACGCCTGGTTCGCCCGTTGTTATTGAACTGGCGGATGCCAAAACGAAGGAAATCATTGAAGTTTTGGAGGTCGATGCCTGTCTGGTTGCAACGGGACGTGTCCCGCTAACCAAGGATTTGGGGTTGGATGCAGTCGGCGTAGAAACCGTGCGACCAGGTTTCATCCCCATCAATGACCACATGGCAGTGCTGTCGCATGGCGAACCTGTACCCCATCTCTGGGCGATCGGTGACGCAACGGGCAAGCTGATGCTGGCTCATGCGGCAGCCGCTCAGGGTGTGGCAGCGGTTGAGAACATCTGCGATCGCCCCCGTGCGGTTGATTACCACAGCATTCCTGCCGCCGCCTTTACCCATCCCGAAATCGGCTTTGTTGGCTTGACAGAACCGGCTGCTAAAGAGAAGGGTAATGTAGAAGGTTTTGAAATTGCCGCTGTACGAAGCTATTTCAAGGGGAACGCTAAAGCGATCGCAGAAGGCGAAACCGATGGCATAGCCAAAGTTATTTATCGGCAAGACACCGGTGAAGTGCTGGGCGTTCATATCTTTGGTCTGCACGCCTCTGACCTCATTCAAGAAGCCGCTAATGCAATCGCCCAACGGCAAGCCATTCAAGACCTTGCCTTCTTGGTACACGCCCATCCCACACTCTCGGAGGTGCTAGACGAAGCGTATAAACGAGCAGTGACAACGCATTAAGGAAGCAAGGCTAAGGGCTAAAAGGGTCAGACAGCTTAAAGCAAGCGTAGGGGTTGGAAGCTGTTTAACTCATAACCTACAACTTTTATCCCTTAGCTTTTAGCCTTTAGCCTTTCTTAAAAATTCGGATTATTTTTGTACGGCTCTATACAATTCCACTCCGTACAGCTTCAGAGTTAGGTTACGCTATCAAAAGCATTCATTAGCATCGCTTTGAGCAGTGGTAGAACACGGCTCCGATCGCTTACTTTGTTTTAACTTACGCCCAGGCTACCAATGCAGATCCGTCGTCGTCCACCTAATCCTGCGGTTTCTGTACAGTCATTGCGCTATCAGGCAAAGATGCCTGATGCAGCTCCTCGTCATATTTTGGAGGAAATCGTCTGGCAGAAAGAGACTGAAGTCGCTCAACTGCGCGATCGCGTCCCTCTACTAGAGCTGCAAAAGCAAGTCAAAGATCTACCATCGCCGCGATCGTTTTTGCAGGCGCTCCAGCATGGTAAGACTCATCCAGCAGTTATCGCCGAAGTTAAAAAAGCATCGCCTAGCAAGGGAATCATTCGGGAAGACTTTGATCCTGTTGCGATCGCCCGCTCTTATGAACAAGGCGGTGCTACTTGTCTCTCAGTTTTGACTGACCAAACATTTTTCCAGGGCAGCTTCGACAACCTTGCCCGTATCCGCGCTGTTACTGACCTCCCTTTGCTATGTAAGGAGTTCATTATTTATCCGTATCAGATGTATCTGGCACGGATCAGTGGAGCCGATGCCATACTGCTAATTGCTGCCATTCTGTCTGATAAAGACCTCCAGTACTTTCTGAAAATTGCGGCAGCGTTAGGCATGGCTGCCCTAGTTGAGGTCCATACCCTGGCAGAGCTTGATCGCGTGTTGGCGCTTGAAGGCATTAACTTGATTGGCATCAACAATCGCAATCTGGAGGACTTTTCGGTTGATTTACAAACGACATGCCGCTTGCTAAACGATCGTCAAGACCAACTGCGATCGCGGGACATCCTCGTGGTGAGTGAATCAGGGCTTCATACACCTGCTGATCTGTCCTTAGTTGAGGCAGCCGGTGCTAGTGCCGTTCTGGTTGGCGAGTCACTCATGCGACAACCCGATCCAGCAGTGGCACTAGCAGAACTCGTTGGCAGAACGCTAACCCCGTAGAACTCCAAAGCCATAGGCTGTTGTCAAAAGGCGCTCTAAGCGCAACGCGCAGCACCTTTGCTGGATGGTTCCACAGCTTCATCGTCCAACGGCTTGACAGCTTAGTTCGATCGCTAAACGGTGTAGCCCCAGACTGTTGTCCCAGTTGATTCATGCTATAAGGTAGTCAGTTTTAATGGAACCCATTCCCCTTCCATCACACATTCATTACGAACTCCTCCTCCAACTGCTCGAACGTCAAACAATAGTTGCTGTGGGTCGGCAGTCTCCAGCTCAGGCTCAAGTACAGCAGTTAATCATCACGCTTCGTAAAGCACTTGCACTACAGAAGCAGCTAGAAGAAAACTGTGAGCGCCGCAACCAGCCGATCGAGTATCGCTGGTCGCTAAACAGTCTGACACCTGATCAAGAAATCCCTGATACAGTGCTGAGTCTACAAAAAGAATAGTCTTGGCTTAGGACGGCTAACGTTGAAACGCTAAACTTTAAAGCTTCTGAAGTAGCTGGATGCCTTGCTTAAAGTTGAACATTCTAGAGTCAGATCACTAGCCTAACGAGCGATCAATATAGCTGGTTCACGTTTCCGGGAGGTTCTGTGTGTCTGAACCGAATCTAGCTTCTAGCGCTTTAGCAGCAGCGGACAGCTACGCTGCTCCGCAACAACAGCCTGCCCTACAAGAACAGCTTGGCGACAGTCAGTTGCAGGAGACGACAGCGCTGGCTGCTGGAGGGACAATCACCGGGGACGACAACCAAAAGCGAGACAACACACAACGTGATGAAACACAATTTTTAGAGCCTCTGCAAGGCTTTTTGACTGCCTGGGCAGCAACACATCATGAACTCAATGCGATTGATCCAGATTTCATTGAAATGGTATGCCAGCAGGCAACCGTTGCTTTAGCATCGCAATGGCACTGTTGGGAACATGAGCAAGCAACCCTGCAAGCCGAGCTAAGGCAAGCTCGATTGCTGTCCCATGAGCAGATTGAGCGCATTCGCCACTTAGAGCAAGCCCTTGATCAGTCGCTGGCATCGTTAAGCGAGATGCGGCTACAGATGGTTGACCAGCAGCGTTTGGAAGCACAGCTAGCGGCGACTGAAGATATTTCTAACATTCAACAGCGGGCGATCGCCCGTTTAAAGCTGCAACTGGCACATCAACAGCAAGCCTTAACCGCACAACTAACCGAAACGCAAGCACGCGATCGCTCATTGCAAACGCTGCTAAACACGATGGAAGGGCTGACTCAGGCGCAGCAGCAAGAGCTAGAGCAACTACAAACTCAGGTTGCCCATGATCGTGCCGACGTGCAAGCATACCGCCAGCAGCTAGAGGAGCAGCTAGAACAACTGCAAACCGATCTGCATACCCAACAAGCACGGACGATCGCGTTGGAGTCCCAATCACTGGATGCCCAGACTTTAGCCACTCAATTGACAGAGCGGTTAGAGAGCGCTCGTGATCAAGTTTGCGAACTCTCACAAATTCTGAGCAATCGCCAAATTGCCTTAGAACAGCTTGAAACAGAGCTACAGCAGGCTCATACCACGCTGCAAGAGCAGCAGACATGGCTCGACAGTTTGCAACAGGCTCACTTATCTCATGTTTCAGTTACGTCTCGCGTCCCCCCAGTTCAGGCGACACCAGACGTATCAGCCGTAGCGATCGCGCCTGATTTAGTCACAGCCCATGCCAGAATTGCGGCACTAGAAACTCAGGCAGCCAAGCAAACAACGACTCAGGCAATGCTTCGGCACGCCTGCCAAGAACTGGAAGAAGAGCGCGATCGCCAGTATGTTCGCCTGACAGAGCTGGAAAATCAGACTGCTGATATGCAAGAGCAGATCTTGCGGCAGGCACAGCAGGCGAGTGAATATGAAACCGCCATCCAACATTGGAAAGACCGCTGTTTGAGCAGTCAAAGCGGCATCCTTAAGCTCAAAGAATTACTGGATCAGGCGTTACCGGATGCTCCACCAGCACTATCAGAGTTGCTAACGACACTGTTAGCCGCTGCCGATGAACCCGAACCCGGCAGCCCTACCCTCATCCCAGTGTCTCCCTTTCCTCAGGAAACAAAAGTTGATTTGCCTGACTTCCTGCTTCGTCGGCGCAATTACAAACCGCAGCGATCGTAAAAGATGGCAATTGCAGCCAGGTGGCGATCGTCACCTTGGTTGAAAGGTAAGAAATTGTGTCATTCTGGAGTATGCCGCCATCAGGCGCGATGTTATTGATGCTCAGGGCAGATTTATGGACGACAAGCTCATGCTGATGATTCCGGGTCCAACGCCGGTACCAGAACAGGTTCTACTCGCAATGGCGAAGCACCCGATCGGGCATCGCAGTGGCGACTTTTCCAAAATCATGGCGGAAGTAACAGATGGGTTGAAATGGCTGCATCAAACGCAAAATGATGTGCTGAGTCTAACCGTCAGCGGTACAGGTGCAGTGGAAGCAGCCATCATTAACTTTTTGAGTCCGGGCGAGCATGTCCTGGTCGGCAGCAACGGTAAATTTGGTGAGCGTTGGGTAGAGGTTGCCCAAGCCTATGGTTTGAACGTTAAGCCTATTACTGCTGAATGGGGACAAGCGCTTGACCCAGAGAAATTTCGGGAGATGTTAGAGGCAGATACTGCAAAGGCAATCAAGGCGGTCATCGTCACCCATAGCGAAACGTCCACTGGGGTGTTGAACGATCTAGAAACGATTAACCGTCACGTTAAAACCCATGGCGAAGCGCTCATCATCGTTGATACTGTGACCAGTCTGGGTTCCTACAATGTACCAGTTGATGCCTGGGGTCTGGATGTAGTTGCTTCCGGTTCTCAAAAGGGCTATATGGTGCCGCCAGGATTAGGCTTCGTGACCGTTAATGCCAGAGCGTGGGAAGCATACAAAACGGCTAAACTGCCCCGTTTCTACCTTGACTTGGGCAAGTACCGCAAAGATGCAGCAAAGAACACCACACCGTTTACACCGCCCGTTAATATGTTCTTTGCCCTGCAAGTGGCACTACGGATGATGCAGGCAGAGGGTTTGGAGCAGATCTTTGCACGTCATCAGCGATTGACTAGTGCTACGCGTGCGGCTGTCAAAGCCTTAGGGATGCCATTGCTTGCACCCGATGGTGCCGCTAGCCCCGCCATTACTGCGGTTGCCCCCGATCGCGTTGATGCTGAACAAATCCGCGCTGTAATGAAAAAGCGGTTTGACATCATCCTTGCAGGCGGGCAGGATCACCTCAAGGGCAAAATCTTTCGTATTGGGCACCTAGGCTTTGTCAGCGATCGTGATATTTTGACCGCGATCGGTGCGTTAGAAGCAACGTTACAAGAGCTAGGTTATGAAGGCTTTACACCTGGCGCAGGTGTAGCAGCAGCAGCCAAGGTTTTTGCTACAGCCTAAAGCGTTCGCCACCGCTTCGCAACTGATACAGAGCCTTCTTGAGGCGATGGCATATGCCATAGAGTAAGCGGTTGTTTGCTCTACTAAAGTTGCATGGACAATCAAAAAGTAGCGTTTTTTGAGCATTAAATCTCCAGCGCCCTCTCTTTATGGTGTAGGCGCTGCTGCAGGCGGAATAGCGTAGTTAGCAGGGCTGACTAAACTACTATTGGCTGGACGAACAGGGTATGCCTGGAGGTGAAGCTTTTGAATTGCATCTGTCCACTGACCAATTTTCGCCTGTGCTTCCTGATAGAGTGCGCTACCAAAGCTAACATTGCTGGCTTCGGCGATCGCTGCCTGTAGCGAGGGCATATCACCTTTACCTGCTAGCTGTATAGCGCGAGTGAGATAGGGGCGGTCTTGTAATTCCTGAAGCTGACGGCTCCACTGTCCAACCAATTGCTGCGCCTGTTCGTACTGAGGCGTACCGTATAATACCAGCCCAGCAGCATCACTTGCAGCGCGCAGCCCGTCGGCACTGCCAGCACTTGCCAGTTTACGAGCGCGATCGAGGTTAGCCGCCGCTTCTTTTTCCTGCTCTTTTTGCCAGTCTGGCAACGGATCAAAGCGAGGAGCAACGTTTGCCTGAACTACTTTTTGCTGCTCGCGCTCTGCTTTTGCCTGTGCTGCCTTATTTTCCTTTGCTTCCTGAATCTTCTGCACCAATGCCTGGTAACGATCGCCATCCCAATAGCGATTACCTAACTGCCGCAACTCCCTTGCTTTAGCAAAGGCTTGGTCCCATTGACCGCGTTCAGCAAAGGCTTGGGCATCACTATCAACAGACTGTGCCGTATCCCAAGCAGTTTGCCATGACTCAATTCGCTCATCCGCCGTTTTGTATGCTGCGGTTAGAACAGGAATACGCCGTGCTGCATTGATCGCCTCCTCCAGGTTTCCTCCCTGAAACGAGTCTTCAGCTAAAGCCAAAAGTGACTGAGAGGCTTGCTCTACCAGGCGATCGCTCTGTGCTGCTAAGGGATGCTCTGACGGCACTAAACGCGCCATTCTAATTGCTTCTGACAGTCCATCAACCGTTTGCTGACCTACACTTTCCTGCGCACAATAGAAACTTACTGCCGCTGCGTCATCCGTCTGGTTTTCTGCTTCTGCTAGTGACTGACACCCAGAAAGGTGTTGAAAGCGCAGCATATTCACTGCCCACCAACCGACTCCAAGCGGTAGAGCCAATAGCAGCAGTCCCAGCGTAACCATACGCACGTACAGTCCTTTCTTCATCGTCTGGAGAATCATTACTTCACATGATCAATCAGGCTTAGCTCGTATCATTTGCTTTCAATCGTTGCACAAGAGTCAGATAGACCGAATGATAGAGGCAAAAACGATACAAAAGCAACTTGGTATGCCTATACCACGGCGAAGAAGAGAGTACCTGATCAAAAAACAAAAGAGCAGACTACGTTTAGCCCGCTCTACCAGTAAAGCCTTTTTTTATAGCAGCTAGAGACAAATTTTTCTCAAAGCATCCAGTGATCAAGCCAGAAACAACAGGCGATCTCGCGTCTTACCAATCCATCTAAGCTCACAGGCACCTATGCTTGCTCAAGCCAATCATAGATTTGATCGAGCTGCTCAAGCGTGACTAAACCATATTGCCAAAGAATCATTGATAACGGTCCTGGATCGAGTTCCCTGTGGCGAAGGGCAATGGCGATCGAGGCAGCCGAAATTGCCAAGTCTTCTTGCAGGAAGCGAATAAAGCGAGAATAGGTTGTTGGTGCCGCCATGGCTCGTCTCCTGATAAGGACACCATTGTGAATGAAGGATCGGTTGACGAATACAGCTAATGGACAGTCTTTAATCTGGCTATATAAATTGTGCTGGACTATGTGGTTTCCGTTAGCTGCATAGCAAGAAAACCAGCCTGCTATTGAGAGTTCGCTAATGCCTAATAAGTAAGCGCAACCACTACAAGCATCTGCAAAGCTACAGAAACTAGGCACAGCGCTATGCACCACTTCAACTTTTTTACCAAAAACTTAACTAAGACTTTGGGACTAACCTGAAGGGCATTAGCAGGCTGCTTAAAGAGCGTGTGAGAACGCCAGCACGAAACTTTTAGAAATAACCTTGAAGGAGTAGCGTTGAGAAGCTATTAAGTTTTAGGGGCAAGTATCACGCTTATGACGGCTCTACGCCAAGGCGTGATCGAATTTAAAGAAACAGAATCCCCAGCTTTTTGAGGAGTCCAGGGATATAAAACTTCATTGAGTCAATCACATTCAACCAAAACCATACATTCTAGTGGCTAGCACATTTAGAGTTCAGAGCCAGCACTTAGCGATGGGCATAAAGCCCAGGGGCATAGGCTTCAATCACCCGTCCTGTTTGGGAACACATCACCATCAGATAGTCACAAGTCGAGCATTGGGTCCGGGTTAAGTGTTCTGCCCCAAGGTAATGCCGTTCGGCACGGCTACCACAGTTTGGGCAGTGAATATCCAAAATAGTGTTCATGTTCATATGAAATGGTTTTAGGTTAAGCGAAGTTTGAATCATTGGCTTGATAGGGCGATCGCCACCCTTATATTTTGAATTGTTAACAGCGAACGTAGCGAAAACAACTAAAGCGAGCAAAAACGAAGAATGAATGCTGTTGAGCTAATAGTTCTATTATGTCGGTATTCATACTGGCTGACAATCAGACTCTGGTTAGAGAGTTTGATGCTTTGCACAATTACTGGATGGGGATCAGAGTTTTAAGGTTGATTACACACCAGAGCTGCTGAAGCTGCAAGGATTTTCTCTGATGGTAGAAACGATATAAAAATTCACACTATTTTTCTTTCCTCTAAATTTCACATTTTCATCCTGTTTTTAGTATGCGGCGTTAGAAGTAAACAACACGACAGGAAGTACTTACTTCTAGATTGGCGTAAAAGTTACTGGCAAAGGTTTTTTGAAGGACTTCTTCTAAAGCTATAGAGTTTTATCCTCTCTAGCCGAAAAGCATTCTGATTTTACAAGGATTGGATTATTAAGATGTTTCTAACCATGCGTCAAACAGAGCTTTAAAAATTAATACCGCTTTAGTAGGCAATATCGCTACATAACACGTTTGCCAGTTTGAAACAGCTTGTCCAGCAAATATGATTCAGAGAAGTCTAGCTTCTTCACCTAATAGCGATTATGAATATCAAAAAAGATTCACTGGCTAACCTAGTTCGAGATACTTATGATCGACTCGAACCAGGTGAAACTGATACTTGGAACCCGCTTTTTTCTGAGTTTGAAATCGCCTATCGCTTAAGTCTTTTCTACTGGCTAACACAAGCCTTACTGTTAAACCCGCTTCCCTTAGAGTCACTCAATGTGCTGGATTTAGGCTGTGGCAATGGGCGCAGTACTCGAATGTATGTTGACTTAGGGCTGCGACCAGAGCAATTGATGGGCGTAGACGTTAGGCCTGGCGCGATCGATCTTGCTAGAAAGCTCAATCCTGCAATTCGCTTTGAGACTTATGAAGGCGATCCAACGACCTTTGCCAATCAGGGCTTTAATTGGCTTTCAATAGCCGCCGTTCTGTCAACAATTGAGAGTATGGAAAGGCGTAAACAGTTAGCACAACAGATTTATCAGACGCTTCCACCAGGGGGTTTTTTGTTCTACTTTGACCTCTATCAAAGCTTGAATCTGGTAGGAGGCGAACGTATTCGTCCATTTGAAGTCTTTTCTAACTTCAAAAAACTTTGGTCTAGCCCAGTCAGAAGCTATCAATTTGTGCCCTTCGGGTTTAAAGGGCGGGATTTTATAGAGGCACGGCAGAAGGGAGTTATTAAGCAGGAGTATCGCCTTTCTGTGCTAAATCGTCTTAAGCGAACCATCTTGCCGACACACGAAGTCATTTTGTTTCAACGCTAGGAACGCTTTGACAAACTGAACCCTCATAACCAAACTGAGTTATGCATGGACAGAAAGGTATACATTTGTGTGTCCTGAAAGTCTTTCGTGCCACTGAAAGTCTTTGTGTGACTAAAACTCTTCGAGCAACCATTCAGAGGCTCGTTCGCCCAGTTCGAGAGGAATGCTGACTGCCTTGCCAAGCCGGGGACGATCGCGCGTCTGCTGAATCAAGGTATGCACTTGCTCCGCGCTACCCCACGCTTGCAGATGGCTTGCGACTTCATCTAAATGTTCTACGTATTCAGTTTCGGTCAAGGGAAAAGAGACCTGCTCCAGATACTTCCACATGACCAAAAAAAAGATCTTGCCTTGAGTACGCCGCAATTGAACGTCATACGAGCGTCCCCACTTATCGAGCAAGATCTGACGTAAGTCATTTCCGGTCATGGTGCTATTACTAAGTACTTGGACATGAGAAACTACCGTGTGCCACCCCAGCAGTTGCTGTCCCCTTCTAAGGGAAGCTAAGGAGAAGTCTTTGATTGCGTCCGTCTACCGATCACACAGGCTCATTGCTTGTCTTATTTTTCTTAAGTTTGCTGGCAAGCTTACACATAGCTAACGATGCAAAGGAGTCTTCAGCGCATTGTTAACATTTTGTATAAAACTGACAGCCCCCTACTTAGCTATGATGCTAGCGTCAAGAAATGTAATAATCTTAGTAACTTCCTCAGAAAAGCGACAAGCCTCTCTGTGAGAGGATTATTGCAGTGTTTGGCGAGCGAATGACTGCAAAAGGGGCAGACATCTGAATCCATCGCAGCGTGGAGTGAAGCGGATGGCAACTCTACTAAACGCTCGCCAGCAATTGTCACAGCCCTCCCTTAACAGAACTATACGTAGTCATGACACAAATTTCTGGATCTTCGGATGTGCCCGATCTTGGGCGTCGTCAGTTCATGAACCTTTTGACATTTGGTGCGGTGACAGGCACTGCGTTGGGTGCCCTTTATCCAGTAGTAAAATACTTTATCCCTCCATCCAGTGGTGCTGCTGGTGGTGGTGCTACTGCTAAAGATGCACTCGGTAACGATATTTTAGTGAGCGATTTTGTTGCTAGTCATGCGGCTGGAGATCACGTCCTTTCTCAGGGGTTGAAGGGCGATCCAACCTACATTGTGATCAAAGAAGATAAAGCGCTGGCTGACTTTGGCATCAATGCGGTGTGTACGCATCTAGGCTGTGTAGTGCCTTGGAACGCCGCTGAGAACAAGTTTAAGTGCCCTTGCCACGGCTCTCAGTACGACAGCAATGGCAAGGTTGTTCGCGGTCCAGCGCCCTTGTCGCTACCGTTGGCACATGCAACTGTTGTTGACAACAAAGTAAGTTTTACTCCCTGGACTGAGACTGATTTTCGTACTGGTGAAGACCCTTGGTGGGCTTAAATCTCAATCGTTTGCTGACTGTCCCTTGCTCATGACACGTTCGTTACCAATGAAAAAAAATCCATTAGAGAGATTGATACCTACTGCTGAGCTTTGTCAGTCTGCTGCGCTGACAGTGCTGGCGATCGCAGTGTTTTTGACAGGCAGTTTGATGCTGCCCCAAACTGCGTCAGCCTATCCGATTTTTGCTCAACAGGCGTATGAAAACCCCCGTGAGGCAACTGGGCGCATTGTCTGTGCTAACTGCCATTTAGCAGCAAAGCCAACCGAAGTGGAAGTACCCCAGTCTGTACTGCCCAACTCTGTGTTTGAAGCCGTTGTCAAAATTCCTTATGACGTTACGAAGCAGCAGGTTGTTGGCGGTGGCGACAAGGGTCCTCTAAACGTGGGCGCAGTGCTGATGCTGCCCGAAGGCTTCAAGATTGCACCGGAAGATCGGATTCCCGAAGAGATGAAGGAGAAGGTGCAAGACCTCTACTTCCAGCCTTACAGCGAAGGGAAAGAGAATATTGTTGTGATTGGTCCGCTGCCCGGTGAGCAGTACCAGGAGATTGTGTTCCCAATCTTGTCTCCTGATCCTAAGACGGATAAATCGCTCCGCTTCGGTAAGTATGCGGTTCACGTAGGCGGCAATCGTGGTCGTGGACAAATTTACCCCAATGGCGAAAAGAGCAACAACGCTGTTTACAATGCGTCTGAAGCGGGCACGATCACCCAGGTGACTAAGCCAGAAGATGGCGGCTATGAGGTCACGATTCAAATGGCGGATGGCAAGACAGTCGTTGATACGATTCCTGCTGGACCAGATCTGGTTGTTTCAGAAGGGCAAGAGGTGAAAGCGGGTGATGCCCTGACTATTAACCCCAATGTAGGCGGCTTTGGTCAAGCAGATACAGAAATCGTGCTGCAAAACCCCGATCGCGTTAAGGGTCTGCTCGCATTCTTCGGTATTGTGGTCCTATCTCAAATCATGCTTGTGCTGAAGAAGAAGCAAGTTGAGCGCGTGCAGGAAGCCGAGATGAACTTCTAACGTTGGCACTGCAATTTCATACCTGAAAGGGACAGGCGATCGCCTGTCCCTTTTTTATGGATAGTATGCCTCTACAATCGCAACGTCCAAGCATCATGTGTTCGAGTGCGTTAATAGCTCCTCGATCGCACTTGCTGCTTGAAATTGATCCCAGGTCGTGGGAATAAAGGTGATGGGACGAAGGCGCTGACTGACGAGCGGCTGGGCTAGCTTTTCTAACGGCGATAGTTCTAGTTTCTGGTAGCGCTGCTCACTCCTGTCATCTTTAGGCTGATCAGGAAACAGTTCCCAGCGATAAACTTCGCAAATGCGGCGTACTGAGGCATAGTAATTCACACAATATGCCTCAGTGCCAAACACTTTAGTTTGGTAAAACGCTAGCCACTTGGGCGACCAATGGCCTTGCTGCTTCAGCTTTTCCGACTGTGCCATCGGAATGCGATACCAATACTGTTCACGGGCGATCGCCAAATCCACCTGATTATTTAGCACTGCAATTAGCACTTCACCACGACGAGCCATTCGTTAGGATGAGGAGATACAAGGACGTTAACAGAATTTGGTCAGCCCAATTTTGGCATGATGAAGGCAGGCAAGTTCTAAACCTTGCTACCAGACCTTGATCCGCTATTCCTGAGAGTACGTTAATATTAATTAACATCAAACGAATAGTGCAAAACTCCGCACCCCTATAAAAGGAGGACAAATCCCGGTGAATAAGCGGTGGAGAAATGTTGGACTGTATACGCTGCTCGCGATCGTAGTTGTCTCTTTGGCGACTGCGTTCTTTGACAAGCAGCCCCCTAGCAGGGAAACCTGGCGCTACAGCCAGTTTATTGAAAAGGTGCAAACGGGCAAGATCGAAAAAGTTCGGATTAGCGCCGATCGCAGTATTGCGGTAGTTCAGGATGGCAACAATCGTGTCGTAGTTAATTTGCCCAATGATCCTGAGTTGATCAACATTCTGACTTCAAACAAGGTCGATATTTCTGTCTTGCCGCAGAACGATGATGGGTTTTGGCTCAAAGCTCTAA
Source organism: Phormidium sp. FACHB-592 (assembly GCF_014695795.1). Lineage (NCBI taxonomy): Bacteria > Bacillati > Cyanobacteriota > Cyanophyceae > Oscillatoriales > Oscillatoriaceae > Phormidium > Phormidium sp. FACHB-592. The sequence goes on from NZ_JACJOZ010000075.1 coordinate 244,327, forward strand.
GTAGCCTGTTCTTCCCAGTCTTGTTGCTAGTGGGTCTATTTTTCTTGCTACGCCGCGCCCAGAGTGGTCCTGGTAATCAAGCAATGAACTTTGGCAAGTCAAAAGCCAGAGTGCAAATGGAGCCACAAACACAGGTGACCTTTGGTGACGTTGCGGGTATTGACCAGGCGAAGCTGGAACTCAGCGAAGTGGTGGACTTTTTGAAGAACGCTGATCGCTTTACGGCAGTGGGTGCCAAGATTCCTAAAGGCGTGCTGCTAGTGGGTCCTCCAGGAACAGGCAAAACCCTTCTAGCGCGTGCTGTCGCAGGTGAAGCAGGCGTACCGTTCTTCTCCATCTCTGGTTCTGAGTTTGTCGAAATGTTTGTGGGTGTGGGTGCTTCTCGCGTCCGTGACCTGTTTGAACAAGCGAAGACTAACGCACCCTGTATCGTCTTTATTGATGAAATTGACGCAGTGGGTCGTCAACGGGGCGCTGGACTAGGTGGTGGTAATGATGAGCGGGAGCAAACCCTTAACCAGTTGCTGACTGAGATGGATGGCTTTGAGGGCAATACCGGCATCATCATCATTGCGGCAACAAACCGTCCTGATGTGCTGGATGCAGCCTTGCTGCGTCCGGGTCGCTTTGACCGTCAAGTTGTGGTCGATCGCCCCGATTATGCAGGTCGCCTCGAAATTCTTAACGTCCATGCACGCGGCAAAACCTTGTCCAAAGATGTGGATCTGGAGAAAATTGCCCGTCGGACTCCTGGTTTTACTGGGGCTGATTTGTCGAACTTGCTGAACGAAGCGGCAATTCTGGCAGCTCGTCGCAACTTGACCGAAATTTCGATGGATGAAGTGAACGATGCGATCGATCGCGTCCTTGCTGGCCCAGAGAAGAAGGATCGGGTCATGAGCGAAAAGCGTAAAGAGTTAGTGGCATACCATGAAGCAGGTCATGCGTTGGTTGGCGCATTGATGCCTGACTACGACCCGGTGCAAAAAATTAGCATCATCCCACGCGGTCGTGCTGGCGGTCTTACCTGGTTCACGCCTAGCGAAGACCGGATGGATTCAGGGTTGTATTCGCGTTCTTACCTGCAAAACCAGATGGCAGTTGCCCTTGGTGGTCGCTTGGCAGAAGAACTTATCTATGGCGAAGAAGAAGTAACCACAGGCGCATCGAATGACCTTCAACAGGTGGCTCGGGTGGCTCGTCAAATGGTTACACGATTTGGGATGAGCGATCGCCTCGGTCCTGTAGCGCTGGGTCGTCAACAGGGCAATATGTTCCTAGGACGCGACATTGCTGCTGAACGGGACTTCTCAGAAGAGACAGCAGCAGCGATCGACGATGAAGTACGGAACTTGGTCGAGCAGGCATACCGTCGCTGTAAAGCGGTTTTAGTTGCTAATCGCCATGTGCTGGATCAGTTAGCAGCCATGCTGATTGAGAAGGAAACAGTGGATTCTGATGAACTTCAGGAACTACTTGCTAACAGCGATGTAAAAATGGCTTCGATCGCGTAACTAACTGTTACTAGGTCTCTACACGCTTAATCAACGGGTTTAAGGTGGTTCTAGTTCGCTAGAGCCACCTTAATTTTATGTCTTTGCCTCTAAGAGAGCGGGTCAGATATTAGGACAAGCAACCAACGCTTTCTAAAAAAGTCTCAGCTCTTTAGATTGCGGCAAGACCTTTTACACTCTGCTCTTTGGTGTTTGTGCCAGTGGTGCTGGCAACCCATCAATGCTGCTGCTGTTTTTCTGCTGCTGATAGTCTTTCAAACCGTCTCTGCCTTTCTTCTCTGCCCATTTCAGTAACGATTGCCGCTGTGCGATCGGTTCATATAACGGTACACCCATACCGCAAGACGTTTGAACGCGATCGATGTCTGCAACGATCAGTTGACGAGTACCCGGAATAGGCGAAAACTTAGCATAAAGGGGCTCCCAGTCAGGAGAATTTGGCAAAACAGTACGGCCCTTACCATAGAGCCGCAGAATGACTGGCGGTTCCTGGAACGCACAAAACATTAGCGTAATACGCTCATTCTCTTGTAAATGTGCTGATGTTTCGTTGCCACTTCCAGTTAAATCAAGATAAACAACCTGATTAGGGGAAAGAATCCGAAAGCTGTCTAAACCTTTAGGAGAAACATTGATGTGCCCATCCGCCGCAAGGGGCGCAGTCGCAACAAAAAACATCTGCTGTGCTGCAATAAGGCGCTGAAGATCTTCAGTGATTGAAGCAAAGACTTTAGCCATAAGTACGTGTTAACCATGAGTACAGCAAGCCTAAGCTTGACGAGCCAATGTACCCCTTCCACATCAAGAGCGGTGTAGCAAGCACTCAAGGTAAAGGGCGTTGATCTTTTGCTCGCACTGTCATTATGCAATAACGTGATCGCTTACTGTAACGCCATCAGCCCTCGTATGAAATCTATAAGAAAGGGGCGATCGCCCATAAAAGCGATCGCCCCTTTCTGTAAGTTTTCGAGTTCGGAATGCTAACGCCTCAAACCCGATACTTAAATCTAGTAGTCGAAGTCGCCGCCGCCCATACCACCAGCGCCACCAGCAGGAGCGCCATCTTTGGGTTCAGGCTTGTCAACGACAATACATTCGGTAGTCAACACCATGCCCGCGATCGAAGCAGCGTTTTGCAGCGCTGAACGAGTCACTTTAGCAGGGTCAACGATACCGGCTTCAAAGAGGTCAACGAATTCATTTGTCGCGGCGTTGTAGCCCACGTTGAAATCCTTCTCTTTGACGCGCTCAGCAATGACAGCACCATTCTGACCTGCGTTTTCAGCAATCCGCTTCAGGGGAGCCGCCAAAGCACGAGCAACGATCGATGCACCAATCAGCTCTTCGCCCTTGAGGTTGCTGTTTGCCCAAGTTTCCAGTTCAGGAGACAGGTGCGCCAACGTAGTACCACCACCAGGAACGATGCCTTCTTCAACAGCAGCTTTAGTTGCATTAATCGCATCTTCCAACCGCAATTTACGGTCCTTCATTTCAGTTTCAGTTGCTGCACCGACCTTAATGACGGCAACGCCACCAGCCAGTTTTGCCAAGCGCTCTTGTAGCTTCTCTTTGTCGTAGGAGGACTCGGTTTCCTCAATTTGACGACGGATTTGCTCAACACGAGTCTTGACAGCTTTCTCGTTGCCTTCAGCGACGATCGTGGTGGTGTCTTTGGTGAGGGTGATGCGACGAGCCTTACCCAACGATTCAAGCTTAGTGGTGTCTAGCTTCAGACCTGCATCTTCAGTGATCATCTGACCACCAGTGAGCACAGCAATGTCTTCTAGCATTGCCTTACGGCGATCGCCAAAGCCAGGAGCCTTGACAGCAGCAACATTCAGTACGCCACGTAAACGGTTGACCACCAGGGTTGCCAGCGCTTCTTTCTCAATGTCTTCAGCGATGATGACCAGAGGACGACCAGAGCGAGCAACTTGCTCCAGAACGGGCACCAGATCTTGTACCAGCGTAATTTTCTTATCGGTGATCAGGATGAAAGGCTCATCAAGAACGGCTTCCATGCGCTCGGTGTCGGTTGCAAAGTAAGGCGAGATATAGCCTTTGTCAAAGCGCATCCCTTCAGTGACTTCCAGTTCGGTTGTCATGGACTTGCCTTCTTCAAGGGAGATCACACCCTCTTTGCCGACCTTATCCATGGCATCGGCAATCATCCGACCCACTTCATCATCGTTACCAGCAGAAATTGCACCGACTTGAGCGATCGCCTTGGAATCTTCCACAGGACGAGCGTGCTCAGCAATACGATCTACCAGGAAGTTAGTTGCCTTATCGATGCCGCGCTTAAGTGAAATCGCGTTTGCACCCGCTGCCACGTTCCGCAGACCTTCTTTCACAATGGCATGAGCCAATACGGTTGCAGTGGTTGTACCATCACCCGCTGCATCATTGGTCTTGGAAGCTGCCTGACGAATCAACGCAACACCTGTGTTTTCCACATGGTCTTCGAGTTCGATTTCTTTGGCGATCGTGACACCGTCGTTCACAATTTGGGGAGCGCCAAACTTCTTCTCTAGTACGACGTTCCGACCCTTAGGACCGAGGGTGACAGCCACTGCTTCAGCCAAAATGTCCATGCCTTTTTCAAGAGCACGACGGGCATTTTCGTTGTAAATGATGCGCTTAGCCATAGTTTCCAGTAGTTATAAGTGTTGAGTGATGAGTTTTGAGTTGAATCGCTTACCAGCTTTGAATCTCAAGCTTCAAGTTTTGGTTATCACGGTCATGGAATAACTCAAAACTCAAAACTGAGAACTCTTAACTCCTAAGAGACGATCGCCAGAATGTCTTTTTCAGACAACAGAACATATTCCTCAGCGCCAAGCTTGATATCGGTGCCTGCATACTTGGAATAAAGCACCTTGTCGCCGATTTTCACTTCTGGTTCTTGGCGGGCACCATCGTCACTGCGCTTGCCAGGACCAACGGCAACGATTTCGCCAATCTGAGGCTTTTCTTTCGCAGCATCAGGTAGAAGAATTCCACCAGCGGTTTTCTCCTCAGAGGCGCTTACTTTCACAAAAACACGATCACCCAGCGGCTTTACAGTAGAGACGCTCAGAGTTACGGCTGCCATACAAAATTCTCCAAACTAGCAGGTTAAGCTGAACAACAAAATTCAGTTGCGTTAGCACTTAGGGAGGAGTTAGCACTCTCACCCCCTGAGTGCTAATCTACCGAAGGTTAGATACAATTGCAACTTTTTTGTCTGTACGGGTATCCGAACTGAGTAAAGTTGCTCGCTTCTGCTTCTACCGGAGAACGCATTAAAACAGCTGAGAGAGGCTATCCTCAAGGACAACCTCTCTCAGGGCAAATCGATCTGCCGCACAAAATTTTAATCGTCCTTCTTACCCTTCTTTTTACCTTTGCCTTTATCGTGAGCGTCACCATCGTTAGACAACTGGGTTACACCCAGCTCATTCAGAGTGGGCTGTACCTGAGGAGATGGTGTCACTTGAGCTGGTACTGGCGTTGGACTACTGGCAGGTGGAGCAGGTGCAACAAGGCGCTGTACCACTAGCGGAATGGCTGTAGTGCCAGCTAGGGACACGGCACCGATCACACCTTGAAGGAGTGTGACTTTAAATCCAGTCTTTGGTGGCTCAGGGGACGATCCAGAATTGGTCATAAGTAACTAGCGTCGCTTTAAACGTTTCCATCTAAGTGAAAATGCATCCCTACGGCAACCGTAACGCTACTTTTTTTATCAATACTTAAAGATACTAAAAGGCAATAACCAGAAAATTGGCTACCGATGACAGGTATAGCTAAACCGTCTTGTGCTGAGAAAGCCCTTGTCTTGTCTGAAAAATGCAGGAAGTTACTACTTGCCGACTTCTGGGCAAACTGAGCGGAACCTGCCTGCCAGTATGGCTAGCTCCATCGGTTATTTCTTAAATAAATAGATTGGGGTTCCTAAATTGTTTTGTCACACGGTGCCAAACGAGTTCTACCATCATCTCTCACCACCAACGCTTGTAGAGGGATGTCTACAAACACTACACCTGGAGGCAACGCTTCAGGAATTGCAGCGCTACAGTTTTTACATGGAGTTGGGCTGCTTAGGCATTGAACTTGCTCAGACGTTTGAGCAACATCCATTGTTACCAGGAGCGGTACTGGTGGAGCAGGGGCAGTTTAGGGGCATGATTTCCCGCCATCGCCTGCTAGAGTATTTGATTCGTCCTAGCGGCATTGAACTCTTTCTCAAGAAACCGCTTCGGGTCTTGTACAGCTACGCTCGTAGCGATTTATTACTGCTGTCAGGGACAACACCGATCGTGGTGGCAGCACAGCAGGCATTGCGGCGATCGCCAGAGCTACAAGGTGAACCGATCGTCGTCCAGGCAGATCCCCAAACATATTACTTGCTGGATATTCACACGCTCAATATTGCCTACTGGCAGATCCGTGGCATTGAGACGCAGGTGCGGTACGAGCGGACACAAGCGCAAATGATTCAAAGCGACAAGATGGCAAGCCTGGGGAGACTGGTAGATGGCATTGCTCATGAGATTCTTGACCCAGTAAGCTTTATTTGGGGCAATCTCAGCCACGTTTCTACCTATAGTGACAGCCTTTTACAACTGCTGACTGCTTACGAAACAAATCTGGGGCAGTTGCCTACCGCGCTGGCGCAGTTGCGAGACGACTTAGAGCTTGACTACCTTCGACAGGATTTGCCACAGACGATCGCTAGCATTCGTACAGGCGCAGAGCGCTTATCAAAGTTGGCAAGCAGCTTGCAAAACTTTTGCCACATTGATGAGGTTTACCCTAAGCCTGCCAACCTGCATGAACTGCTTGATAGCATTTTGCTGCTGCTCAAAAGCCGCCTCACTAGCGATATTCAAGTCGTCAAGCACTATGGACATTTGCCACCCGTCGTCTGCTTTGCCGGACAGCTTCACCAGGTTTTCATGAATATCCTTAGTAATGCGGTGGATGCACTGATTGATCAAGCAGTGAGCCAGCAGCTAGAGCAAGACTTAAGAGCAAGTCATCAGAGCCTCATACTTCCGCCCACTGCCGTGAAGCCGACGATCACAATCACGACCGAAATTCGATCGCAGGCGATCGCTGGTGCTCCCACATTGCGCTGGGTTGCAATCTGCATTGCGGACAACGGTCCTGGCATCGCGGCTGCGGATCAAGCACGTATTTTGGAGTCGTTTTCGGTGAAGAAGCGGGCAGAGAAGGAAACGAGTCTAGCTGTAAGCTACCAAATTATTACAGCCAAGCATGGCGGCAAATTTAACCTGCGATCATGCCCAGCAGCTGACAGAACTGACGCTCATGCTTCAGCAACCTTAACAGAGCAGCCTTTAGCCACCGGAACGGAGTTTGAGCTATTACTGCCCCTGGTTTAATTCACGAAAACAAAAACTGTAGCTTAAGATACTTTTTATTATCTTCATATCTGCTTCAGATTTCTAGGGAATAATACAGATAGATCCAAACGCACTTAAAGCGGAGGCTGACAATGCAAGAACTTCAAGGCACGGTTCCGGTTTTCAAAACATCTCAGGAGATCGATCGGGCGGTGCGCCACTATCAAGCAAGCGATTTGCACGGTGTTGAGTTGTTTCGTCAGTGGCTGGCAATTCGCAATGCCTCGTTAGAGCAAGAGGGTGCTGAACTGGCAGGCGATCGTGTTCCAGGTGACGCAAGCTACTAGAAACGAGCCGTGAACAACCTGTAAATTCAACTCTCTGTAAGGACAATAGACCTGCGGCATGGCTACGCTAACGCAACGCCATGCCGATGACACGACAAAACTGACTTTACTAAACTGTGTTCCTAAGCGTTAGACCGCTCCGCGGAACGGCAACGAAATGGTGAAACGAGCACCTTCATTGGGGCTAGATTCTAGCATGACCGTGCCGCCGTGTAATTCTGCCAGCTTGCGTGTAATGACGAGTCCTAAACCACTTCCCTGGTGTTGTCGAGCCAGGGAACTATCAATTTGGGAAAAGGGCAAAAAGAGTTTCTGCTGATTAACAGCATCAATACCAATGCCAGTGTCCCAGACCAAAAAGTGAATCATATCGATGGTTGTATCATCGTTCGACTCGGCTGGCTCAGTTGCTGTCAAAGTATGGGCGCAGTTTGGTAGCGATTGCCGATAGACTTTCAAGCCGACAGTGCCCTCTTGTGTAAACTTGATGGCATTAACTAAGAGGTTCAGCAACATTTGCTTGAGCCGTCTAGGATCAACAACAATCCAGTCGATACTTGGATCAAGATCAATGTCTAGCTTGAGTCCTTGATTCAGCGCACGTTCACGGATCAAGCCCATCACACCTTCACAGACGTCTGCAACTAGGATGGCTTGCACGTCTAGCTCCAGGCGATCGGCTTCAAGGCGTGATAAATCTAAAATGTCGTTGATCAAATCTAGTAAGTGCTGCCCACTCTCGTGAATGCGCTCCACATAATCCTGTTGTTTTGCGTTGAGCGTCCCAAAAAAGCCTTGCAGTAGGACGTTTGAGAAGCCTAAAACCGCCGTTAGTGGAGTGCGAAGCTCATGGCTGGTGGTGGCAATAAATTCTTGTTTGACGCGCGTGGTTTCGGTTAACTGTTGGTTTTGTTGTTCCAAAAGTTGCCACTGCTGCTTCAGTTCCGTTACGTCACGACTAACCCCCACTACGCGCTGGACTGCTCCTGATGGCGCTGTGATGGGGGTGTAAACGGTTTCAAAGATGCGGCGACCTTGTGGCAAGAGCAGTTCGTAGTCAACAAAGGCTTTTTCGCCTGTCTCAAAAGTGCGCTGAAGTGTGGAGTCAATGAATGCGGCTGTGTCACCAAAAAGTTCCTGATTTGTTTTGCCCACGATCGCTTCGGTCGCCAGCGCTAGCATCGTGCTACCCGCAGGATTGATCGACAGGCAGCGGAAACTAGCGTCGTACTCTATAAAGACATCGGTTGATGTTGCTAAAAACGAGCGAAAGTAGTCTGCACTAACGCGCAAGTCGTGCTTTTGGTGGTGGAGGTCAGCTTGACGAAGCGCGATCGCACACTGGCTGGCAACTTGTTCGATCAACGTGATTTCGTCTGGTGCAAACGAGCGATCGGGATGACGACAAACTGTGAGAATGCCGAGTAGCCCCTGGTCATCTCGAATAGGGCTAGTGTATTCCGCCAAGGATCGTGCCGTTAAGGATGATGCCGTTGAGGATGGTGGAGTCACGCAGAATGGTGTTGCAGCCGCTTGCTTAGATCCTGCCGTTGAAGACGCAGTTTCGGTGTCTCTAGCGATCGTCGTGCTGCGATCGCTGGGCGGCTTAAGCGTCTGAGACCACATCGTTGGCAGATATTGCCATGAGAACGACTCCCCTAACAGGGCTGGTAAGAATGCACCATCGCCAATACTCTCATAGCAAATAGTCAAGCAAGCCTGGTCGGTACTGATTAAACCAGCCGCACAGCGATCAAGATCGAGTATCTGCGTGAGTCCTTCCACCGCTGCTTGTAGTACCTGGTCAGCGTCTAGATGCTGGCGTAGTGTCTCGGTCAAATGATGCACCAGTTGCTCAAACTTAAGCGCCTGTGCTAGCGATCGCGTCCGTTCGCTCACTCGGTCTTCAAGGTCATGGGCACGCTGCTGAAGCGATTGCAGTAGCTGGTTTTGTTCAGCCGCAATCGCCATCTGAGTCGCTACCACTTGCAGCAATCGTTGTTCCTCAATCGTCCAGAGGCGAGGCACGCGACAATGTACCGCTAGCAGACCCCAGAGGGTACGCTTTTGAGGCTCTAGTGCTGCATCCATGCTGACGATCGCAGCAACCATCATGCCCCGAACGTAAGCATTTTCTAGCACTTCCTTGTGGCAGTCGGACAGATCTTCGTCGAGGATATCGGTGGCTGCCCACAACCGGCCATCACGGTACGCATCTAGATAAGTCGAGGGCACACAGTCAGCCGCAAACGTTTGTCCTTGCATCGAAGGGTAGTGGGGGGCAACCGCTTCTACCAAACAAACGCCGCTCTGGTCAGGAAAAAATTGATACGCCAGAACGCGATCGACCAAAAGGGTTTGCCGTAGCCGTTCTACAGCGTCTTGCATCACGTCTTGTAAGCTAGTTGTTGCCCGCAACTGCAACGAGATATCTGCCAGCAGCGCCTCTCGCTCACGATAGCGCCACACCTCTTGCTCTCTCAGGCGACGATCGGTGACGTTGGTAATAAAGCAAAGAATTACTCCCTCGCTTGTTTCATCATTGGGTGTCAAGGAGAGGTTAACTTCAGTCCAAACTATGCTGCCATCACACTGCTGATAGCGTTTTCGAAAAACTTGTTGGCGTTGACCGTGATCAATCATTTGCTGAAGTAACTGTACTTCAGCCACAAAATCGTCAGGGTGAGAAATGGCACGATGATCGAGGCGGCGCAGTTGTGCTTCTGTATAGCCAACTAGCTTACAAAAAGCTGGATTGGCATGGGTAATGCCCCCATCTAAACCAAGCTGAAGTATGCCGATCGGCGCTTGGTGCCATAGAGCTTCAGAGGAGATGGTCTCATGTAACACAGACTAATTGTATTGAGGAGAGTTGAGCCGACGATACGTGTAGCAAAGCCTGTAACGTTGTGATCCGCATTGAGATTGCAATCAGAATACTCTTAGGCTCCGGTGTCACTCTTGTTATTGTTCCCCTAAGAGCGCTTGAGTAGAGGGGGCTTCAGATAAAGATTTGTTGTGCTATTTCAAAAGCTAGCGATCGATCAAGTGTTTAAGGGTAAACGCTTAACGTCAACCGCAGCCAGAGCTAGCATTCCAGCTAATACCAATTCCTGAAGTTTAAGCTACAGATGGTATAAAGTAGCTATTGGGTTCAAGCAGCAGCCATGGCAGGCGTTTACAAACTCGAGATCACGGAAACGGAAGCAGACCTCAAACAACGACTCGGCAGCCAGAAGACCGCTTCTGATAAAGAACGGATCCAACTGCTTTATCTGCTCAAAACTGGACAAGCAACCACGGTTCAGTCGGCCGCGACCCTGCTCGGTCGTCATCGCGTCACGGTGCAGGAGTGGCTCCGCCTCTATCGCCGTGGCGGTCTCACCGCTCTGCTCACCCATACGCCCCGGACGGGGCGACGGCAAAGCATTCCCCTCTGGGCACAAGAGGCACTCAACCAACGCTTGCACCAAAGTGAGGGCTTCAACAGCTACGGTGAGATTTGCCAGTGGTTAAAGACGCAACTTGGCATCAGTGCTCCCTACAAAACCGTGCATCAACTGGTGCATTACAGGCTGAAAGCTGCACCGAAAGTGGCGCGTCCGGTGAGTGTGGCGAAGTCCGAGGAGCGGGTGGAGGCATATAAAAAAACTCGCTGAGAACCTCGCGATGCTGGCTTGGTATGCCATCGCTGTGCTGAGACTGAGCGGACAAATCCGCTTCTTCTGCCAGGACGAGACGCGCCTTGGACTCAAAACCATCAGTGGACGCAAAATCACGGCCAAAGGCATCAAACCCCAAGGCAAAGTGCAATGGCAGTTTCAGGCCACTTACCTGTACGGCGTGGTGGAACCTGCCACGGGAGCACATTTCTTCTACGAGTTCACCCACCTTAACAGCGATTGTTTCCAGGTGTTTCTGAACTTGGTCAGTCAACAATACAACGACAGTATTCTCATCATCCAACTGGACCAAGCCGGGGCACATAGAGCCAAGCGATTGCAGATTCCAAGCAACATCATCCTGATGTTTCAGCCATCACATGCGCTAGAAACTAATCCGATTGAGCGAGTATGGCAGCATTTTAAGTTGGGGTTGCGCTGGCAGTTGCCCAAGAGTTTGGATGAGTTGGGGTTGTTGATGCGCTCAAGACTGGAAGCGATGACTCCAGCAGTCATTGCTTCGCTGGTAGGCTGGGACTCCATTCAGAATGCACTATCTGTAGCCGGTATTTAAAGAGTTGGTATAACACTAGGCAGAGATCGAGCTTTCATCTTGTACGTCGGCTCTTGAACGAGCGTTCCCAAAGCATTCTCAGGAGCCAAGTAAAAGCACTCATAAATCTCTCAAGCCATCAGGGTAAGAGCTTTTAGTATGGCGATGCGAAGGCAATACCGAACCCCTGAGTGAAAAATCTGGCCTTGTTTAATCTGTGTTCTTTAAAGCCAGTTTGACAGCAGATTGAAAATGATCCGAAAAAAAGCTGTCACCGCGATCGCACTTAATCCAGTCACCACAGCTATGGCTATAACGGTCGTCAATACGCTGCCGCCTAGCAAGGCAACCGCACGATGCAGTGGCGGCAAAAACAGTATGATCGGCAGCGTGAGACCCACCACAATCAGCAAATCTAGCCTCTCAATAATGCGACGACTTTGCAAAAAGACTAGTCCGGCTAGCAACACTACCCAAAAACCAGCACCAATCAGCACAGTGCCAGAAAGACTCAACAGGGCGATCGCCAGCAGCCCCCCTTCAAAGCCAGTAAAAGCAGCGGCACCCAACAATTCCACTGTTGAGAACGGCGCGATCGCGGCACGTTGGCGCACAGGTTTTGCAGCCTGAACAGCGACCTGGGGTGTAGCTTTCTTGTGGGTGGGCTGAAGTGCCTGCGGGGGGGAGACGGGCTGCGGTAGCGTGGTAGGAGGTGTCGGTGTCGGTTGGGGTGTCGGTAAAGGCGTTCGCTTTGAGGGCTGCGATCGTACAGTACCCGACGCTGCTTTCAACGCCACCAATACGTCTGCTGCCGACTGAAACCGCTGACTGGGAGTTTGCAGCAGCATCCGATCGAACACATCAGCCAAAGAATCAGGCACACTGGGCGCATCATTACGCCACTTCCAGGTATTGCTATAGGAATCAAACAGATCATTGGGCTGCTTGCCCGTCAACAGCATCAGGCAAGTGATAGCGAGGGCATAAAGGTCACTAGAGGGATACACTTCACCACCCGACATCTGTTCTGGCGGCGCAAAACCCAACGAATAAATACCAGTTGACTTAGCCGTTGCCGTGCCTTTGGCTGCCTGCTTCACTGCACCAAAATCTAACAGGTAAAAGCGTCCATTGCGATGACGCATGATGTTGGACGGCTTGATATCACGATGGATGGAGCCGTTTTCGTGGACAAAGGTTAAAACATTAAGCATTTCCTTCAGCATGGCTACCACATCGTCTGTGGAGAGCGTGCCTTTCTGTACAAGTTCCTCTTCCATCGTCTCCCCGTCAATGTATTCCTGTACGAGGTAGAAAAACTTGTCTTGCTTACCGGCTTGAGGACTGGAAGCTGTTAGCTCAAAAAAGGCAAACAGGTCAGGAATCAGTGGATGCGTGTTGCCTAGTTGCTCCAGCACCTCTGCCTCGCGCTCAAACAACTGTTGCGCGACGACCAGTTGAGCAGGGCTAAGTTGACCAGAGGGCAAAAACTGTTTGACAACGCACTGGCGCATAGCAGGCGTGTAGCGATCGCGCGCTAAAAAAGCTGCCCCAAAGCCACCCTGTCCCAGTAGTCTCAGCGGCAGATACCGCCCAATCAGAATCAACTCCATGCCGCACGTAGTGCAATATTTTTGCGGCACTGCTTTGAGTGTGACTTGATGATCTAAGTCAGCGAAAGCATTGACGGGACGTGGACAGCCTGGACGAGTGCAGTAAAGATCCATAAAAAATGGGCTGTGAGGCGATCGCTAAGGCTAGCTTAATCAATTTCTGGCACGACTAAACGGCTGCTTGAACTAGAAATGGCAGGCTTTAACAGTTCGGTGTGTTCCGGTTGGTAGGGCTGCAAATTGGCATAGCCAGCAAACTTTGGCAAAATTTCCCGGCAGAAAGCTTCGGCTGCCTTTGATCGATAGCGGTTGGGATTAATAATGACCGACAACATCCGTTTCACGACCACATCATCGATTCTGGCACGGTGCAACACACCCATTTGCAGCTCTTTTTCGATCGCCGAAATCGACACAAACGCTGCACCTAGACCCGACTGCACGGCATTTTTGATTGCCTCGATCGAATTTAACTCCATCTCAATTTTGAGGCGACGCGTTTCAATACCACAGCGAGCCAGTACCTGATCAATAACTTTGCGAATCGTTGACTGTGAATCTAACGCAATGAACTGGAGCTTGTATAAATCGTCTTTTTGGATCGTTCCCGCTTTTGCTAGCGGATGCAAGACGGGCAAAATCAGTGCTAGTTCGTCCTCAGCATAGGGAATAATTTCTAGAGAGTCTTGCAATTCAGGCGAAATTTCGCCACCAATGATCGCAAGATCGATTTGTCCATTCGCCACACTCCAGGAGGTGCGACGGGTTGAATGCACGTGTAACTGCACAGCAACATCAGGGTACTGCTGCCGAAAAACGCCAATCATACGAGGTAATAGATACGTACCAGTTGTTTGACTCGCTCCAATAATCAACGTGCCGCCCTGAAGGTTTTGCAAATCTTCGATCGCGCGACAGGTTTCTTGACAGAGCGTGAGAATCTTTTCGCCGTAGCTCAAAAGGAGATGCCCCGCTTCTGTAAGCTGTGCTCGCCTACCACCACGGTCAAATAAGGGCACATCCAACTGGCGCTCTAGGTTTTGGACTTGTAAACTAACGGCAGGCTGAGAGACGTATAAACTATCGGCAGCGCGCTTAAAACTTCCCTCAGCGGCGATCGCTTTGAGAATGCGTAGTTGATCCAGAGTAAATGGAAGGTCAGACATACTGCTAAACCTGAGAGATGGGAGGAGCCGGAGTGTTCATCTACTGGCTAAACAGCCTTTCACTCACCAGAAGCAAGAAGCTGCTAAACCAGAAACCCTAACACAGCCGCCTGCATAGTCCCTAGCAGTACGTTGTGCCATGTATCGTATTGAAACGTAAATTAAAGAACTATGAAACGGGAGGTTATTCAGGACTTTCTGAATTTACCAGGAATTGCAGGCGTTGCCCTAATGGATGGGCGCTCTCGTCCTTATTTCTGCGGGATCGACCAAGCCCTGAACTTTCAACAAAAAGAAGCTCTCGCTCAAGGTATCTTGCAAGTCGTTGAAACCATTCCTGATAGCTTTGACGTGTTTGAGTTTCAATTTGCTGAACATCAGGTGCGGCTTTATAGGCTCGATCGTGGCATGGTGCTGCTGGTGTTAACCCATCAGAGGTTAATCTGTGCAGACTATTTAAGCATGATCACCCAGCTTAAGACTGTGCTGAAGGAAGATATACCAAATGCGATCGCGACCTTTCGGTTGCTTGCAGGTAACGTCACCCTTACAGGTCTGCACTATCGCAAGCAAAGTGCTGCCCCAGCCACAACTCCTAACGCAACAACAGCTCTCCAGTCAGAGAAGCCACAGGCAACTAAGGCTACACCGCTTGCAGACATACCACTGGTAGAAGAGACACCACTGGCAAACAGTAGTCCCGCGCCGTTTCTGCCAGAACCTAGCCCTCCCAGTGCTAAAACATCTGACGCTGCCACGTTGTTCGAGGCGATCGCCGCGCTCAACCACCTCAGCCAATTCACAACCCAATACCTTGGCACACACGTGATTGCAAACTACTGGAAAGCTACGCGTCCATCATCAGATTGGCTAGCCACTGTGCAGGTCGATCGCACGGCCCAGTTTACAGTCACAGGAGCACCACCGCAGGCAACCACTACACCCCTCACCTCACCAGAGCGCCAGTGGCTGCAAGAGTGGGTTACCGCTTTCGTCAAACGTTGTTCTCAAGTAATGCGCGATTTTCCTGCGATCGTTGAACAAAAAGCCCTCAACGACCAGCAAAAAGCACTCCTACTGAAGCCATTCAACGAATCCACAAAAGGGTAAAGAGTGCGGGGACGGCAGCGAGGGGAGCCAAGGGGCAGCAGGCAGCTGCAAGAGGAAAATTTTGAGTGTTGAATTCAGATTTAGTGTTCTTATCCCTTAGACTTCAACCCCCCAACCTTATCTCTTCCCCCCCACGCCTACGCCTCTCTCCCTATACTTCACCTTTTACTTTCTCCTCTAAAAATCATGGCTAAAACTGTCAGACTGGAACCGATCGCGCAGGAAACCTCTGTTGAAACCAACGGCAATCTGCTGTCAGTCCTTTTAAATAAAGATTTGGATGTTTTGAAAGAATGTGGTGGTCGGGGTATGTGCGCCACCTGCCACATCTACGTGCAAGAGGGCATGGAATCTCTGTCGTCGATTAGCCGCCGTGAACAACGTACGCTAGAGGTCATTACAACCTGCAAGCCCAACTCCCGCTTAGCCTGTCAAGCCAGAGTTCTGCAAAATGGTGTCGTAGTTGAACTACCACCCGGTATGTATATCAACTCCATCAAGGATATCGAAGCACTCATTGGCAGACGTGCCGATCAGGATTTGTTGCATCCTCTAACTGGGAAAGTGCTGGTCGAAGCGGGCAAGCTGATTACCCGATCGACGCTGAAGCAAATCGAAGACACTACCAGCTTCAATGTCGGTAGCTATTTCTCGCACACCACCGATGTTTAGTCCCGTCACTTCGGTAGCGATCGCGCTTTCACTGGCGCAACCATGCAATCTCCGTTGCCATAAATGCAGTCGATCGCAGTCCAGATGTAAAGACGCAAATAAGCTACCGAAGGATGCCAAGTGCAAGCATGAAAACTGTCAGCGTCTTAACAGCAGTGTTTGCCATCAGCATTCTATCCCTGGCAGGCTGCCAAACAATTCGTGAACAGCGCTTGGGAATGACGAAAAAATGTCCCAACTGCAACCTTCGGGGAGCAAATCTAACAGGCTTGGGACTAGAGAACGCCGACTTGAAGGGGGCAGATCTGAGAGAGGCGAATCTGCACGGGGTCGTTTTGGATAATGCTGACCTAAGCGGTGCAAACCTCCAGAGAGCGGATTTAGGCGGTGCCTGGTTGGAGCGCGCAAACTTGCAGGGAGCCAACGTGGATGGTGCCAATCTAGAGCAGGCAAAACTTGCGGATGCCAACCTCCAGGGTGCTAGCTTCAGGAATGCCAAACTAACAGGTGCAGTAAGCTCAAGGCAGACGAACTGGTGTCGAGCAATCATGCCAAGTGGAGCGCGATCGACTGAACCATGCGTCACCGCAGCGGCTACCCCACCATCCGTACAGCCATCTAAATTGCCCACACCCGCCAACCTGCCAGCCTGCCAGCTACCGCCAGCACTCACTGCTACTTCGGTGCCTAGTTCTGCCACCCGGACTAGCCCTGCGTTGTGGAGGCAAGCCACGCTCAACCGAACGTTACATCATTTTGATTACAAAACTGACCGAAATGCTAGAGGGGTTGTTGGCTCGGTTATCTCACTTGCTCTTAGCCCCAACGGTAAGCTGCTTGTCAGCAGCAGCGCCGAGCAAATTGACAATGACCCAAGTGCGAACCTGACCAGATTATGGCATTGGCAGACTAAGAAGGTTGTCTGTACGCTCCGAGGCTGGGCGGCGGAGCAGCCCTTTAGTCCAAATGGGCAGACACTGGCGGTTAGACTCAGCGATCCATCGCAAAAGGGTGAACAAATCCAGTTTTGGGATCTCCGCTCTGGACAGTTGCAGCAACGTTTTCCGGGCACCCATCGCCTTAAAGGTATTAGTCCTGATGGCAAGATACTGATCATGCAAGCTGATCGCGTCGGACCGAAGGTGCCAGTGCAACTCTGGGCTTTAGCCTCTGGCACATTGCAGCACACGCTGTTGGCGCATACCCAGGACATTGAAGCGATCGCCTTCACTCCTGATGGTCGAAGCCTTGCCACTGGTAGCTATGACGGTACGATTCGTCTGTGGAACCTCAAAACGGGAGCCGCCATCCGCACGTTTGATGCTCGATCCAAAGTTTGGTCGATCGCCATTAGCCCCGATGGCAAAACGTTAGTCAGCGGTCATGGTGATTTTGCCCGTACTTGGAACTTAAAAACAGGTCAGCTTACACACAGCTTGAAAGGGCAGGCAACTGACTATGTCCGCTCTGTAGCCATTAGCCCAGACAGTCAAACGATCGCCACTGGTACTCATGGAGAAATAAAGCTATGGCGCTTACGGGATGGAGGACTCATTAACACACTTAACAACGCGCCTGTCGATCGAGGTCGTCTTTGTGCCAGCGAAGTGTGGTCGTTGAAGTTTAGCCCCGATGGGCAAACTCTTGTTAGCAGTAATTGCGAAATGATTAATCTCTGGAACTACAAATAACGACGCAGTGAGCAGTTTTTTACAGTGTTCAATTAGCTGCAAAAAGCGGTTGATCGCTGCAAGTGTAAAGCGTTATCACTTCTAGGTTGCTTAAACCAGCCTTTCTATGAAGGTGAGGTTAAGTAGGTTGCTTAAAGGGAACACTATTTGTACCGAGATAGTTTAAGAACTTAGATCGCCGACCAATTCAACTTAGAAAGGATGACAATTAATGCCATATTCACTATTGGCTAAACCTTTGAGTAAACGTGCCTTGGCTGCAATCAGTCTCGCTCTCCTAACGGCAATGCCTTCCGCAGCCTATGCGTTTGCGCCAAACCCTCAAGCAAGCACCTTGGGCGAAATGTCTGCGAAGCAAAATGCTGATAGCCAGCAATGGTTAATGGCAGATGGTGACGATGACGACGACGATGATGACGATGACGATGACAAGAAAAATCGCAATCGCAATCGGGGACGCGATCGCGATGACGATGATAAAAAACGTGTCGTTCGGATTGACCTGAATCGGGCAAAAAACCTTGCTCGCCAAGCCGCAGAATCAGCAAACGGTGGCATTCGCTATTACCGTGCTGAAGCCTCCATGCATGGACCCGCTCAAAATTGTCCGTATGTTGATAACGGCGACTCTTGGACTTTTACCTTTACAGGTAACAGTGTTGGTTCACAAACCAAAACAATCCAAAGTGTGGTGACAGTTTACAAAAACACTAGCCGGATTGTGACAGCGTACAACGGTCCCGTTCGCACAGCGACAGTGCAACAAACTCAGGTGACAAACTTTTCATCAAGCCAGCGGACGGTGCTAGTTGAGCTGCTGCGCGGCAACTGTACCTGTAACAATCTTTTGACCAGTGCGACCCGAACTGAAATTGTGAGACAATCTCGCTCTCTACCACCTAGTATTCAAAAGCAACTGCTGCGCGGTAAAGGTTTACCTCCCGGTATTGCCAAGAAATTGGTGCGGTTGCCGAAGCAAGTGAACACATACGTCAACTTGCCAGCGAACTATGATCTAGTAGTTATTGGTTCTAATGTGTTGCTGCTTGATCAAGTGAATTACGTTGTCGTAGATTATATCTCTAACGTAATTTTGTAAGTTGATCGCCTTGTTGATGATTCAGTTTCCTGCATGTTTCTCAATCGTTTAAACGCTTACAAGGGGTGCATCTACCCCTCAACATGATCGCCCCTTGCTGTTGATTCGGTTGAGTTAACATCACCTGACAGCAACCACTGGTTTCTAAAAAATAATTGCTGTCTGAAAGCTTCACGCTGTAGGTCTTGCACTTGAAATTAATTGAACGGCTGTAAATGCTCTTTACAGCCGTTTTCGCTTGCATAACTGCATTGATCACCCTATCCAAAGCCATAGCGAACTCAGACATTTAGGAAGGATTGTTCATTAGTAGCCCAGCGCCTATAATTGCGGTTCAGGCGATCGCGGTAGAACTGGTTGAAGTACTTGTGGCAGTGCTGCGGCTCCATCAGATTGGTAACATCGTGACGCGAACGCTCACGCCTGGTTGATCGAGCGATGGCTTTGAGCCAGGAGAATTGACAATGCGCCCACCGCAGCCCTCCCAGCCTTTAACCCAATTATGGCAAGCCTATAGTAATACCACCCTCCTGCATTACCTACTGCTGTTTGGCTGTGGCTGGGCAACTGTTTTACTAATCAATTACTTCTATGGCACGATCGCCCTTTTTACCGCTGCGGGCATCTTTGCTGCACTCTTGAATTATCCAGTGGATTGGCTGTCACGCTCTATGCCTAGAGGACTGGCGATCGCCATTACCTTTCTTGGGGCAATCGCCTTACTGCTGGGTCTAATCATGCTGGTTGGGCTGGAAGTGGTGAACCAGGGGCAGGGGTTGCTGACTCAGCTCAAAGATACTTTGAACCAGCCAAACTTCCTGCCATTCCGGGACTTCCTCAATCAACTGGATATCAGCAGGTTCATTGGCACGCTGCAAACAGGTTTAGCCTCCGGACTAGGCGTGGTACAAACCATCTTTTCTAGCGTTTTTACCGGTATTTTTGGGGCAGTGATTAGCCTGTATATGCTGATTCATGGTGAAAAGCTATGGCAACTATTTCTTAGGCTGGCACCTATTGCGTCTCGCGATCGCTTTGCTCAGACGTTCCGACACAGTTTCCTCGGCTTTTTGCGTGGACAACTGCTGTTAATGCTGTTCTTAGCAAGCGCTACTTTTATTCTTTTTTCGCTTTTGGGCATTAACTATGCCCTTATTCTGGCGGTAATCATCGGCATACTAGATGCGATTCCTGGCATTGGAGCCACGCTCGGCGTACTGGTTGTGACCCTGCTAGTCTTCGCCTCTCAAGGAGGCGCGATCGCCCTTAAAGCGGTGATCACCTGCGTCATCCTTCAACAAATTCAGGATAATTTTGTGCATCCCAAAGTGATGGGAGATGCCTTGGAATTAAATCCGGTGCTGCTATTTTTGGCTCTCTTTGTGGGCGAACGGGTAGCTGGCTTGCTGGGAATTTTTCTTGCCATTCCGATCGCGGGTATGATTGCCGCCTGGATGCGATCGAATAAGGAACCCGCGCTATTGCCAGAAGAAGACCCAGAGGAGTTTCTAGGTCAACTAGACAAGCTTGATTAAGCTGACTTGAATTGCGGCAGGATGAACGTGCGATCGTTAATCTTGTGATCCAACGCCACGAAACGTCCTATAACAGTCCTAATAGTTGTGAGATTGAGAGGCTTTGTGAGAAAGGATTCCCCTGAAATCCTTTCTCACAATCCAGATAGGATCGCTATATCTGGCTAGCTTCTTCAACGGACTCCCCAGGCATAAAGCAGGAACAGCTTAAACTGGCGTAAAGCTAGCGGTGACTGTTTTCAAGCGGTCTAAGGTGAAGTCCCGCTCTAAATACGATAGTAAAGCGCCTGCTTTCGGTCCACGTTCTTTGCCCAGAAAAGATAAATAAACAGCTTTAAAGGCAAGGGGTTGCTGCATCTCTAATTCTCTTGCCGTTGCAAACAATGCTGTTTGTAGCGCTTCAGCTTCCCAGGCTGGAACATTAGCTAAGGTGTGGATTAGCTGTTTAAGATAAGCCACCTGTTCTTGAGTTAGGTCTTTTACCTTTTCAGGCACCTTGTCAAGATAAATCACCAATTTTTCTTCTTCGTCAGCATAGTCTGCCAACCATTTTTGAGCCACCGCAATTCTTTGATTGGCAATCTGCCAGTCATATTCATTAAGGGGCTGTGTACTACGTGCTGTAATCTCTTTTTGCAGATCAAGGTGCGGCACTTGAAGCAAAGAAATTAGCGTACTTAACTCGACTGGATGGTAGGGCTTAACGACTCCATCTAGTTGAGCATACAACAATGGTTTTAGCTCTTCGGGCAAGGCAGTTGCTTGTTGCAGCGCTGGCGATAAAGCCTGATACTTCTCAATTAAAGTGTCATAGTCTCGAAAGAGCCGAGTTGTCGTCTCATAATTGGGAGCAAAGTTGATGACCGTTTTGGGCTGCGTTCGCAGTATCAAAAAGCGCAGTAATTCAGGCGGAAGTAAGGCGGCAATTTCTTTAGCACTTGAGCCAACGCCCTTCGATGAACTCATCTTTGTTCCATTGACCAGAATGAATTCGTAGGGTGAATGAAACGGTGGCTGCTTGCGTAATACTTTGCGGCAGATTGCATTCGCAACATCTCTAGAGCCGCCCTTTTGGGAGTGGTCTTTTCCAGCAAGCTCAATATTGATGCCTAAAAGATCCCACTTAGCGACCCACTCCACTTTCCAGGGTAATTTGCCATTGCCATCAAACGGAGAAACCCATCCTGAGTGACCACAACCTTTTACCCAATCAGTTGCATCAGGCTTGCAGGTATAGAAAACTTCCGAACCGTTGTAATCAGAGACGACAGTTGTTGCAATCTTGCCGCAATTTTCACAAATGGTTTGAAAGGGATACCAGTTATCCGATCGCCGTGCTTTGCTAACTTCTAGATAAGCTTCTCTTACAAGTTGAGCATTTTTGAGAAAGATATCAATGTAAGTATTTAGGCGACCAGAGCGATACAGATCACGTAAATAGTAAACCTCTGGTTTAACGCCTAAATACTCGAAAACTTCTAGAAACTCACCCATGAAGTATTTCGCGTAATCGCTAGCACCATCCTCTGGTGAGGGCACATTGCAGAGAGGAAAACCTAGATACGATTCAAACTTTTGGCGATCGAGATAATGAGGCACCGTATCAAGCGCATCATAATCATCCACACCGTAGAGAAACTTAGGCGATTTCCCAGCATATTTTAAGGCTCGGTAAATCACATCATGGATCACAACCCCTCGTAACGATCCAACATGAACCCTTCCAGAGGGAGTTTTTGAATCGTTGACAACCTGGTTTTCTTGTGCATCCGCAGCAATTTTGTCAGCCCAAAACATGAATTAACCTTTGTCTCTACAATCCTTTTACATTTTACGAGAATATCTTGCGTAGTTGATGTAGAAAGCTGCTTGAGGCTCCTTACAAACACACGAAACCCTCCTGCTCAAAATTGCCAGCGTTTAGGCGAGAGTCTTCTAGAGTTTTAAGCATCCAAGCAACCACCATCTTCCCTGAACCTCGTATCCTGGTTAAAGATGCATAGCGGTCTGAGATAGCGATGGCAGAGATTAAACCTATTCATGTGATTGGCGGCGGCTTGGCGGGGACGGAAGCCGCCTGGCAAATTGCCCAGGCAGGTATCCCAGTCGTTCTATACGAAATGCGACCACAACGGTTAAGTCCGGCGCACCATTCAGAGCATCTGGCAGAACTGGTATGCAGCAACTCCTTTGGGGCACAGTCGAGCGATCGCGCCTCTGGTTTGCTTCATGAGGAACTGCGGCGTTTGGGTTCGATCGTGATTAGTAAAGCCGATCAACACTCAGTGCCAGCAGGTGGTGCGCTGGCGGTCGATCGTGCCATTTTTAGCAAGAATTTGACTGAAACGCTTGCTCAGCATCCTCTAATTGATCTGCGACGTGAAGAAGTGCAGGCGATTCCCACTGAGGGCATTAGCGTCTTGACGACAGGACCTTTAACCAGTCCGGCTCTAACAGAGGATCTACGCCGCTTTACAGGCATGGAGTACATGAGCTTCTTTGATGCCGCTAGCCCGATCGTCGTGGGCGAGTCGATCGATTTTGAGGTGGCGTTCCTTGCGTCTCGGTACGATCGAGGTGAAGCCGCCTATCTCAACTGCCCTATGAATCGTGACCAGTATCTTCACTTTCGGCAAGAGCTGTGTCAGGCAGAGCAGGCAGAGCTAAAAGACTTTGAACAAGAAACAGCGAAGTTTTTTGAAGGCTGTTTGCCGATCGAAGAAATGGCGAGACGCGGCGAAGATACCATGCGCTACGGTCCACTGAAACCTGTGGGCTTGTTTGATGCACGGCAGGGAGACTTTCGGGAGCCTGAAAATAAGGCGAAGCGTCCCTATGCAGTCGTCCAACTGCGGCAAGAAGATCGAGCAGGACAACTGTGGAATATGGTGGGCTTTCAGACAAACCTGCGCTGGGGTGAGCAAAAGCGTGTGTTTCGACTGATTCCGGGCTTAGAGGATGCCGAATTTGTTCGCATGGGTGTGATGCACCGCAATACCTTTGTCAACGCGCCAGAGTTACTTCATGCAACGTTGCAATTTAAGCAGCGCGAAACCTTGCTCGCCGCAGGTCAATTAGTTGGCACTGAAGGTTACACAGCAGCAGCAGCGGGCGGCTGGCTGGCTGGCACGAATGCAGCGCGGGTCGCGTTAGGACAAGCGCCGATCGCCCTACCTGTAACCACCATGATGGGTGCCTTGTTCGACTTCATTAGTTCGGCATCGCCCAAGCATTTTCAACCCATGCCGCCCAACTTTGGAATTCTGCCAGAACTGCCCAAACGCATTCGCAACAAGCAAGAACGGTATGGCATGTACCGTGATCGCTCCTTTAACGATCTTGCTACATGGATGAATCAACTTCGTGTAGCAGCATAAAGTTGTTGGTTTTTAGTTGTTGGTTGTTAGACAAAATCCAGTCTCAAGCTAACAACTAAAAACTAACGACCAACAACTATTCAGACTTTCGCTTCTAGAGACTTGAGATACTCTGTATTCACACCCGATTCACGCATAAGGGCAATTTTGCCGGTGCGAGCAATTTCGCGAATGCCAAATTTGTTGAGCACCTGGACGATCGCCACCATCTTGCCCGGATCACCGACTACTTCTAGCGTGACAGAATCTTCGGCGACATCAACCACCCGTGCCCGAAAGATCTGCGCCAGTTCCACAATCTCAGAACGATTGGTGCTGGTAGCGTTGACTTTCATCAGCATCAGTTCGCGCTCGACACAAGGCACTTCGGTAATGTCTTGCACTTTCAGCACGCTGATAAGCTTGTAGAGTTGCTTGGTCAACTGCTCAATGCTGTTATCATCGCCAGGAACAACCATCGTAATGCGCGAAACGCCCATTTGCTCAGCGGGTCCGACAGCTAAACTCTCGATATTAAACCCACGACGGGCAAACAAACCAGCAATGCGGGAGAGAACCCCCGCTTCGTCTTCAACTAGAACCGAGAGAGTATGCTTCATGGACTTGAGATTAGCTTAAGAACGGCGAGTGTGGTGGAAGTCTAACAGTGCAGCAGGGGACGATCGTGCTTGAGTCTCCCATTTTATCGTGAGAGTCTGTATTCCTTAACCATCTCTCAATAAAGAATGAGGAAGCCTTGCAGGATTAAGTCATGTCCTGCGAACGATCAAGAGTAAACGAAAGCATGAAAAAGGCAAGCGGCAATGGTTACTCTAAAGTAATGGTTTGTCCTGTTTCAGCTGATCGCCTTGCTGCATCTGCCACTTTTAGCGTGTATAAACTCGCTTCGGGTGTTACGTAGAGCGGAATACCGTCGATTAAGTAATTCAGCACCATTGCCGTATCTTTGGCGAAGAGTCCCTGACGGCTGCCTAGTGCGATCGGTTGGCTTCCCTCTGCCTGCACGAGCGTTCCCTGATCCCCATCAAAAATCAGTGCGCCCTTTTCGCCATGCACCTCCATCTTGCGCTCTGGTTGCCACATGGCTTCCCCTTTGGCATAAATGACTTCTGCCAACAGACCCGATTGAAACCGTAGCTGGGCAGTGCAATAACAGGACGCGTAATGGGGATCGCTCAACTCGCTGCGATCGCTAAACTGGGTCTGACAGCTTACAGTTGCCACCTTGCCAAAGAGATCGGTGAAACGATGCAGCCGCGACAGGGCACCCATCAGCGGGAACCCAAAGAGTTCAGGCTGATACGTCCAGCGCTGAGGAGCGGGACGCTCTGGTTTGATGGTGGCGTAGCGGGCGTAAAAGGGAGTGCCGATCGCCGGCAGGGAGGCTTTCAGCGCCTGGTGCATATTGCCCAATAGCTCGATATGCTCAACGTGCAGCAGTTTATTTTGAGCTTTCGACAACGCAATCAACTCCATCGCTTCGGCAACATCCAGCGCTAGGGGATACTCCACAATGACGTGCTTCCCTGCTTCCAACGCGGCTCGGACGATCGCCCCATGCTCCCGATTTACTGTAGCGATGATGATCAAGTCTAGAGACGATCGCTCCAGCAGTGCTTGCCAGGACGCGATCGCATCTGCGCTATAGGTCTGGCTAAATGCCTGCGTGGTTTCGAGGATGTGTCCGGCAACGGCGGCTAGTGTGGCACGCGGTTCTGCCTGAAGTGCCTGCGATCGCAGCTTTGCCGCATAGCCCGTACCAACCAGTCCAACCTGGAGAGGGATCGAAAAAGACGAGGCGTTTTTTGTCATGGGCTGCACTCTTAATGTACCTGTCATCACAAAACCCTAGCACCACAAAAAATAGTTAAGGATAGAAACCGCCTTCTGCCAGTAGTGCCAAGACATGAGGCTTCGGCTTAGCAGTACTGAAGTTATCGTTCCATCGCGTGTTTGCATCATTATGAGATAGGGCGTTACAGGTCGTTATATAAGCTAACTAGATAAAATCTGGTACTTTTATTACGAATACCATTCATCCCACTGATGACGTAACGTTTCTAAACCAATGGTTTTCCCGTAGTATCAAGAGTAAAGCTGATTCAGGAAGCAGACTTTATTCAAATAAAGCTACGGAGCCAGCTTCCAATGAGCTTAGAGTACTGTTTCCATTAATTGAGAGGACCACTGCATGGCAACTTTTAAAGTCACGTTAGTCAACGAGGCTGAAGGGCTGAATACAACGATTGAGGTTCCTGAAGACGAGTATATTCTTGATGCTGCCGAAGAACAGGGGATTGATCTACCCTACTCCTGCCGCGCTGGTGCTTGTTCGACTTGTGCTGGCAAGCTAAAGGAAGGCACGGTTGATCAATCAGACCAATCGTTCTTAGATGATGATCAGATTGAAGCAGGCTACGTGCTGACGTGCGTTGCTTACCCAACCTCGGATGTCACAATCCTGACCCATCAAGAAGAAGAACTGTACTAACGGTTACGCTGTTGCTGTACTGATGTAAAAACAGGCGGTAAGGAGTCTCTATAGCTCTTTACCGCCTGTTTTTGTTTTTATAACCTTAGGCTCTGGGTAGAGATTTTGGCTTGGCTAAACTTACTGAGAGCAGAGCTAAAGCACCACTTTTAATGTTGGTAGAGCAACTATTCTCAGGTCAGCAAGGATGAGTGATGGCTCAAAAGAGCTTGACTAGGAGTAGCAGCTAACTGCTTTTTAGCTACCGTTGTTCTGGTCGCCGCGCCAGAACGTAATGGCATCACTGATGGGTCGCAGTTGAGTGCCGGGATAGTAGAAGCTAAGGATGCGATCGCTCGACCAGCCCAGCTTACCGAGATGATAGGTGCCTGTTTGACTTAGCCCAACGCCATGCCCAAAGCCACCGCCAACGAAGCTGTAGCCTTGTAGGGTCTTGTTTGCGCCGTAGAGCGGTTCGACGTAAAACAAGGTGCTGTTCGGCGCGTACAGGGCGACGAGAATGTTGTCTTTCACCAGTTCAAAGGTGCCTCGATCGGTGGTAATGCGTACGTTTAGCACTCGTCCAGCCGGGGATCGCTTGGTCACTTCAAGACGTTGAATGGTTTTAAAGTTGGCTAGCGGATCTTTTAAGGCGACCAGGTAGCGCCGTATGTCTCGATTAAGATCCTCTAAACGGCTCTCAACCCGCCAGCGAAAGAGGTTAGCCCCGGCTTCATTGAAGCCTTTGGTCTGGCTAATGAAGCGGCGAAAACTCTTTTCCTCTGCCAGGTTTTGCCGCGCCAAATCCCATGGCTGACCCACTGAATCGATGACAGCCCGCAAGTAAGGGCGATCGGCACCTGCCCAAATATCGGTAAAGGGTGCAGTAATGCCGCCCGTTGAGGAAGAGTAGACGGCATCGACCAGCTCGTTCTTGTAGGTGAGGACAGTGCCACGAGTGGCAGCGATCGCGCGATCGGTCGCTGGATGAGCGCCTGTAAGACCGTTATAGACCTGACATTGGGTATCGGCACAAAGCTGATAGCCGTCGATCGCAAAGCGTCGCACATTACGCAGGGCATAGGTACGAGCCAGAATTGCCTGCACCTCTAGCACAGGCTGCACTGCCCAAGCACCAATCTCATGCGGCACCACTCCACGCAAATAGGTTTCAAGTGGCACCTGATTAACCAGCGTATACGTGCCATAGGTATTAGGTTGCAGCCGTAAACTACCAGCGTAGAGAGTGCGTTTTTTGTCACCGCTTGTCTGTAGGACTTGAATCGTGCCTTGTGACGACCCAATCTCAACGCGATCGCGAGTATAGCGGTAGCCATTGACCACTAGCGATGCACGCGGCTGTTGCGGCAACACCTGAGTATCAATGTATGCCGTTTGCATACCTTGTGCCTGAAGACTCTGCAACAGCAGACGACGGAGTAAGGGATTGCTATACGTGTCTCGTTTTGCCCAGACCTGCCAACGTTCTGGTTGGGCAACTTCGACCGGAATGCCCTGCGCTAGCCAGCGGTTAGCGCTCGCTTCGGCACTCTCAAAACTGCGGTGAGTGCTAAGAACCACTCGTTCTTGCAGGTTTGGTTCCGGTAGAGTTTGCTGAACGATATCTAGCTTGGCGCTTGTAGCGGTAACAGTTTGAGCCTTGCCCTTTGTTTCAAACCGGAAGGTCAGGCGATCGCCTGTGGCTGCCTGCAACATCAGTCCATCGGTTGCTTTACTGCCAAAGCGTTGCACCACACCAATCTGCAACTCGACATCCTTACGAGTGGCGGCGGTGCCGGGTGCTGCTAGCCCAAGCCCAAGCCCGAACATAGATGCGATCGCCAACACGACCCCAAGCGATGGCTGACGAAGTAGTGCTTTGACAGCTACCGTCGCTCGCTGCCTGTAAAGCTGATCCTGAGCATTCTGATCTTGAGCAACGCATTCTATCCGCATAACCGACCCAAAAAAGTAGGGATTGATTGAACTCCATCCTAAGATAGTTCTTCTTAACCCCAATCATCTGCTTCTTTGCAATTGCTTAAACGGCGTGCGATCTTTTAACTAACCGGACTAACCTTTGCCCGATAGAGCAAGCGATCGCCCTGACGATAGCCCGTATAACGAACTTTGACACGATCGCCGGATTGAGCCACACCTGCCATCAATTGATGCTGCTGGGGATCGTAGGACACCTCAGCGCCAACCGTGGCGATCGGCTCGATACCCCATGCTTGCAGCAGTTGATCCAGTGGACGCAGCAATGGCAGCATTTTGGCAGCCGGAGCTTGTGGATTTTGCTGCGCGGCATAGGCAGCGGTTGGCAGTTGCAGCAGCAGTGATTCCAGAACTTGCACGCTTGACTGCTGAAACTCTTGCCACAAATCTTGGCGTTGCTGCGCAAGCTGTTGCTGTAGGCGATCGTACTCATGCTGCAAGTCCAACAGGCGTTGATGAAGTGCAGCGTGGTCAATTTCGAGTTTTGAGTTTTGAGTTTTGAGTTCTGAATGCTCACCGCTGACCGCTGGCTGCTGACCGCTGACCGCTGACGCCTGACCTTTCGCATCAGCCGCTACAGGCAGTAATTCGCTTACAGGTACTTGAAGAACATGGCTCAGTTTCAGCAGCGTCTCGACCCGCAGTTGAGTATCGCCACGTCGTAGCCGCAGAACTTGGTTTTCTGACACACCTGCTGCCTGACTCAGCGCCCTAAAACTAGAAAAACCCACCGACTGCATCAACTCGCGCAAACGGTGGGTAAAATCTGGGGACATAGGGAAAGAAATTCTAAGTTTTAAGTTTTGAATTTTAAGTGGTCAATTCAACTCAAAACTCAAAACTCAAAACTCTTAACCTTCACTCTTAACCTTCTAAGAGGCTTCTTAGCATCCAGGCAGTTTTTTCATGCACCTGCATCCGTTGAGTTAGCAGATCAGCTGTTGGCTCGTCGTTCACCTGATCGACAACTGGAAAGATCGATCGCGCCGTACGGACAACCGATTCTTGACCGGCAACCAATTCACGGATCATGTCTTCTGCTTTGGGCACGCCTAGCGTTTCGGGAATCGAACTCAACTGCGCGAACTCTGAATAGGTAGCAGGTGCAGGAAAGCCAAGTGCCCGAATTCGTTCAGCAATCAAATCAACAGCCGTAGCCAATTCGGTGTACTGCCCCTCAAACATCAGGTGTAACGTTTGAAACATGGGACCAGTCACGTTCCAATGAAAGTTATGGGTTTTGAGATAAAGGGAGTACGTGTCTGCCAGAAAACGAGACAGACCTTCCGCGATTTCGCCTCTCGCTTTTTCGTCAATGCCGATGTTGATGGGCATTGTTTCGGTTGGGATTGCCATAATGTCCTTTAAGTAAAAGAAATCGTTTCGTTGAACGCAGTGAAAACGTTGAAATGAGCGATTTGTGACGAGTTCTAACAGTAGCTTGTTTAGACAGTAGCTTGTTAAGAACGATCGCCGCTAGTCTGCTGCGGCAAAAAAATACTACCCATTCGTGCAAACTGCTCGTAAAAGCAGCCTAAGCCAAATGTCGCTGTAGCACCGCACGCGGAGCACGTCGAATGCGGCAAAGAATCGTTTCTTGCCCCAAACGACTACAAGCTTCATAGCGATGGCAGCCAGAAAAACCGTAATATTCGCCTTCAACTTCAAGGACATCGATCGGCTCTTGCTGCCCAATGTCTTGAATGGATGTTATCAAAGCACTAACTTTCGCCTGATCATTTTGTCGAAACAAGGGGCGACGAATCTTATCAATGGGTATTGCTTCTACTCTGACCATTGCCGTTCTCTCAAGCTCACCCCTAAATCATACTCGTTATGACTACGGATTGCAACCTGGATCGGGAAGGAGTGAGGGGAGAGGAGTGAGGAGCAAGGATTTGTGAGCCTCTTGCCTTCTGCCTTCTGCCTTTTGCCCTTTGCCTCCTGCCCTATTGGCTTAACCAGGCAATCGCCCGTCGAATCCACTCTTCCGCATCCGCAGTTTTCGAGAGGCTGCTGCTTTGTCCTACCGTTTGTAGTGCTTGGGCGATTTCACTGTTGGTGTAGCCCAATGCCAGCAAGGTCATCTCCACATCTTCCTGAATTGAAAGAATTGGTCCCGCAGAAGGAGCGGTGATCATGCCTGCTTGCTGTCGCCATTCTGCTAACTTTGTTTTTAGCTCTAACGCAAGACGTTCGGCGGTTTTAGTACCTACGCCTGGAGTGCGAGAGAGGGCACGGGTGTTGCCAACGACGATCGCCTGTATCAAGTCTTGCAACCCCATCGTGTCGAGCAGCGCTAGTGCCAACTGCGGACCAATACCACTGACGCTGACCAGTTGCCGAAACAAATCGCGCTCGGCAGCCGAATCAAAGCCAAACAGTACAATCTGATCCTCCCGCACATGGAGATGCGTAAAAATTTGCACCGTCTCCCCCACGCCAGCCAACTGCTGCAACAGACGCGGCACAATTTGGATGTCATAACCAATTTGACCGACTTCTAACGTTAAGGTGACACGGTTGTTCGCTTTCTGGATGTATGCAACAGTGCCTTTGAGGTAGCCGATCATGCAGTTGGTTGTTAGTGGTGAGTTGTTAATTTTTTGACTGGCAACTGAGTTTAGAACAAGCTCCCTATTACCTACAAGCTTTTTTCTATTCACTGTCAATCTTGCAAATATTTTCGTTTTAATCATTTTTATATAACTGCTGTATCCACTGTTCTAGATCAGGATGTGCATTCTTTGCTGCGGTAACGATCGCCTCAGCTTCCTCAATGCTTGGTACGGTTAAAGCCAATTCCCTCAATAACCATCTGCGGTAGTTCTCTAAGTTTTGATTTACTTCAATCTCATCACGATCGCTCCACCCCCATTCAGTAATTACATAACAGAGGGGATCTTCTCCAATTGAAACTACTCTTAAGAAATCTTGAAGTGAGTTAGCAACAACTGTGTTACCATCCCCACCAAAGCCAATTACAACAATCGGAGCCGTATCAATCCTGTGCTTATCGTATAACCAGTAACCGTATGAGGCACCCGCAGGAGAATGCCCAAAAATAATGAACTGAGAAGCAGCGTGTTTGTTTCCGCCAAACCACGATAGAACATCATCGTGAGAGAATTCTATAAGGCTAAAACCACCAAAGTATTCGTCTCGAATGTTTTGGAACGCAAGCAAGCGCACAAGAATCTCAGGTATCTCTAAATCCGCTGGAAAATTTTTCTGAAACTCTTCAATATCCATAAAAAGATAACGAAACTGTTTGAGATTTCAGAGTAACTAAACAATTAATTACCCTGTAGGGCTTTAAAAAGAATGGGATGCGTCAGTATTGACATAACCTAATAACTAATAAGCTAATAACCTTATACAGAGTATCGTGCTGGCGATAGGGCGATCGATCGAGGCGATCGCTTCTTGCAACGTCTCAATTTCCATACACGTACCATCTTGTGCGCCTGCCATTGAGGTGATGTGTTCTTCCATCCAAGTGCCGCCAATGGCATTGCAGTCCCAGGTGAGTGCTTCCGTTGCGCCAGCCAGCCCCAGCTTATCCCAACTCGTTTGGTGATTGGTGATCCAGCCGCATCCCAGAAAGGTACGGGCAACTGCCATTAGCAACAGTGCCTTTGAGGTAGCTGAGCATGCAGTTGTTGTGTTCCCAGAGTTCTGGGCGAGATGGTAGTGATAGCGCTTCCTAGTCTACCGAAGTAACAGGGCTTTTCATTCTGGTAGTGCTGCCATTACGAACCCAGCAAAAATTCGTTGATGGTACTCCAGTCGTTGCGTTGGGAGACTTTTTTTCGCATGACGATCGTATCGGCAAGATACGTTGCATCGCGTGCGACTCCTGAAAACCTGCCAGAACCCCAGGTGTATAGCCACGGTAGCCCAAGAAAATAGAAGCCTGGTACGTCTGTAACACCGCGATCGTGCCCTGGATAGCCTTTGCCATCAAAGACTGGAATTTCGATCCAGCTAAAGTCGGAATGGTAGCCTGTAGACCAAACAACTGCGCCAATATTGGCGGCTTCATAGTCAAGGTCGAGGAGCGCCTGCTCAGGTTCCCAGACAGGTTGATAGGGTGGTTCGATCGGGGCTGAGATGTGATTTTTTTCGATGAAGCTATCAATGCCTTTTTTGATATTTTCGGCAACTGCATCAGCTTGATCGAGGTTTTGCTTCAGATTATCGGCAAATTCGAGTTTATTGTTGCGAATGGTTTTGAGCCGACCGTGGAGTTGCATCCCTTCGAGTGCAAATTGGCGCAGATCGATTTCGCGTCCGCCACCGCGACCCGTAACGTAGTGATTGGTATTCGTGCGTGCTTTCTCTTTTTGAGGATGTTCGTCGATCGACAGGTCGTAGTACCCCATTTGATCGAGCCAATCCACTACATCTTTGCCGCGGTAGCGACGGGGCGAGCGTGGCGCACTGCCCACACATAAATGCACCTGCTTGCCTGCAAGGTGAAGATCTTCAGCTATTTGACAGCCAGATTGCCCCGTACCAACGACTAAAACTGCCTTGTCGTCAGGCAACGATTCTGGATTGCGGTATTCGGATGAGTGCAATTGGACAATCGCTTCAGGCAAACGCTCGGCGATCGAGGGTAGTTTGGGTACGTGATAGCCGCCGACCGCAATGATGACCTGATCGGCTGTGTAGTTGCCGATCGTTGTTTCAATCTCAAACACGCCAGCCTCATTGCGTCGCACCTTTGACACAGCAACGCCTTCCTTTAAAGGTGGATCAAACGAGGCGGCGTAGGCTTCAATGTATTGCACAATTTCATCGCGCTGCATAAACCCGTGTGGGTCATCGCCTGGGTAATGGAAGCCAGGGAGTTTGCACTGCCAGTTGGGCGTCACTAGGCAAAATGAATCCCATCGTTTGGCACGCCACGAATAGCCGATCGTGTTTTTCTCAAAAACGAGATGGTCAAAGCCTCTTGCTTTCAGGCAATAGCTCATGGCTAAACCAGCTTGACCGCCACCGACAATAACGACAGCATAGTGCGTTTGCATTTGGTTTCTACTCGCTTGCTGGGTCAGATTACTCGCCAGCGTACGTGTTGCTAGAAGGGGTAGTTTGTATCTCCGAATACGGAAGGTTTAAGTCTGGCACTCTAGCGAGGGGTGGCGATCGCAGCGCTCCTCGAGGCTTCTAACTGATGACAACACTCTGTTTAAATCGACAGGTCAACATCAGGTTGTAAAGGTTTCATACCAATTCTCTTTTGACACGCAACAAAGCAAGATCCCCCTGCTACGGCTTCCCACCCATAAGAGGAATTAAGGGGGAGCAGTAGGCAGAGGGAATCTGTAGCAAGCATTTGAATTGAGATAACGTTCCTCCAAAGGTTGGCAGGAAAACGTGGCTCAGTAGAGCGAAGTAGCGTTATCCATTGAAATCAAAGGTCATAAGTTTGAGGTGATCAGGATTTGCAAGGATTTCTTTGGCGAGTAAATACCCAGTAATCGTCCAGGTCTGGTAGCGCCGTGCTTCTTTGCCAATTAAACGACCATCGGGACCATCGTAGTATTCAGGCCATTGATCTTGTACTAGTCGGCGTTCGGCAATGGCGATCGCGTGGTGCGCCAGTTCACCACGGTTCATTTTTTTTGCCGCTGCCACCAGCATCCACAGCAAAACCGGCCAGCTTCCTCCATTGTGGTAAGACCAGGGACGATTTTTGGGATCAGCGCCAGTAATCGTGCGCCAGTCAACGTCTTCCAGCGCCGGATAGCAAAGCTTCATGGGCATATAGCTGATCAAGTCGCTCCAGCGCAGCTCAATCAGATTCAAAATTTTATGGGATTGTAACTCTGTCGTAAGCGACCCGATAATCGCCATCAAGTTACCCAGCGCAAAGAAGCGACAGTCTAGCTGCGAAGGACCTAAATTGCCCGCTAGATAGCCCCCTGCTTCGGGCACCCATTTTGCCAGTCGATAAAACGGGATTGAGTCGGAGTAAATATTGAACTGGTTGAGCGCTTCTTCACCATATTCTTCAACCTGGTAGCGGTAAATGACGTTCAAGCGGTCTGGGTCAAGCCAGTAATCCTCGCGTAGCTGTCGCAGCAGGAGCGGTAGACGACTACACACTGCCTGAATCATAATTTGATTGTCTGTATTGGGCACCAGTAGCTCGAGACTGGCTCGCAGCGCGGTATAAAACAGAGACTGAATATCGAGCGGATGCCCGTAAAGCCCCATCCGTCGATCGATCATGCTGGCTCCATCCGGCACCAATACCATCGGATACATATCGAAGCGTGTGACCAGACAGAGTTCGAGGCTGACGCGAATGCCTTCTTGAAAATCAGCCCGTTGCACTAGCTCAAAGTCTTGCGTTGCAATGAGGTACGCACGCAAGAGAATAATCCACCATAAACAGGCATCGGCGGGAGCCACTCGACCGATCGCGTGATTGCCAAAGTCTGCCTTGATATATTCTTGCCCGTCAACCATCACAATCTTGAAGCTAGCAGGCATCAACCCACGACTAGGCTTAGAGCAATCAAGCTGCCCAGTTTTAGGCTGCAGCTTGAGGGTCGCTTCCAAAAAATTGCGCACAATGGCGGGCTTGCCTTTGATCAGAAACAGCAGCCCCGATGAAATAAAGTCGCGGATAAAGCACTGGTCGTAGTTCAGCGATGCTACTTCAGGGTCACTGGCTGCGATCGTGCCGATCGGTTGCCCCTCGTAGTAAATGATCGATTTTTCAAGGGCTTCCCACGCTTGTTCAACGATCGATGGTTCACTCAAGCCTTGATCCCTCTGACAACAACTAAGATCAATATAGATGGCATGAAGGGCGATCGCTGCCGATTATGTTGCAATCCTAGCCAAAATTGTGACAGTCCCCTAGACGGCACGTCAGTATTGCTTGATGCAGTAGAACGATAGCTACACAGACACCTTGTAACGTTTAGGTTATTGGTAAGATATGGCAGATTTCATGCCGATTTGTTCTTTCAAAACGGTAAGTGAAATGTCTTATAACTAGGCTCAGTTAAAGGCAATCTATCCTAAAGGACGAGGAGCTAGCTGTCTTTACAACGGGGTCTGTTGATTGTCATTAAGCCTTGCTCTTGCTATCTGTTGCCAGACAGATCAAACACATTGCCCCTCATGATGTTGCACTTCAAAAAGCTGCACAGACTACTAGGCTTCGTCCGTCGCCATCTTCAGGCGCTGTGTAGCCACTCTCTAGATACATCTTCCAGGAACCCTCTTCTATGAAACCTAATGCTTCTGTGCTGGCTGTAGCAGGTGCCATCTCGTTAGCAGCACTTGCCGGACTAACGGTTGCCTGTTCTCAATCTTCGGTAACAGAGCCACCAGAGCCAATCAGTGCGTCTCCGCTGACCGCACCAGCTAGCCCCTCTCCCAGCCTTTCTCCCAGTCCTTCCCCTGCTTCGACTCCAAAAACAACGATACAGAAGCAAACAACCGAGCCAGCAAATCAGACGGCTACTGACAACCGGGCAAGTGCTGCCAACCGCACCATTGAGTCTTGCGTAGTCAAAATGGCGTTGGTTAATGACCCTGAACCGCCGCTAAACGTTCGTTCAGCACCTACAACCGAGGGCGATAATGTGGTTGGTCAACTGAAGAACGGGACGCTAGTAACGATCGCATCTGACCAAAACGGCTGGCTCCAAATCAAAACACCACTGAAAGGCTGGATTTCTAAGCGGCAGACAACGAATAGCTGCAACGAAAAAGTAGAGCGTATTAGCCTGAGTGATGCCAACGACCCCGTGCAAGTGGCAGATCGCTTCGTCGGTACAGGCAGCCATCGCTACGTTTTCCCCGTTGAGCAGGGTCAAACACTGACCATTAACCGCGATCGTGGACCGTTTCCGATGATTACTGCCCCTGATGGCACCGTGCTATTAGGACATGAGAAAGACGACAGGCGATCGACCTGGAGCGGACCCCTTACACAGACTGGCGACTACGCGATCGAGCTAGAGTCCAACTTTAAGGGTTATCGCTATGCCTTCTCAATGGAAGTGAAGTGATGGGGACGATAGCAGGAGCAAGAAGCAGAGGGAGCAAAAGGAGCAAAAGAAACTTTATCCCTCATCCCTCACCCCCGATACTGAATCCGATAAATCCGTCCATTCGCTTCTTCAGTGACCAACAAACTTCCATCGGGGAGGGTTAACAATCCCACAGGTCTACCCCAGGTATCGGGACCCGTGGGATTGACTAGAAAGCCAGTCAAGAAGTCTTCGTAATAACCTTGTGGTCGTCCTTGGGCATTAAAAGGTACAAAGGCAATTTTGTAGCCAGTGCCTCGATCGCGATTCCAGGAACCCCGAAAGGCAACAAAAGCTCCGTTGCGGTATCTGGCTGGAAAGGTTTGACCGTTGTAAAACTGTACGCCCAAAGCGGCGGAGTGCGCTTGAAACAGTACATCTGGAGTACGAGTTTGAGCGGCTAGGTCAGGACGAACGCTACGCCCATTTTGGACATGATTTGGATCGAGGAGATCGGGCGTAATGTAAGCATAGGGCCAGCCGTAAAACTGCCCTGCCTGAATACGGGTGAAGTAGTCAGGCACTAGGTCATCGCCCAGTCCATCGCGCTCATTCACAGTGGTATAGAGTTCGCGTGTTGTGGGATGAAACGCTAGCCCAACAGGGTTCCGCAGACCAGAGGCAAACGTTTGGCGATCGGAACCATCCAAATTCATGACCTGCACGGAAGCTCGTGGTGAAGGTTCTTCATCTGCATTCGACTGAGAGCCGATCGAGACATAGAGCTTTGTGCGATCGGGCGAAACGATAACATTCCGCGTCCAGTGTTGGTTATAGCCACCTCCTGGTAAGTCAGTAATTTTTGTACCGGTCCCACTAAGCTGCTCTTGTCCTTTGGTATAAGGAAAGCGCAGCACAGAGGCAGTGTTTCCTAAGAAAAAGGCATCGTTGCTAAATGACATTCCAAAGGGAATATTCAAGCCGTTTTGTGAGCCAGCAAAGGTTTTCTGCACCTCGGCTACGCCATCTTGATTAGCATCGCGCAAAAGCTGGATGCGGTTTTGACGCGTTTCTGTCACCAGAACGTCACCCGTAGGCGTTAGCGCCAGCCAACGAGGACGGTCTAAACCTTCCGCAAAAACGCTAACCACAAAACCAGCCGGAACTTTTAGCGTTGGTGTTGACGGAATAGGAATGACGTTGGGCGATTTAGATGCACTGCTGCTAGCGTAGGATTGCGGCAAGCTATCAGGGAGAATTTTGATGGGTTGTGGCGACAAAGCCTCTGTCTTAACTAACTTTGCGGCTGGCGTTGGTGCTGCTTGTGTCTGGCTAAGTGACCCAGATGCCTTAGCAGATGCCGCAGGGTCAGCCGTTGGTGCAGCGCGCGAGGTATCAGCAGTACGGCAAGCAACCAGGGCAAGACCTAAGACTGCTAAAAAAGACAAACGATACATGGCAGGTTGAAAGACAACAACTACCTACCACGCTAGCGAATGTTTTTCCCCTTTGGCACAGCACCGTGAGGTAGCCACCAGAACGCCTGGAGCGAACTAAGCTAAAGCCGTAGTGAATTAAAGAAGGCAATGTCAGCGCGAAGGTAATGATACAAATTAAGCCTGCACAAAGATAGCCGTTGTCTTTTGAACAAGTGACCTTACTAGCCCCTATAGCAAAAGGATGAGGGACGAGGGCTGTAGCTTGCTTCCGCTCTGCGGTGGGATGAAACGAAGCCCTGGCTCAAAAGAGTTTTTAAGGTTTATGTCTGTCCTACGTTCTCTTCGACTGCTATACATCTGTTGTGGGAATCACGTTACATCGCTTGCTCCCTTTACAAGAAGGCGATGACTGATCCACTTGAAGCGACATCAAACGAACGGAGTGCAAGAGAAACTCCTGCACTCCGTCTTAACAAAGCGGTGCTAGCGGAAGGCTAGTAGCGCTTTACTGCCTATTACCATTATTGCCATCCAACACTTGACGCACGGTTGGACCGGGTGAATAGCCGTAGCCAAAGGTCGCTTGCTGGCTATCATCCAGAACACGCGGCGTAACGATGACAATAACCTCCCGGCGCTGGTTTGTCCGGTTTGTCCGACGGAAAAGGGCACCGAGGATAGGAATGTCGCCTAAAATTGGCACTTTGGTAACATCGGCTCGGTCTTCATCCTGAATAATGCCCGTTAACAGTAAGGTTTGCCCATCGCGTAGACGCACCTGCCCAGATTCTAAGCGACGCTCGTTCAACAGGTTGATGGCGTTGACGCTGCCCTGGAGGTTGACGTTTCTAACGTCACCAATCCGCGAGACCGACGGTGCAATGGAGAGAGAAACAAAGCCATTGTCATCAATCCGATCAACCTTGATGGGCAAGATTAAGCCTGCACGACCTTTTTCAACGGTAATTGTGGTTTGAGTCGAGTTTTCAGAGGCGGTCGTTTGTTGGGTAATATTTGTAATTACCTCCTGGGTTACGTTGACCGTTGCTGTTTGCCCTTCTTGTACCAGGAGTGTGGGGTCAGTCAGGATTTTGGCATTGCCGCTGGAGATTGATGCCTGTAGCTGGAGAAGGAAGTTGCGTGCGAAGTTAAAGGGACCGCCAAGACCAGCACCGACTGCTGAGCCGAGCGTATTTAAACCGCTGCCAAGTCCCGTATCGGCAGGCGCAGTCCGACCAAAGTTAACGACAGCGGTGCCAGCATCCAGTACTGCACGCGTGTTATCAATAATACCGAAGGACGAATTGGCAGAGAACTGGTCGCTGCTGAGTAGATCAACATCCACAACGCGAACGTTGACTGTGACCTGACGACGACGGATATCGAGTTGAGCGAGTTGGGCGATCGCTATACCAACTTTTTTCGGTTCACCGACTAGCGTGACCTGGTTCGTCCGCTCATCGCCAGAAATTTGCAAGCCGCGCAGCAGTGGTGTGGAATCTTGATACTCCACCCGTTGGTTCTCAATACGAGACTCGGTGGCAGTCTGCGTCTGTGTGATTGCCGAACCACCAGCACCGCCTGCCAGGGTGCCAACGGGTGTTGCTACCGCGTTGGTCACCAGACGATCGCGGCTAACCGCACTTTCAGCACCCAACGTTACCAGAAAATTGATTGCAGTTGTAATAGATGCCTGGTTGAGGCGCACACTCCGTACAACAAGATTACGCGCCGTATTTGGCAGCTTCGGTCCAACAAAAACCGTCCGTCCAACGCGATTTGCCTCTAAGCCCGTAATTTGCAACACGTAGTTAAACACGTTTTGCACTGGCTCATTTTCAACATCTAGCGTTATTCTCGGTCCTTCGCTAGCGGCGGTTGCACCTGCCTGTCCGGCTGCTGCGGGTGCTGGCTGTCCTGGCTGCCCCTGAGTTAACAAATCACCCACGAAGGCAAGGTTCAGCCCTGCTGCCCGTGCCAATAACCCCAGCACTTCTCGCGCGGGAGCATCTCGCAAGACAAGACGGGGGACTCGTTCCGCGGACCCTAAATCGATCGTTGTCCCAGACGCATCAACCTGAGCAGTCGCAATATCCCCTGCTGGCGGCGGTACTGCACGTGGGGCAACGCCTACCACACCAGGAGGTACCAATGCCCCAGACGCATCCCGAACTTGAATCTCTGGATTGGGCAACAGCGGAGCCGTTCGGTTGGTAGGAACGGCTGTGGGGCTTGCCGGAACGGGCGCGGGGGCAACAGGTGCTGGAGTGACAGGCGCGGGGGTGACAGGTGCTGGAGTAATAGGCGCGGGGGCAACAGGTGTTGGAGTAACAGGTGCCTGACTAATCACAGTTCGCGAGCTTACAGGCACACGATTAGTGGGCGCTGGAGCCAATGCTACTGGTTTTTCTGGTAAGGGGACAGCGATCGGGGCTGTTGTAGGCGCTAGACCAGCCGCAGACGCTGGTGGCTGCGCGATTACTGAGTACGAGCGAGCAGACGCTGCTGCTGCCCCTGCCCCTGCCGCGATCGGTGTAGGCGCTGCCGCTTGCTGCGTACCAAACGGACTTACACTTAATAAGACACCACCCTTGTCGGGTCGCACTACCTGTCCTACCGGCGCACCTGACTTGCCAACAACAGTAACGCGGACACTGGTGGCACTTAAAGGCGCAACGGTTACAGACGCAATGCCTGGAGCTGGGTTATCCTGACGAAAATTCTTGCCGCTTGTTAGACGGAGCTGACTACTTGGCAAATCTGCCGTCCAGCTATTGCCACGATTCACTGCAAAAACCTGAGGACGACTACCGGACTGAGTTTGCAGCGTCACATTAACACCCGATGCCGTTCGATTAAGCTGCACACCTGTTACTTGTACCGGTGCGGCTAGTGCGGGTTGAATGGCTATCAGTGCGGCTGCCCCACCCAGCGCAATGCTATTAAATCCTAGAGACTGTTTCACGGTTCCTTCCTCACTCAAATCGTTAGATTGCTTGCACAGATGCTGGGCTTGGGCTGTTGATACTAAAAATGAACTGTCACGAAATCAACTTGGTAACGTGCTGCCTTATTACACTTTTTTCATCAGACTATAACTTTTGTCAGGCTATGACGTTCATCACGCTACGGCGAAGGGGCAGGCGCAGGCGCAGCTTTTGGTTTTTCTGCCGCTGTTAAGGGCGACAGGGCTTCTAGTGTGAAGGTTGTGGTCAACTTCGGTTCAGGCTGACAGTTTGGCAAAAATTGTACTGTGTTACCCCGAACCTCAAACAGTCGATTCACAGTGGTAGGGGCTTGCGTCCCGTCACCCACGACAATCTTCACGTCTTTGAAGACAAGAAACGGCTGTAACCGCTCAATATTGCGGAAAATGGCTTGCGTTTGGTTAACATTGCCTTCAAAGACGACATTAGCAACCTGGCGCTTGAGCTTGTTGTTTACAAGTGAACCATAAGCACCATCAGTAATGACCCCTGACGCTTTTGCATTAGGTGTAAATTCTCTCAATGAAGCTTTCCGTGCCACTTCTACACCACTCTTCCGCAATTCATCAACGTTGTTACGCACCCATGCCGGACAAGCTGCTAACCGATCGCGCTCTAACCTGGCTACACCAGCGTTGCGCGTTTCAATTTGACGGTTTAAGTCAAGTAGCAGTGTGTTGAGGGTGGCTTCATTAGAGAACAGCGTTAAAACATCAGCACCCTGTTTTTTAGCAGCTTCGAGGTTAGCTCTTGCTTCAGCATCTTGCTTGGCGATCGCGGCTGCCTGCTGTACTTGCGCTTCTTGATCCTGCACCTTCTGTTTCAAGGTGTTGTATTGTGCCAGTGCGGGCTGCACAAAATTCAAGAACAGATAAGCTGCCAGTGCAAGACCACCGACTGCCAGCAACGTGCCGATGATAACGGGTGTTAGCGCGATGCCAAAAATAACTGGATAACTGGGTTCAGTATCAAGATTTGGATCGTTGGGGATAAAATCACCGCCAGCGGTCATGGTTTAATCACTCCCTTACGTTGCAAATTCTCAATACGGGTCACTAAACCAACTGCACCCTTACGGTCAAGCTCGCGCAATAAATCAGAGGCGGGTACGTCGCTTAAGGCTGTTTCAATCTGAAATGCCACTTGTCTGGGCAACAGCGGCAGTTGTTCGGCTCGCAATTGCTGCTGTTGAGAGTTTTGCAGCCTGACTGGTTCAACTCTGGTAGCCTCTCTCTGCAACTCCGCTTTCACAAGTTTTGTATTCTCGGCTTTCAAAAAGTTTGATTTTTGCAGCACCAGCAAAAAGTCGTTGACATCATTGAATGAATTAGCAATCCCCGCTATCTGAAGCACTGACCCAGGAGGACCGACAACTGCGGGGGCAGCGCCTGGGCTTGGTGCTGCCTGGGGCGTTGCTGAAGCCGTGGGTACTGATTGGGTAATACTTAAAAGCTGTACACCAGGAGGAATACGATCGCGCATCTCCTGCGTCATAGCAGACCAAGGCTTGACCAGATTAAACACACCTGCCAGCGCAGCCGTTTCAGCTTTGATTTCTTGCGTTTGGGCGTTAATGGCAGCGATCTGCTTTTGTTTAGCCTCTAAGTCGCCAATCTGGCTGGCTAACTCAGACTGCCGTTGCTCAAGGGTTGCGTTTTGCGCCTGCAAGAAGAGCAGAGAGCCACCGACTGCTGCTAGCAGAGCGACCGCTACCGCCGCACCAACAAAGATCGGTCGCTTACTATCGGTTGAGACTGCCTTTGTTTTCTGACGTGCGCCTTCCGGTTTATACTCCGGTCGATCGTTGAGAAAGTTAATGTCTAGACTGTACATTCTACTTAGCCTCCCGTAAACCTAAGCCCAGTACTACTCCTAGCCCTGGACGTTGGGCTAGAGGTACATCTTGAGCGACTTCTAAACCCAGCGCGGCAATCGGATCAATTTGACTACTTGGCAAACTTAATCGTTGCGTGAAAAATTCGTCGAGCTGACCGATCGAGCCACCAGGTCCAGCTAGCAGCAATTGGGCTACTTCCAGGTTATCGCCCTGATTCAAGTAGAAGTCGATCGATCGCCGCAACTCATCTGCCAGTTCACCA
The DNA here is from genome assembly GCF_014695795.1 of Phormidium sp. FACHB-592. Taxonomy (NCBI): domain Bacteria; kingdom Bacillati; phylum Cyanobacteriota; class Cyanophyceae; order Oscillatoriales; family Oscillatoriaceae; genus Phormidium; species Phormidium sp. FACHB-592. The sequence continues at coordinate 287,013 of NZ_JACJOZ010000075.1, forward strand.
ATAATCCGCAGCATAGCGGCTGCACCTGGATTACCGCCTCCCATCTTGCCAGGATTACCCATCCCATCCGCCGGGTTCACGGGAATAGTCATGCTCTGGAGTAACTCAGTACTTCTCGACGGAGGCAGGTTCATAGCCCGCGACAAAGCGCTTTGAATTTGGTAAGTGCCGATCGGTACGGTACGAGAAAACTGAGGTACGCCATCCACCGCGATCGAGATTTCGGTGCTCTCAAACTCAATATCTACAATCGCTACTGCTTCTTGGGGTGAAAACTGCCGTAGCTGCTCACGAATGGTGCGAATTAGTGAAAAGCTGCTGATTTCCAGCACATCAATCTGCAAGCCAGCCTGCTGAAAGGTGCGAACATAAGAATCTGTAATTTCTTTGCGAGTCGCTACCAGCAAAACCTGAAATTTTTCAATGCCGTCTTCGTCAACAAACAGCCCTAGTTTTTGATAGTCAACGTCTGCTTCTTCACGTGGAAAGGGTAAATAAAGCCCTGCTTCTTGATTAAGAACCATTTCTCGCAGTTCCTGATCATTCAGCTCTGCTGGAATTGGAATAATGCGGGTAACAGTATCGCGCCCCCCTGGCACTGCTGTAGCAACCCGTTTAATTTTGAGTTTATTTTCTGCAAGCGTTGACTGAATAAGTTCAGCCATGCCCGCAGCATCAACAATTTGACCTTCTTGAAACAGTCCCTCTGGCATAGGAACCGTTGCCAAAGCCTCTAGTTTAAACGTCTGACCTTGCTTGCGTAGCTGAGCCACGCTAATCCGATCGGGAGACAGCTCAATACCAATGCCCTTAGGCTTTCCAGGAAGCAGATTTCTCAGAGAGTTAACCACAATGCTGTCTACTCACTTAAACAGTTAAAGGCGAGTTTATAAAAACGAATCAAGCAGAATCTAGTGTTAGGTATGATACCCAATCTAGTTCAGATCGACCACTTTAGAAATAAAGAGATAAACCTTAAAAAGATTCACCAATTTAGCAGCTTTTCAACAAAGAAAAACGATCCGAAGTCTGCGCTGGGTAAGGAGGCTTGAAAGCAAAAACCTTTTTGTCTTAAGCAACCATCATTAAAGCCATCAATCGCAGTCTTGACCCTACGTTTGAAAGCAATCATACATTGCCCTTACTACAATAATGAAGGGTGCGATCGGCAGAAAAAAGACTTTCCCTCTCTAGCGCTCTTACTCACCAGCGATGTTACACATATTTTGGAGAGTTGATCAAAAAATTTTGGAAAATAGGTAAAGAAAGAAGCGGAGCGAGGCGCAAGGAGTGAGCAACCAGCAGCTAGAAGGGAGCAGGGAAGGCAGAGGAGGTAATGCAGAACACTCTTCGACCTGTTGCCGACTCCTCTCACTCCGCCACAAAGCGAAAATAAGCGACACCTCACTTACAACTCAAAACTTCTCCAAACGCCCGTTCGGTTGAGCGCCCTTCGGCTTGAGCGCAGGTCGAAAGCTCACGTCAAAGCCCATTCTCTACGCCCCCCTACGCCTTCCTCCTATGCTTGACCTCACAAAGCTTGCCCAACAAATGCAGGGCATCAGTCAGCAGCTAACGCTTGAAGCAACGGCAACTAAACAGCGGCTAGAACGAGCGCAAACGCTGTTAGGACTGGCACATCGCCACCAGGATGTATTAGTTGAGCAGCAACAGACCTGGCGCGATCGCCTTAGCTTTACTGCTGCCGCACCAGTCGAGTCGCTCAACCTGCGCGGCAGTATTCCTGTTCCACCGGCGGCTCACACTGTTTTGGCAACTGATGGGTCTCAAATCGCCCCCAGCCACCACGAAATTGCCTATTGCTACCTCATCAACGTTGGGCGGATTGTGCTGCATTACGGTCAAAACCGTCTTCCCCTGCTCGATAGCTTGCCCGAAGTGTTTTACCGTCCTGAAGATCTTTACGTCTCACGCCAGTGGGGCATCCGCACCGAAGAATGGATGGGTTATCGGCGCACAGTGTCGGAGGCGATCGTGCTGGCGGAGTTAGGAGAAGAGATTAGAAGCCAGGAGGCAGAAGGCAGAAGGCAGGAGGCAGAAGCAGCAGGGGAGGCAAGAGAGGATACGGAAACGTGGAAATGTGGAGACACGGAGGCAAAAACATTTCAAAACTCAAAACTCAAAACCTCTCAACTCCCGACTCCCGACTCCCTCGCAATGGTCGATGGCTCTCTCATTTACTGGTTTCTCGACTCGTTGCCAGGGGAGGCACGCGATCGCATCTTGCCGTCTATTCTGGATGCCTGGGAGAAACTTCGCACTCTGGGGATTCCACTCGTTGGCTACATCAGCGCCTCGCGGAGTGGGGAAGCGCTCAACTTTCTGCGGTTGCAAGCCTGCCCCTACGATACGCCTGATTGCCCCACGCACTGTAGTGGGTTGGGCGATCGTGAAGGCTTTCCACTGGCTCATGCGCCCTGTCAGGTATTAGAGCCACTGAAGGATGCAGCCCTGTGGGCAATGGAGCTAAAACCTGGACAGCGCAGCCCTCTCTGGCGGAGTTCTGCCCGCATTCTAGAGCTTTACGGAAACCATCACATCTACTTCTGCTATGTCCATGTCGGTACAGAGATCGCCCGCATTGAGTTCCCTGCCTGGGTTGCAGAAGATGCTAATTTGCTAGATACAGCGCTTAGTCTAACGTTGGCACAGGTGCAGAAAGGGTATGGCTATCCAGTGGCATTGGCAGAGGCACACAATCAGGCAGTTGTAAGGGGGGGCGATCGCAGCCGTTTCTTTGCCCTTCTAGAACAACAAATGATTCGCGCTGGCTTGAAAAACGTTGGCACCTCCTACAAGGAAGCCAGAAAACGCGGCAGCATTGCGTAGGAGGATGAGGAGCAGAGGAGGCAGGGGAAGTTCTAGGTAGGCTTCACACCTTCTTGCCAGGGCGTTATCAGCTATCCTCTCTGCTCTCGCTCTACTCTTCTACCTTTGCTATTCTCTCCTCACCCCTCTCAAGTTTCCACGAAACCAGCCAGTCTAAAATCGCTTCGTTCACCTGCTCTGGACATTCATCGTGGGGGCAATGTCCCGCATTCTCAAGTTCAATCAGTTTGAGGTTGGGATTGTACTCACCGTACTGACTTGGACGGGCAAACTGTTTGGGAATCATGCGGTCTTGCTGTCCCCAGAGCAACAGCATTGGCACTGTCAGCGTCGGTAAGACGGTTCTAATGTGAGGACTATAGCGCGCATCGGTAACGGCTCTAAAAATGGCGGCAAAGGCTTGAGCCGAACCCCGGTCTTGGGGCGGTCCTGCAAGGATGTCGATCAGTTCGTCAGTGATGGCGGTTGGCTGAGCGTAGGCGATCGATGCCCAAGTACGCACAAACTTTGGTCGTCGCACTAGGGGGAACAACGCTCTAAGCAAAAGTGGCGAAAGGATCAAGCGTTTGACACTGGCAACCAAAGGACGCAATGGTTTCGGCAGTGCTTCTTCTTCCATCGACAGATCGGGCAGGCTGATCATCACCACGCCTGCAACCATATCGGGATGAGCAGCAGCAGCAGCCATACAGATCAGCGAGCCGATCGAGTTTCCCACCAGCACTACAGGAGTTTGGATAAAAGTTTGCCAAAAGTCGTAAACCTGCTCGACCCACAGATCGGTTTTATAGGATGCACAGGCTTTCTCAGAGGCGCCAAAACCCAACATATCCAGTGCATAAACGGTGTGATGCTCTGCCAATGCATCCAGGTTGTTGCGCCAATGCCCGATCGACGCGCCAAACCCATGCAGCAAAATGAGCGGCGTTGTACTCCCCGGTTTCGCGGCTCGAAGGTAGGTGTAGCGAGTCTGCCAGCCGCGCCAAACCCAATCGCGCTGATTGCCTACCCGATGTCGCCAATGCAGAGATGTCATGCGTCAGTTCACAACCGTTTACAAAGCCTCTCTTCATTCTAGTGGCTGAGCACGATCGACAATAAGGGCAAGGATTTAACTATACTCAACACGATCGACGATGAGAGGTGATCGCGCTTTTTTCGCTGCTTACGGTAGTCCTGTTTGGCTAGCGGCTCTTTAGCCTATCCAAAGTTGTGCTTAGGTCTCGGGTATTCTTCTGAACGGCAATTGCTGCAAACAAGCTGAGCAGAAAAGCCATGCCATAAAAGCCCTTTTCGCTCAATGCCCAACTGGCATTCCATAAACTAACAGAGAGTAAACCGACACAGAGAATGATGGAGCACCAACAAATCCCGTAGTAAAAACTGGTAACTGGAATGCCTTCACTGCGATCGCGAACACTCTTTTGTAGCGAGACTGCAGAAAAGAGGGCGTACATTAAAAGCGTAAAGTACAACCCCCTTTCATCCAAAAGCATTGAAGAATTCCAAAGCCCCATGAGGAAGGCAACCATCCCCACTGCTAGAGCGAAATATGATGCCGCGACGAATGCGGGTGTAGGTTTTGTGTTCATGCAGAATGCTCCTATTGTATGAGTAAGTGAGAGTCAGAGAGTGAGTGAGAGTCAGACTAGTACAAAAAATATTCAACTATCTACGCTGCCATGTGGAGCGCTTTTGTAAAAGACAGAGAAAAAGCTTGATTGGGAGGGCTTTCTCTGGCAGAACTCCTAAAAGTGGCAATTATTCTCTAGTCCTGGACAAAACTATCTGATGTCAATATACCCATCCAAACTAGGGCTTTGATCAAATAAAAGCAAAACATCGCGATCGCCGATATTATCGGTTAGGTTAATGCAGGGAAACCTAGCCTCTTCATCTAATTCTTGCCTGTGCTAGGTGGCTTAGCTGCTTCTGCTTCGGTTGGTCGATGCCTGCCGCTAGTGATCCAGCCATTAAACTGTTGCACTTCTGGTACGGTGCAAATTGGTGATTAAGTGAGTTAGTTGTTCTGGTATGTCGTTCGTTACTAAAAAGCTGAAAAGTATGAGAATTTCGAGAGTTTATTGTTCGCTTTTCCTAACAGCAACCGTTGTTGTTCTCGCCACTGCTGCTCAAGCTGAGGACTGGTTCTTTGTCGCAGAGAGTGATGCAGGCAACAAGTTTTTTCTTGATCGAAGCTCTATCAAACGCAAAGGGAATGTTTCCGAGATCAAAACGTTTGAAATCGGGCAAAAGCCGGAAGAAGATGGCACTGTTGCTACTATTGTGACGCGGGAATATACCTGTAAAGAAAAGAAGTCTAGAGTGAAACAGCTCATTGCTCTTTTTGATGATCAGTCGATGAGAGTCTTTAAAGAAACTACAGCTTGGGAAGCAGTCAAAGTTGATACTATAGATGCTTCTATCTTGCAAAAAGCTTGTGGCTCCTAGCTGTACAGATTCTCGACACCCAATTTGTAAAAAACAAGTAGGAGGGCTAAATTAAGCACTACTGAGAGCTCGGGTTTCGACTGCGCTCAACCCACCGACACGCAGAACTGAGGGCGTTTCGACTTCGCTCAATGCATCTTACAAATAATTATGAGCCACTTAATTCATAGTTAGCTTTGACAAGCTACTTGGAGATGCTTATACAAAGAAACCAGGCGCATTTTGCTGTCAACTTTTTTTGTTGCAGTTACCGAATCTGCAACGATCGCGCCCTTCCATCCCGAACGTGGCATTGTTGAGGGGTAAAGAGCAGCATGCAGCGTTTGGTCAGGAGTGGGAAGATGGGTCATCGTAAGTTACGGCGGACAGGGGTAGTGACGATCGGCAGTTTCCTACTGCTGGGCTTGATGGGGTGTTTGCACGGGACGAATGTAAATTCGGCAACTGCTCCGCAGCCGACCCAACCACCGCAGCAGGTAGCGATGCAAAAGCCCTCAGCCGTTGATCCGAAGCTCGTCACTGCAAATACCAAGTTTGGGTTCAAGCTGTTTTCAGAGGTGCTGAAGCAGGACGACAAGAAAAATGTGTTTGTGTCGCCGTCGAGCGTGGCGATCGCCCTTGCCATGACCTACAACGGTGCCAGCGGAGCGACCCAACAGCAAATGGCAAAAACCCTGGAGCTTCAGGGCATGAGCTTGAGCCAGCTTAACCGAGCCAACGCTGACCTAAAGAAAATGCTAGAAAGCCCTGATAGTGGCGTGCAGCTTACGATAGCCAACTCACTCTGGGCACGGCAGGGCACCCCCTTCAAGCCAGCTTTTATCCAACGCAATCGAGACTTTTACGGCGCACAGATTACAGAGCTAGACTTTGCAGCCCCCGAGTCTACAGCAACGATTAACAACTGGGTGAAAGAATACACTCGTGGCAAGATCAGTCAAATTGTGGACGGTCTGAAGCCCGATGACGTCATGTTTTTGGTTAACGCCATCTACTTCAAAGGCAACTGGACAAAAGCGTTTGACCCGAGTGAAACTGCTAACAAGCCTTTTTACCTGTCGAACGGTCGCCCGAAAAGTCACCCCACGATGGCGCAGACTGGCAGCTACAAGTATTACGAAACGAACCAGTTTCAGGCAGTGAGCCTCCCCTACGGCAACGAGCGCGTCAGTATGTATCTCTTTCTGCCTAAGAAAACATCCAACCTGTCTCGCTTCACCAAAACCCTGACGGCTGAGAACTGGCAGCAATGGATGGGGCGCTTTCGTACACAACCAGGCTCGGTACAAGTGCCCCGCTTCAAGCTGGAATATGATGTGGCATTGAAAAAAGCGCTGTCTACGTTGGGAATGTCGATCGCCTTTGATGCCAACAAAGCCACCTTTGATGAGCTAAGTAGCGCGTCCACCAAAATCGACCAGGTAAAGCACAAAACCTTTGTCGAGGTAAACGAAGAAGGCACCGAAGCGGCAGCAGCGACGTCGATTGGCATCGTCACAACCTCCATGCCCACAAGTCAGCCGTTTCAAATGAACGTCGATCGCCCTTTCTTCTGTGCCATCCGCGATAACAAAACTGGGACGGTGTTGTTTATGGGCGCGATCGTCGATCCAAAATGATCGCTCTGAAAGTTAGCTGTTCAGATCCCCGATTTCTTGAAGAAGCCGGGGATCTTGCGTTCACGTATGACTTCGGTGCCTAAGATAGTTGAAGAAACCGCAGAGACACAGAGAGCGCAGAGATTTTGGATATCGACTCAACACTGCAACAATTTGCCCGTTTTGGTGTGAGGTTAGGGCTTGAATCGATTCAAGCGCTTTTAGCAGCGCTTGGCAATCCTCAGAAGCAAGTGCCGATCGTCCATGTAGCAGGGAGCAACGGCAAAGGCTCCGTTTGCGCCTACCTCTCGGCTGTGTTAACGGAAGCAGGCTATCGTGTGGGGCGCTACACCTCCCCCCATCTGATTAGATGGCAAGAACGCATTTGTCTCAACGAACAACCGATCGCTACCAGCGATCTAGAACACGTCCTTCAGCAGGTGATTGCAGCCGCTCAGTCGTTGGAGCCATCTCCCACTCAGTTTGAGGTCTTTACTGCCGCTGCATGGCTTTACTTTGCGCAACAGAACGTCGATATTGCGGTGATGGAGGTTGGGCTGGGCGGACGACTGGATGCAACGAATGTGTGCGATCGACCCCTCGTCAGCGTCATCACCTCCCTTAGCCGCGAACACTGGCAACGGCTGGGTCCCACGCTGGCAGACATTGCTTGGGAAAAAGCAGGCATCCTTAAGCAGGGTGGAGTTGCAGTGATTGGGCAACTGCCGCCAGAAGCTGCTGCTGTCGTTCATCGTCGCACTGCCGAGCTAGAGTGTCTGACGGTTTATCCCCAGCCTGCAAAGGATTTAGGCGATGGCTGGGCAGAGTATCAGGGCATCGAAGAGTACGACATACAGCCAGAGTCGCCGGATAGTGAGGCAGAGGGCGTGATTATCCTCAAGACGCTCAAGTATCGCTCACCCCTCCTGGGTGATATCCAGCGCCATAACGCAGCCCTCGCGATCGCTACGCTGCAAATGCTTCGACAGCAAGGATGGCAGTTTTCAGACGAAACGATCGTCAACGGCATTGCCAAAACGAAGTGGGCGGGACGGTTGCAATGGTTCACTTGGCAGGGGCACAGCATTCTCATCGACGGTGCTCACAATCCCGCCAGTGCTGAAGTTTTGCGCCAATTTGTGGATAGCCCCGCGATCGCCATGAATCGCAGCGCATCAATTCATTGGGTGATGGGAATGCTCTCCACCAAAGATCATGCCGAGGTCTTTGAGGCGCTCTTGCGGGGGGGCGATCGACTTTACCTGGTGCCCGTTCCTGACCACAGCACTGCCGACCCCAAAGAACTGGCTACTTTAGCGCACGAAATCTGCCCCGATTTGGCAGCGTGCCAAACCTACACTGATGTACTGTCTGCTTTAGAAGCTGCAACTTACAACAGTTCGCTCGACCGAGCGAGGACAACACAGCCCCAAACAGACACGCCTCTCACCGTTTTGTGCGGGTCACTTTACCTGATTGGGCACTTCTTTCACATAATTGAGCGGCAGGGGATGGAGCAGGACAGTGATGCTTCGATCGGGAAGCCGTAGTTTCTTGTGAAGGGGTGAAAGAGTGGAAGAGTGAAGTTGTAAAAGAGGGAGACTTCTTAGTTGGAGAGTAATTGAAGACAGGTGTAAAGCCCTTGTAATTCCCCCTGATAGACTCAACTCTTTAAACTCAAGCAGGTCTTACTAAAGGTTTGGACTACTTCGGCAAATTGTTGATGGCGTTCCATTAGTACCATGTGTCCCCCCGGAGCTAGGACCGTTAGTTCTGCTTGCGGTATGTCTGTACTGATGCGTTTGCTAGCAAAGGGTCGGGTTGCAATGTCAGACTTACCAACGACCACCAGCGTAGGAACGGAGATTTTTGGTAATGTTGCTGTTTCGTCAAACTTGAACATTGCCAATACACCTCGCGCAAGTATTCCCGGTGATGCCTTAATGCCAATCAAACTAGAGAAATTAAGCTGCCCCCGTGTTTCTCTGCCCGTGAAGCCAGAAATTTCTGTTGTTAACAGCGTCGTGCCATTGAAATAACTGAGCCAACTGATGAGCCAGAGTAAGGGAGCAAATGCGATCGTCAGGTAAAGCAATGGTTCTAGCAACGGCTTCTGCAATGTCAGCAACAGCTTGCTGAGAATGGTAGTTTTTAGTGGATTGATATAAGTGCCATCGACCAGAATCAAGCCAGCCACCCGTTGCCCCAGATGGTGTGGAAACAAGCGGCAGAAGGTCAGTAGGATCATTGCGCCGATGCTATGCCCCAACAAAATGACGGGTTGATCGCCTGCCAGCGTTAAGACTGCTTCTAGGTCACACGCAAATTTTTCTAGTGAGAAATCTCGATTTTTTGGCTTTTTGGACTTACCTAAACCGGGTAGATCCCAAACAATGATGCGAAAGTGCTCAGTGAGTTGCTGCTTAGGGTAATACCAGACAGTGCTATCAGGTCCCCAGCCATGCGTCAGGATCAGGGTAGGAGCACGATCGGGTCCATAGATTTCGACGTGAATTTCGCTGCCATCGGGTCGGGGTAAACGTTCAGTGCGGTTGCTACGGATTACTCTCGGTTCATCGCTGCCGGGACGACGCAGCAGCAAAATGGGCAGAAAGCCCAAAAATGACCACAGCAGCAGCCCCACCCCTAGATATAACCAGCGATCGCTCACCAGGTCGCCTTCATACCATTCGTAAAGAACGTAAGCGCCACCGCCAAGAATAGCAACGGTCAATAAATTGGTCAGCCATTGCAACAGAAAACCGAAGGGCATGAACATGGCAAGTCAAACGTCCGTACAAAGGATTAAGGTGCATTGAGTTTAAGGGGATGCTTGAACCTGGAGAACCCTCTGAAGTTAGAAAAAGTAGCGTTTAAACCAGATAAGGTCGAAGTTGCTGCGCTAGGGTTTGTACATGCGGTTGTTTCAGCAAAGAGAGATGGTTTCCCGGCACTGGATGCAGTTGCACATCCGTCGTTAAAGTGCTCCAACCTAACGTTGAGTCCTGCCCCATGACATCGGCTTGCTCAGTGGCTTTAAAGAGCGTGATGCGATCAGGGTAAGGCTGCGGCACATAGCGGTACGCTGCTTGAGCGTTGGCATAGACAATACGCAGCAGGGGTGCGATCGCCGATTCATCCAAAAGCTGTAAGCGGGATTCTTCAGGCAACCGACGGATCAGCGCAGACCACTGCCAGCGAGATACCCAGGTCAAGGAGCGCAATCGATTTGCCGCGATCGCACCATAGTCCAGCAAAAACGGTAGCGTAGACCAGAGAGCCGTTCCCAGAAGAAACTTGAGGCTTTGACCCAACGACGGTTGGTGACTAGTCGGTGCAGGCGTATCAAGCATGGCCAGGAGGCCCACTTGCTGCCCTGCCTGAGTAAGCTGTTGCGCCATCTCGAAGGCAACCAACCCACCAAACGACCATCCACCTAAAAAATAGGGACCGTGTGGCTGAAGAGTTTGCATGGCTTGAATGTAGTAAGCGGCGATCGCTTCAATCTTGGTTAAGGGCGCATGTTTGCCGTCCAATCCCAGCGGTTGAAGTCCATAAAAACTGCGATCGCTGCCTAGCTGCTGCGCTAGTTCCAGGTAGGGAAACACGACTCCAAACATGGGATGCACACAGAAGAACGGTTGCTTGCTTCCACCCAGAGTTAAGGGCACTAGCGGCGATCGAGCGGCGATCGCTTGCTCAGAGGCAACCTGATCGTTGGATGGTGGAGTTGCCTGGACGGACAGATCTTGAGGAGCGAAGTCTTGAGCAGCCTGGTCTTGAAGAGCCTGGTCTTGAAGAGCCTGCGCCGGAACGCTGGATTGCTGCGATCGTGGACGACGATAAGCCGCACGATCCAAACGGACAAGCGGGGGCACGTTAGGGGCGGAAGGGACTGCGCGCAACGTTTCCAGAATCGGAGCCAGTTGAGCGATCGTGGGTGTTTCAAACACGCTCTGCAACGGTAGCTCTAGCCCAAAAGCATCGCGTACACGGGAAGTCATTTGCGTAGCCAGAAGGGAATGCCCACCGAGTTCAAAAAAGTTGTCGTGAACCGTCACTTGCTTGAGCCGTAAGAGTTCTTGCCAGATGTCAATTAAGGTTGATTCTGTTTGGGTTGAGGGTGCAATGGTAGTGCTGGCGGAAAGTGCCGTGCTGGCGGAGGGGAGGGCATCACTCAGCGTTGGGAGGGCACGACGGTTTACTTTGCCATTGACAGTAAGCGGCAGCGTTTCCAATGGCACAAAGGCAGACGGCACCATGTAATCTGGCAAGGTTTGTTTGAGATGGTGACGGAGTTCAGGGATGAGCTGACGGGCAAAGTTCGACTGAAGCGGCTCGTTTGTGTAGGGCTGACTAGATTGGCTGGGCGGTTGAGAGCAGGGCACAGCAAGCGTTGCATCAACATCCTGCCGAGTCAGCAGCACATCATAAGCACCTGTATGGGATTGCGTTGACCAGGTGATTTCTACGATGTAGGGCAGCACTGTTTCTAAAGCCCACCAATCTTCAGGATTGATCGCTAAGGCAACAGCATCCTGCAATGTTTCTCGCATCCGCCCAACTGTTTTGGGCGTGTCGTTGTTGCGTAACCAGTTTGCCGCTTGAACAGCAGCCTGCACACGGCTGTTTGCAACATTCGCGATCGTGACTAGCTCTGGTTCAGTCTCACGTAGTTGTGTTTGCATCGCTTCCACTGTAATAGGCTGACGTTGCCAATCATGTTGTTGGATGGAGCGCGATTGCTCGTGAGCCGACGATCCCTGCAATGCTTGAGCGGTTGGGGATCGTAGCGGTTCTAGGTGCAGCAAAACGTTATAGCGAAACTGCGTCATTTCATTTTGGCTGCGACCACGCGAGAGACGAATTTGCACCTGTTGAATTTGGGGGAAGCGATCGCGCAAGGCATGAAAAAACGCTGGATCGATCGCTAGTTCTGGTTCTTCAAACCGCGATCGTTCCACTTGTTGCTGTAATTGGGTGCGCTCCATACCTCCATCTGCCTGACAAAATTGCACCCAGGTATGAAACGCCGTCAATAACGGCAGGCTTCGCACATCGCCCAGAAACAAAACACCTCCGGGTGCCACTGCTTGCATGGCTTTCTCCAACACCTGCATTAGATAATCCTGGCTTGGAAAATATTGCACGATCGAATTCAAAAGCACCACATCAAACGAGGCTACATCAATACCCTCAAAATCAGTTGCCATGCGGTGCAGTAGTTCGACTTGAGGAAGATTGAGGGGGTTCAATTGAGTTTGAATTGACTCCAACGCATCCTTTGAAAAGTCCGTTCCCACATATTTTCGGCAATGCGGTGCAAGTTGAAAGAGTAACAAGCCAGTACCACAACCGATTTCCAAGATTCGCTTGGGTTTAAGGGCAAGCATTTGCTGGACGCGATCGCTCACCCACTCTTGCATTTGCTCAAGGGGAATGGGCTCTCCGGTGTAGCTGCTGTTCCAACCGGTGATGTTGAATGGGGGGGTAGAGTTTCGGCGTGAGCGCTCAACTGGATGTTGTGGGGTAATGGCTGTAGGCTGTGGAGCCTGGTAGGTTTGGTTGTAAAGGGTTTGCCAGTATTGAATATGTTGAGTTTGCAGCGATTGCAGAATGGTTTGCTGAAAATGTTGGCGATCGAGGCTGAAGTAAGTGATGAGGCGCATCTCGTTTGATGGTTCGCCGGAAGGGATGACGATTGCTTCCTGAATCGCGGGATGGCGTTGCAGTGTTGCTTCAATTTCGCCTAATTCAACCCGAAACCCTCGGATTTTAATTTGGTAATCGACCCGACCGAGAAACTCAATGGTGCCGTCAGTGCGAAAGAAAGCACGATCGCCCGTTTTATAAAGCAAGGGAGTTGGGGTTGCGTCGCCCTTCCCCGGAAATGGATTAGAAACAAACCGTTCTGCTGTCAGCTCTGGACGATTGAGATAGCCACGAGCGAGTCCGGCACCGCCAATGTATAGCTCACCTGGAATGCCTGCGGGCACAGGATTTAGGTTGGCATCCAGAATATACACCTGGGTATTGAGAATGGGGCGACCGATCGTCAATGGGTTGTCGCCTGGATGAAGTTCAGCAACGGTTGCCCAGATGGTGACTTCTGTCGGTCCATACGCGTTGAAGAAGTGCCGCCCCACTGCCCAGCGATCGACCACCTGACTGGAGCAGGCTTCTCCACCTGTAATCAATACCTGGAGGGCAGGTAGTACCGTAGGCGGCAGCACAGCTAGCACTGCTGGAGTCAGTAGGGCATGGGTAATCGCGTTGTCGTTTAGAAATTGTACCAATGCCATGCCCGGCAGCTGGGCAGACTTGGGTGGAAGATATAAGGTGCCACCCGAACCAAATGCCAGGGCAAGCTCAAAAATGGAGGCATCAAAACTCAGCGAACTAAATTGCAGAATGCGACTGCTGCGGGAAAGATGAAAGACTTGCTGCTGTGCTTCAACGACATTGCACAACCCATGATGAGAGAGGAGAACGCCTTTTGGTGTGCCCGTTGAACCAGACGTATAAATCACATAGGCAAGCTGATCAGGCGTAACGGTGAAACCCTCACTCTCAATCTGCTCTCCCCGAGGCAAAGGCGCAGGGGGCAAGGGTTGATCCAGACAAAGGATCGTTGCTTGCGATCGCGGTAGCTGTTCGACCAACCAGGACTGCGTCAGCAAAAGCGGCACCTGCGTATCGGTCAACATAAAGTGAAGTCGATCGCTTGGGTAGTTGGGGTCGAGCGGCACATAGGCTCCGCCAGCTTTAAGAATGCCGAGAATGCCAATCACCATGTCGGCAGAGCGATCGACACACAAGCCCACCAGATCACCGGGTTGAGTGCCCATCTCGTGCAAGGTGTGCGCCAACTGATCCGCTTGCTGGTTGAGTTCTTGGTAGGTGAGCGATCCCTCTTCTGACACAAGGGCGGTCGCCTCTGGCTCTAATGCCACCTGCGCCTCAAAAAGGTGATGGAAGCAGCGTGCTCCTCCTAAATCTTCCTTAGAAACGGGGACTTCAGACTGATTCCTCCCTTTTTCAAGAAGGGCTAGGGGGGAGCGGTTCCATCCAACAAGCTGCTGCTGTTCTACGGGTGTGAGCAGCGGCAAGTCTGCTAGAGACGCATCAGGGTTGGCAACAATGCCTTCCAGCAACGTTTGAAAATGACCAATGAGGCGACCAATTCTGTCGCGATCGAACAAGTCAGTGCTGTAGGAGATAAAGCCGCTCAAACCTTCCTGCGATTGCCATAAGCTTCGCAGCCCGTGAGCAGGTTCCCATAGGTGAACTTCCAGATCAAACCGAGTGCTGCCTGACTCTAACGGCGCAGGTGTCAGCGTTAAACCTGGCAATTCTAAGGGCTGCATGGGCGCATTTTGGAGCGCAAAGGCAACCTGGAATAAGGGATTGCGGCTGAGATCGCGATCGGGATCTAACGCTTCGACCAGCTTCTCAAACGGCAAGTCCTGATATTTGTAAGCTTCCAGGGCAACATTGCGCACCCGCTCCAATAAAGTACGGAAGGTGGGCTGACCAGACAAATTTGATCGCAGCACCAAACTGTTTACAAAAAAGCCAATCAGCCCTTCCAACTCACTTCGATGGCGGTTAGCAATGGGACAGCCGATCGCAATATCAGTCTGCTCGGTATAGCGATACAGCAGCGTTTGAAAAGCTGCCAGCAAGGTCATAAAGAGCGATGCGCCCGACTGCTGGCTGAGTGTCTCTAAGGCTTGTGTCAGCGTAGCGGAAATTTGCAGGGGATAGGTTGCGCCCCGGTAGGTCTGAACGGCAGGACGAGGACGATCGCTGGGCAATTGTAGTACTGGCAACGCCTGTAATTGCTTTCGCCAGTAAGCCAGTTGTTTCTCTAAAACCTCTCCCTGCAACCAACGGTGCTGCCAGTCAGCAAAATCTGTGTACTGGATGGGTAAGGGTGGCAAGCTGGGCGATCGCCCTTCTACAAAGGCGGTGTAGCAATACGCCAATTCTTTGATCAACACGCCCAACGACCAGCCATCGGCAACGATATGATGCATCGTCAGCAGCAGCACTGACTCACTAGAGTCAAATTGCAGCAACGTCACTCGCAACAGCGGATCGGTGGTGAGATTAAATGGGTGTTGGGCTTCAGCTGTAGCTAGCTGTTGGCTAATGCGTTCGCGATCGCTCACCGCCACTGCCTGCAAATTTACAACCGCCAACTCAACCGTGATATCGGGTTCAACGACTTGAACCGGCTGTCCCTCATGGGTTGTAAAAGTAGTGCGAAGGGCAGCATGACGACGCACCACTGCCTGAAACGATCGCTCCAGCGCCGTTTGATCCAGCGTCCCCGTTAAGCGGATGGCAGCAGGCACATTGTAGAAAGGGTTGCCTGGAGTGAGTTGATAGAGAAACCACAAGCGCTGTTGAGCAAAGGAAAGGGGACTTTGCGTACGAGTCGGGAGTCGAGCAGCAGGAGTTGAGGTTGGAGAAAATAGTATGTCCTTGCCCTCTGCCCTCTGCCCTCTGCCCTCTGCCTTCTCCTGAGACAGGTACGAAACAAGTTCGGCTTTACGATCGGCTAATTCCTGACGCAATGCAGTGGTTAGCGTTCCCTCGGGAGCAGTACAGCGCAAACGTATCGCCTCTAAGGATGAATCGCGATCGCCCTCCACAAAAACCTCTACATCCAGGCTGTTTAGCTGGGAAACAAATTCAGCGATCGTTTTCTGCGTCATAGTTCTACTTCCTCACGTCGTTGTGCCGTTGCTGCTTGCTGGCGAGGTGCCCTGCTGGAGACTGTTTGCGCTGCCTCCAGCGCTTCAATCTTCTCTGCCAGTGCTGCGATTGTGGACGCTTCAAACACACTGCGTAGCGGCAATTCCACTTGCAAGCGATCGCGCAGACGCGAGACAAGCTGAGTCGCCAGCAGGGAATGCCCACCCAACTCAAAGAAATTGTCGTGGATGCCCACTGTCCGTCCCAGGAGTTGCGTCCAGACTTCGACCAGGGATGCCTCTAGGGAGGTGGTGGGTGCAATGATTGGGCTGGCTTCCATCGCAACAGCCACGTGAGGCGGTGGCAATGCCTTCTGGTTCACCTTGCCATTGGCAGTGAGTGGCAATGCGTCTAGCACTACAACGGCTGCAGGCAGCATATAAAGCGGTAGCTTTGTTTTGAGAAACGATCGCAGCTCCCGCTCTGTCGGTACAACTGCCCCGTCGGGTACAACATAGGCAACCAACTGTCGTTCGCGCAGCGTCTCTGTTGGCGCGTTGTCCATCTCTCGCAGCACCACTACAGCCGTTCGCACGGTTGGATGTTGAGCGATCGCCGTTTCAATCTCGCCCAGTTCCACCCGAAAACCGCGCAGTTTGATTTGATGGTCTGTGCGTCCTAAAAACTCAAGCGCGCCATCAGAACGATACAGGGCGCGATCGCCCGTCTTGTAGAGCGTTGAGCGTTGGGAGCCAGGAGTTGAGTGCTTTGCCTCATGCCCCATGCCCCACTCTTTAAAGGGATTGTCAATAAACCGTTCTGCTGCCAGCTCTGGACGCTTCAAATAGCCCCGTGACAGCCCATCGCCACCTAAATAAAGTTCACCGCCCACACCTGCTGGGACTGGATTTTGCCTAGCATCTAATAAATACACCTGGGTCTGAGCAATTGGTTGACCAATGGGAATGGTCGTGGCGTTCTCTGAAACGTTTTGCACCTCGTACCAGGTGGAAAAGGTCGTGTTTTCAGTGGGTCCATAGACATGGATGAGATGCTGGGGTTTGCCCTGTTGCACCACCGATCGCACGCAATCCACATTCACCATTTCACCGCCAAACAGCAGGTATTTGAGCGCTCGAAAGGCAGTAGGAATCTGGCTCACCGTTTGATTAAATAACGCGGTCGTCAGAAACAGAATGCTGATGCGCTGCTGTTGCAAGGCAGCGACAAACGCCGTGGGGGTCAGTGTCGTTTCCCGCTCTATACCAATCAGTTGGGCACCGTTTAATAAAGCACCCCAAACTTCAAAGGTGGCGGCATCAAAGGCGAGGTTTGCCACTTGTGCCACACGATCGCCTGGTTCGATCTGCACATAATTGGTGTTACACACCAACCGATTCACTGCCCGATGCGGCACCATCACACCTTTGGGCGTTCCGGTGGAGCCAGAAGTATAGATGACGTAGGCAAGTTGATCGGCAGTGCAGGGAGCCGACAGGTTTTCATCCGACTCCTTAGCGATGGTGCCCCAGGCTTGCTCCAAACAAACGATCGTTGTGTGGTCAGTTCGCAGTACCTCTGCCCAGTCTGCCTGAGTCAGCACCACGGTAATGCCCGCATCCTCCAGCATGAAGTGCAGCCGCTCTGGGGGATAGGTGGGATCAAGCGGCACGTAAGCACCACCGACTTTGAGAATTGCCAACATTGCCGCGATCGCTTCCACCCCTTGTTCCAGACAGATGCCAACGGGCACAGCACCAACTCCTAACCGTTGCAAATACCGCGCCAGTTGATTACTACCTTGATTTAATGCCTGATAGGTAAACGATTGATCGTTGAATTGGATGGCAATCGCGGTGGGTCGTTCCTTAACCTGGGCTTCAAACAGTTGGTGGATACAAACATGAGCGGGATAACTGGATTGCTTGCCCTGCCGCTGCTGTAACAACGATCGTTGTTCTGCAACCGTTAGCAATGGCAATGCCGAGAGAGGAGTCTCTGGCTTTGCGACGATCCCCTCCAATAACGTTTGAAAGTGCTGCCGCAGTGCTGCGATCGTGGTCGAATCAAACAAAGCCGTGTTGTAAACGATGACACCGCGCAACCCATCCGCTTGCTGCCAACCCTTACCCCAGAGATTTCTGAAGTTGTCTGCACTTTTCCAAACATAAAGTTCCAGGTCAAAGCGTGAAGTCTTCGTCTCCAACTCCACAGGGCTAAGGATTAAGCCCGGCAACGTCAGTTGCTCCATAGGTGTATTTTGCAGCGCAAAGACCACCTGAAAGAGCGGATTTTGACCGAGGCTACGAACGGGTTGCAGTTCTTCTACCAGCTTTTCAAACGGTAAGTCCTGATGAGCATACGCTGCCAAAGTGACATCCCGCACCCGGTCTAACAACTCACGAAAGGTGGGATCGCCTGCCAGATTGGTTCGCAGCACCAGACTATTGACCAAGAACCCAATCAACCCTTCCAACTCGCTGCGATGACGATTAGCAATGGGAGAGCCGATCGCCAGATCAGTCTGCCCAGTATAGCGATGTAGCAACGTCTGAAAGGCTGCCAGCAGAGTCATAAACAGCGTTACGCCTGCCTGCTGGCTTAGTGCCTCTAACTCATCCAACAACGGCTGTGGTAATTCCAATAGTTGGCTGGCACCCTGATGCCCCTGCACTACCGAAGGCAAGAGCGGACGAGCTGCCGCACCAGGTAAACTAAGCACTGGGACATCTGCTAACTGCTGCTTCCAGTAGCGTAATTGGGCGTTTAGCACCTCTCCTTGCAACCACTCCCGCTGCCAGTGGGCAAAATCAGCATATTGAATGGGTAAGTCTGGCAACGCGATCGGTTTGTTTTCCACCAACGCCGCGTAAAGTGCGCCCAACTCGCGAATCAACACACCGCTTGACCACTCATCAAAAACAATGTGATGCAGTGCCAGCAGCAACAGATGTTCCGTATCTTGCAATTGCCACAACTGGACGCGAAACAGTGGTCCCTGGTTTAAATGAAACGGCTGTTGAATTGTCTGCCAGATTTGAGCCAGCGCACTATCTTCGCGGGTGCTAGCGGGCAAGGCTCGTAAATCTGTGAAGTTGAGTGGCACTGGCAACTCAGGCGCGATCGCCTGCATCAGTTGTCCATCCACGACATCAAAGGTGGTGCGGAGGCTTTCATGACGCTGCACGATCGCCTGCAAACTCTGATGGAGGAGCGATCGCTGGAGCGAACCTGTAAGCCGGAAAACCAGCGGAATAACGTAGAGAGCGTCTCCAGGAAGCAGTTGTTCGATAAACCATAAGCGCTGTTGAGCAAACGAGGCCGGAAAGATAAAGACATCCTCTTCAACCAGCTCTCGATCGGGTTTATCTGAAAACATTCACACCTGCATCTCCTTAACCTCACTCTGTTGTACGGGAAAAGGTGATGCAAAGATTATGCATAAAGATAGATTTTGAATCTGACAGTATCTGTGACTCTATTAGGCTCCAAAGATTTGGGCTTACGCTCGATTGAGCCTGTCGTTACATTAATTCTCGACAGGACACAAAGATGTTTCTTGGGTGGAGAGGACAAACTCCACCCCTTGCGACAAAGAGCTACAGGTGATTAGCACTACATTCTGAAAGACCGCCCACCAGCGTGCCATCGTTCCAGTCCAGTGTGTCACCGACTCTTTCACCATTGTGGTAAGCAGCAAGAAGGACTTCGCTCGTTTTGCCCCACGCGATCGCACCAGTCGCATCTAGACCGATCGCGCCTAAATCGCGCTGATGCTTGTGTGCTTCTCGAAACGAACGCTCGAAAGCGCCCACCAACGGTTGTCCATCGTCTACCCGCACGACAATACGGGCTGCCAAACATTCGTCGATAATATCTTCGCCAATACCAGTACAACTGACTGCCGCGTGAGCCGTCGCATAGTTGCCTGCAGGCATGGCAGAGTCGCTAACGCGCCCAATGCGTTCAAAGCCTTTGCCACCCGTTGACGTGCCGACTGCAATGCGTCCTTGATTGTCTAGAACAACAACGCCGATCGTGCCACGCCTAGACGTATCTTCAACCAGTTCGCGCTCGGCTACAACGCCTGCCATCTCTCGCGAAAAATTGCCTTGGCGTTCCTGTATCCATTCTTGAAGCCGAATTTCCGTCAGGGGATCGTAGGCGGGTAGTTCGAGTTCGCGCAACAGCTCAGCGGCTCCCACATCTGACAGAACGCGATCGTGGGAGGTTTGCAGCGCCTTTGCCAGGTGAATGGGATTCTGCACCCGTGAAACATTAATGACACCGCTAAAGCGTTGGCTGGCTCCATCCATTAGGGCAGCGCTCATGCGAATTTGTCCATCTGACTGCAAAACAGAGCCAGTGCCAGCATTAAAGCGGGGATCATCTTCTAACATCTGGCAGCCATGAATGACCGCTGCTGAAGCCGCTGCGCCTGACAGCAGCAACTCGTAGACTTCATCAATCACTCGATACAGCGATTTACGTACCGACTCAGCGCCGCCCTTACCTTTTAAGGAACTTCCGGCTCCACCGTGAATAATCAGCTTGGGCTGCACCCGTTCTGCTGCCATGATTGAAACCTCTGTGCTGTAAACGTTTTACTACCATTAAGTAAC
Organism: Phormidium sp. FACHB-592; assembly: GCF_014695795.1. Lineage (NCBI taxonomy): Bacteria > Bacillati > Cyanobacteriota > Cyanophyceae > Oscillatoriales > Oscillatoriaceae > Phormidium > Phormidium sp. FACHB-592. The sequence goes on from NZ_JACJOZ010000075.1 coordinate 307,237, forward strand.
AGTAGCGGAAAGAAAACTGCTAACAGCTAACAACTAACCGCTTCCTTCTATGCCTACAGAGCTTTACAACCACAGCTACTGGCTCTGTGAACGGCGGCGACGGCAGCGCTCTGAGCAGTATTTCACTTCATCCCAGCAATCTTCCCACTTTTTGCGCCAGGTGAAGGGACGATCGCACACGGGGCAGATTTTTGTTGGTAAGTCAGCTTTTGAGCGGGCGCGTCCCATGATGGTGAGGAGTGAGAAGATAATAGTAAAGGGTCAGGCGATAGAATGCAGAATTAGCGCAGAACACCACACAATCTGTACCGTCTTTTAAGCTCTTACTCTTCACCTTCTAACACATGGCTGAGTCGGTTTTGGCAACAATTCGCATTGTCCTGGTTGAACCGGCTGGTGCGCTGAATGTAGGTGCGATCGCCCGCGTCATGAAAAACATGGGCTTGCAGCATTTGGTGCTTGTAAATCCACAGTGCGATCAACTCGGTGCAGATGCACTACTGATGGCGGTTCATGCGGCAGATGTGTTGGCAGCGGCGACAGTGGTAGCAACGCTGCCGGAGGCGTTACGCGGATGCCAACGAGCGATCGCGACCACTGCCCGCCCTAGGGTTGACACCATCTTAGAGCCTCCTAGAACTGCCCTGCCCTGGCTACTGGAACCGCTCCAGCTAGAAAACGGACAAGCAATGGGGGCGCTGATCTTTGGCCCCGAAGACCGAGGGTTGAGCAATGAAGAACTCAATCATGCTCAGCGTTTTGTGGCGATTCCGTCTCACCCTGAGTATGCGGCGCTGAACCTGGCGCAAGCAGTAGCGATTTGCTGCTATGAGTTGTACCAATTTCTTTCTTCTCCTGCTGCCCCTCTCCCCGTCGCCCCTTCTCCTCTTCCCGCTTCCTTCTCTCCTCTTCCCTTTGCCCCCGCTGCTTTCGATATTTTAGAGGGTTATTACCAACAGTTGGAGACGGTTTTGCTAGCGATCGGCTATCTGCATCCACACACAGCCGCCAGCCGTATGCACAAGTTTCGGCGCTTGTTTAACCGGGCACTGCCCTCTAGCGACGAGGTGGCAATGTTGCGGGGCATTTTGAGCCAGGTTGAATGGGCAACTCAAAAAGCTGGGACGCTTGACAAGCAGACAAAGAGCGATCTCACACCCACTGAGGATTAAATGGCAAGGGCTACAAGGACATAGACATCCTGCCCAGGGATTGATGTCGGTCGTCAAGAAATCACGTTTTTTTGAGGAGAGGTTAGTCTACAATTCTGATAGCTTGGGCGGCAAGGCAAGCGAGTAGCAAAATGTCGTCGGCGCTGGCAGTATTGCTCTGCTACTGTAAAGCGGGGATTGCATCTCACGTTTGTATCAGCTTTAATCGTTTCTCTCAGCTTTTTGTTGGAGTGTGTTATGCCAGAGCCGGGCGATTTGTCGCGCAGATCACGCAGTGATAATTCCTTCTCTTCCACTCAAATGTCTGGATCAGGGCGATCGTTGCGTGATTACCCAAACGCTCATCGGCAATCGCCACTAGAGCACCCTCGATCAAGTGCTCATCAGCCTTCTGGCACAAGAGATCCTGGTTTACAACGAGCGGGCATCAGTGCTCGTACTAATAAACGGCAGCGGGGAAACCTTTGGCAAATTTTGTTCGGGCAGGGAAGTAAGCGGCTGTCGCGTCGATCAAAGCAACAGCCAGCAACGCGAAAAGACGTTAAGGGGGCTAACGTTGATTCACCGCGCAACTTTTTTCAGCGGTCGAAGCCTAACGAACGATTACGCCTTACTAAGGATCAGGCTGCTGCGAAATTAGCTGATGAACAAGTGCGGCAGGCGGTCTTTGGGCGATCGCGGCAATTTGGCGGCTCTTCCTCTACCCTTAGCACTGTGTCATCGCGCGGAAGGTTACCCGCTACCAGAGAGGGTCGTGGTGCCTTTAAAAACTCTGGCTCACGGGCTATTCCAGCGTTTCAGTTGTCAGCCCAAACGGGAGAGCGAGATCAAGCAAGTGCTTCTTCACAGCAACAGGTAGGACGGTCTTCAGCTCGTCGTGGACTGTCTACCAAACGTCGCAACGGTTTGGGGATCGCTGAGAGTTCGCAGGGCACTGACTGGAACGCGCGATCGTCCGCCTCTAACCAGAAGCGCGATACTCCAGCTCGTTCGCGATCGCGCGGTTTTTCCGCAGGGCTTTATGCAGCGCGGATGCTGATTTTGAGCGTTGGCATCGGCGTTTTGGTTGGCACAGTGATGTCGATGTTTGATCCGGCTGCTCGCTTATCTGCAGGCGCATCGCAGCAAGCAACCTCAAAAAGTGGCGCTGCTGGAAGCACACCGATCGCTCAGTCAGTCGTAGTGTCACAGGGCACGACAACAGAAAATCCTTCAGCAGCACAACAACCCCAAATCGGGCAAGAACTGACAGCTCTCAAAGCGGCATTGCAAACGCTGGCATTGCAGCATCCTAAACTCACACCAGGAATGTTCCTGTTTGATCTGGATACTAATGCCTATATGGATCTCAACGGTGGTGCCTCTTTCGCCGCCGCTAGCACCATTAAGGTGCCGATTTTAGTTGCTTTTTTCCAGGATATTGACGAAGGTAAAATTCGTCTGGACGAGCGGCTCACAATGCAAAAAGAATTAGTGGCAGGCGGATCAGGCGAATTGCAAGGGTTGCCTGTGGGCACACAGCTCACAGCGCTGGAAACCGCAACCAAAATGATTACCATTAGCGACAACACAGCTACGAATATGATCATCGCTCGCTTGGGCGGTATCGCAGCCTTAAACCAGCGGTTTCAGTCTTGGGGGTTGGTTTCTACAACACTCAACAATCTGTTGCCCGACTTAAGCGGAACGAATATGACTAGCCCTAAAGAGCTGGCATTTCTGATGACGCGTATTAGTCAGGGGGAACTGGTTTCGATGCGATCGCGTGATCGCGTGTTGGACATCATGCAGCGCACGGTCAACCGCAGCCAACTGCCTCAGGGTTTGGGTAAGGGCGCAACGATCGCTCACAAAACTGGGGATATTGGCGGGCTGATTGGCGATGTTGGCTTGATTGATATGCCCAATGGCAAGCGTTACTCGCTGACGGTGCTGGTGAAGCGCTCGTTCAATGACGATAGCGCCTATGACCTGGTGGCAAATACGTCCCGCGCTGTTTATCAGTATTTCAACCGTGTTCCGGCAGCCCAACCTCGTCCGGCTGTAAATCCTGCGACGGCACCAGAGCAACCACTGCCTAGGGCTGAGAACAGTATGCCTGTTGATTCTGATCGTGCCCTTAGCCTTCCCGCCAATACTGCAATGACTCAGACTCCCTAATGGGAGGCTACGACTGTTAGCCGAGCGATTGCCAGTCAGGTAAATCCTGCCTTTAGATATTCAATGGGGCCGGAGCAATGGCATTAAGGTCGAGCGGTTCTAGGCTGTTGTTAAGCGTTTCGGCTTCCAATTCCTCGGCTTGTAGCTCATCCAAAGATTGCCAGATTTGGTTAAGCAATGGCTCTAACCCAATGCGTGCGACGGCTGAAATTTGAAAAACAGGTACGTGACTTAATGCGTGCAGTTGGGCTGCAAGGTCATCGATCGCTTCAGTTTCCTGGCTCATCGCATCCAGTTTACTAAGCGCTAAGAGTTGGGGACGATCGGTCAGCCCACGTCCATAAGCATGGAGTTCCTGCTGGATGGTATGGTAATCGGCGATCGGATCAGGGCTTGTCACATCAATGAGATGCAAGAGCAACCGCGTCCGCTCCACGTGGCGTAGAAAGTCGTGCCCCAAGCCTGTTCCCATATGTGCGCCTTCAATCAGACCCGGAATATCGGCAAAGACAGTACCGTCTCCCGTCGGCTTACGCACCACACCCAAATTGGGCACTAGCGTTGTAAAGGGATAATCAGCAATTTTGGGTCGAGCCGCAGACAGTGCTGCAATCAGTGTTGATTTACCCGCATTCGGCAGACCAATGATGCCTACTTCAGCTAGCAGTTTCAGTTCCATGCGTAGAAAGCGAGCTTCTCCGGGCAGTCCGGGTAAGGCTCGCTCGGGGGCACGGTTGCGATTACTAAGAAAGTGCTGATTGCCTAACCCGCCTTTGCCCCCCTTTGCCACACAGAACGTTTGGTTCGGTTCAACCAGATCGCCCAACAGTTCACCCGTTTCTGCGTCGTAAATCATCGTGCCGCACGGAACATCAATGATGCGATCGTGCCCTGCGGCTCCTGTACGGTTGTTTGGTCCACCCCGTTGCCCATCGTCTGCTTTAAACAGATGGTTGTAGCGAAAATCCAGCAATGTTTGCAGGTTCTCCACTGCGCGAAAAATTACGGAACCACCTCGACCACCATTACCGCCCGACGGTCCTCCAGCAGGCACGTACTTCTCTCGGCGGAAGGCAACTAGCCCATCACCTCCATTACCTGCCTGTACCTGTACTTCTGCCTGATCGATAAATTGCATGGTGCGAAACTAGAGCATTCATTCTTCATCATAGGCGGTTCAGCTTTTAGCGTTCAGTTTTTAGCGTTCAGCTTTAGGCTTTAAGCTCTAACACCTACGTTGATTGCCACATACAGATGTTATGCCTTCTTAAGCAGGAGCAGTCAGCAGGCAGAACTGCTCTATCAGAAAGCGCTTCAAGGAGCTTCCCGTTTCGACTTCCTGGCGAGCGTAAACTTTTGATGAAGCATCCGAAATCTTGAGAATTACTTTGAATGTAACGTTGCGCCCCCACATGATCGACTCCACTCAGTCTCATCGCTTACAGGAGATTCATCAATGAACTATTTTTCTACTGTTATCTCATTATTGCGCGACCGCAAAGAGTTCTTAGCGGAAATTTATGACGGTGTGGGGCTTAAAACCAAAATGGCGGCGCTCCTTATTTCTAGTTCGTGCTTCTTCGCCATTTATGGAGCAATTATTGGCTCCTATCATAGCCTGCCCCAAGTTGCTTCTTCTGCTATTAAGTTACCTGCCTTATACCTGATTACCTTAGTCATCTGTTTGCCAACGCTCTATATCTTTAATGCGCTCTTTGGCTCTAAACAGACGATCGGGCAACATTTCACGTATCTACTCACAGCCGTTTCAGTGATTGCAATCTTGCTGTGCGGCTTCGCTCCCGTCACCTTGTTTTTCTTGATTACTGTTAATGACTACTCTTTTTTCTTATTGCTTAATGTGGCAATCTTTGCCCTTACAGGTATTATTGGCGTTACATTCCTCTATCAGATAATGAAGCCTATTTCTGACAATGATGGCGATCAAGGCGCTAAAGTTCGCAAAAACATTCTCCGCTTTTGGCTAGTACTTTATGGCTTTGTTGGCAGTCAGCTCGGCTGGACGTTGCGTCCTTTCCTCGGTTCACAAGGTCAGTTTGAGCTGTTTCGTCCTAGAGAAGGTAGCTTCTTTTCAGGTGTTTGGAATGCGCTCGTTAGCCTTTTCTCCTAACGTAAGTGGCTAACATGAACCCTGAATTAAAGCAACTGACGATCGCAGCGAAAGAGCTAGAGCAGCTTACTGGCTTGGAAGTAACCGATCTCTTTATTGGGGGAATGGTCGGCGGTGCTTATCGCCCTAACCTTTTCAAAACTCGGCAACGCTTCCTTTCCTTTTGCCTGACACAACTCTTTATCTTCGTTTTAATCTTTATTTTTACGCTGCCGATCGGTCTTCTTCTAGTACGGAATCACGCTAATTCTGTGAATGATGTGTCAACCATCACTTGGTTTTTGCAAGTCAGCTTTAGCGTCAGTACAGTGGTGATCGTGGGCTGGAACGTAACGATGGCACTTAAAAGTAAAACGCTCAAACCGCTTGCCCACTTACTGGACGAAGTTGATAAATATAACGAGATTGTGCAAGCAGTAGCTATCGTTGAACGACTGGAAGCGCTCGGCAGTTCACAGACTCACAGGATGGATCGTCAGCAGGTGATCGAAGCGCTAATGATCGCCAGAAATAGCCTAGTTTGTGGCTTAATGACCGAGAAAATCTTACGGCAAAATCGTGGACTTTTGGCTCGGCGTGTTGATCTTCTGATGAACATTGAAACCAACTTGACTACTTTAAAGACAATGGAAGTAACTAGTCAGGCAAGTGAATATGTCGAGTTATTGAATGAAGCCTTGCAAATTGGCATCAGCGTCCATCAAGAAGTGCAGCAATTCTCTCAACGGTAGATGTTGAAAAAACTGCTGCACATAGTTTGAGTGAAGCTAAAACGGGTAAAACCGCTATTTTTCGATCGTCACTGAGAGAATTTTGTCGCCTTTGCGAATTGCATTGACTACATCCATATCTTTCGTTTGACCAAAGGTTGTATGCACTCCATCCAGATGGGGCTGGGGCGAGTGGCAAATAAAGAACTGGCTACCACCTGTATTTGGTCCAGCATGAGCCATCGATAGCGTACCAGCCAAATGTTTGTTGTGGTTAAGTTCGTCCTTAATTTTGTAGCCAGGTCCACCAGTGCCCGTCCCTAAGGGGCAACCGCCTTGAACCATAAAGTTAGGAATTACTCGATGGAAGGCTAGCCCGTTATAGAAGCCTTTCTCAGAGAGATCGACAAAGTTTTTTACCGTATTAGGTGCATCAGCATCAAAAAAATCAATGTTAATGGTGCCCTTATCGGTTTCGATGATGGCGCGTGTCATGATGTCTACTTACTCCAGGGTGCGGTCATTGGTTTAGAAAACCTTTTCGATCCTAACGCTCAGGGAGGCTTTACAGTCTCCTAGACAAAAAAATCTCGTTTTATAGGCGGCTATAGTGAAAGGCTGAACCTGTTTTGCCAGCTTTCTTTAACCACACTCTAGAGCCATCCTTATGCCGACTCTGGGTTGAGTTTGCCCATTACCCAAGTTGTATAGGTGCCGATCGGACTCCAGAGTAAGTACGGCACCAGCAGCAACGCTGCCCACCTTGAGACCTGCCAGACAGTAAAGGTCAGAACTAGCCCAATAACGACCCCAATACCACCGATCAATGTACCTGCTTTCAGGCTTCGCAGCCATAGAGTGACTGGAGAGTAGAGGACGATCGCCAGCTCCAGCAACAGATATGCAATCATGAGCGACCAGGCTTTGCTGCTGCCAGGATCACGTTCCCAAACAATATAGGCAGACCAGGCTCCAGCAATTAAAATGACGATCCAGATCAGGGGAATTAAGGGTTCAAACGTTAACCATCGAGGACGACGCAAGCGTGCAAACCATTTCACATCTTTCGGTCGCAGGATGTTGCTAGCAAGCGCCACTAAGAAAGTCACAGCACCAATGACCATCCAGGACTTAATCATGCTTCTCTAATCTCCACTGTTGCTTAATCCACCCTTTAAAGGTTTGGATTTCCTGATTATGTCAGGGCAGCAGTAGATCTTAATCTGTCCTTAGTGCAGTGATACCAAGCCTCTCGAAAGGAAGAACCCTAGATGCTGGGGAAACTCCATGCATCGCTCTGACAGTATTGGTTTGTTTCTTGCACTAACGGACCTTCTTGCTCTTGAATTGCAATAAAGGTCCTATTTGCCTTTTGCACACTTTGCAGGTTAGTTACGGGTGCACTAACGACGGCATCGCTTGCTCTACTTGTGTCTCGATAGAGTTTAATAAATTGTGCCTGCAAAATCTGGATTTGTTTGTTAGAAAACTCCATTCCAGCCAAGTTATCGGCATACTCATCTAGTTCGATGGCTGCTCTCAGCAACAGGCGGTTGTCTTCTGCGATCGTCATGCCTGTTCTTTCTGGTCGAGCTTCGGCAACTTTATTAACGATCGCTACCAATTGATTACACTGAGAGACTTTGCTTTTGCTGTGATGCGCGATCGCGGTAGTCAGGAGGCACGCTCCTACAAACAAGACAGCATATCTACGGGTTAAAAAAGTTGCCTTTCTCGTTGCCTTAACGTTAAAGCGATCGCGAGTTACGGTTTTCACTGATTTCTTCCAGAAAGTGTGCTTCAACTGGACGCGAAAAGCCGTATTCACACGGGGGCATAAGCGAATACAAGCCAAGTGTTACACAACACAATACTGTCGAGCAAGTGAAGATCCGTAAAAACCGCGAAGATTCAGCAAGGTTTGACTAACGTTAGCCAAAAATACTGCCGAAGAACTCAACGGCTTCCTTCAACGACGCAATGAAGACATCAATCTCTTCCTGAGTGTTGTAAAAATAGAGGCTAGCGCGTGCAGTCGATTGAGCGCCAAGATGCCGATGCAACGGTTGGGTGCAGTGATGTCCCGCTCGAATTGCTACGCCTGACTGATCCAAGATGGTAGAGAGGTCGTGAGGGTGCACATCCCCAGCAGTAAAGGCAGCTAATGCTGCACGTCCACTGCCATCCGCATTGGGCTTAGGACCATACAGCCTTAGTTCTGGCATTTGCTGAAGCTGCTGAAAGAGGTAGCTAGTGAGTTCCTCTTCATACGCATGAATAGTATCCATGCCGATCGCACTTAAATAATCAACGGCTGTCCCCAAAGCAATCGCCTCTGCAATTGCTGGCGTGCCCGCCTCAAACTTATGGGGTAAATCCGCGTAGGTTGAGTGATCCAGAAAAACGTCTGCAATCATCTCGCCACCACCCAGGAAAGGAGGCATCGATCGCAGCAACGCTAACTTGCCATAGAGGAAGCCAATTCCTGTAGCCGCGCACATTTTATGTCCAGAGGCAACGAGCCAATCACAATCGATTGCCTGTACATCGATCGCCATATGAGGAACGCTTTGGCAAGCATCGATCAAGACTTTCGCGCCATACTGGTGGGCGATCGCACAAATCTCCTTCACTGGGTTAATGCAGCCCAAGGTGTTGGACACATGCACCACCGAAACCAATTTTGTTCTGTCTGACAGCAGCGACTTAAAATGCTCCAGATCAAACTCTTCGGTTTCGGTTAACTCGACAAACTTCAGCACCGCACCAGTCCGCTGTGCCAGCAGTTGCCAGGGAATCAGGTTGCTGTGGTGCTCCATCACGGAGAGGATGATCTCATCGCCCTGCTTCACATTGGCGTTACCCCACGCATAAGCAACCAGGTTGATCGCCTCACTAGCATTGCGGGTGTAGACAATTTCTTGTCGCGACGCTGCGTTCACAAAGGCTGCTACCTTATCCCGTGCTCCTTCGTACGCATCCGTTGCCCGCGAACTGAGGGTATGCACACCTCGATGCACATTAGCATTGTCGTGCTCGTAATAATGGCGAAGGGCATCCAGCACCGCGATCGGCTTCTGCGATGTCGCCGCATTGTCCAAATACACTAACGGCTTGCCATGAATCTGCTGATGCAAGATGGGGAAATCAGCACGAACCTTAGCAGCAATAGGCTTTTCTTGAATGAGGGTCATGGCAGAAGGGGGAGAGGATGAGGGGCAAGGGGAGCGGAAGGGATAAGGCTTAGATTAACCGTCTGTAGGGGCGTTATATGTAACGTCCCTACAGACAAAGGGTATTAGGTTTGCTGAGTACGAACGATCGCCGCTAACTTCTCTCTCAGCGACGCAACGGGAATTTCACGAATCACTTCATAGGCAAAGGCATAGGTCAGCAGCTTACGGGCACTGTCCTCATTGATGCCACGGCTTTGCAGGTAGAAGACTTCATCGCTATCGAGTTGACTAACCGTGGCACCGTGAGTACATTTCACGTTATCAGCGGTAATTTCAAGCTGAGGTTTAGTATCGATCCGGGCTTTAGGTGACAGCAGTAGGTTGCTGCTTAGTTGTTTGGCATCCGTAAGTTGAGCGGCTCTGGGTACGAAGACTTTGCCGTTAAAGACTGCATGGGCACGATCGTCCACAATGCATTTGTGAATCTGATTGCTACTGCCGTGGGGATGGGTGTAGGCGATCGTGCTATGTGTATCCGCCACCTGTTCACCACTAATGATGGTCAGTCCATTTAACGTTGTTTCGGTCTGCTCACCAGTGTGGTAAACCTCTAAATTATGACGAGAGAGTTTCGCACCAAGACTCACTGCATTACAGGTGTAGCGAGAATCCCGCGCTTGCGAAACAGCCGTCTTGCCAATATGGAACGCCTCGATGCTATCGCGCTGAATACGGGTGTGGTTCACTTCTGCATTATCACTCAACCAGATTTCCGTTACAGGATTGGTGCAGTAAATGCCGTCATACAGTGTGACGTAATCTTCAACCAGCGTCAGTTTGCTACCCGATTCCGCAACAACCAGTGCGCGAGGATGGGCGATCGTCGGCTGAGTGGCAGTGGAAACATACAGAATTTGAATGGGATGAGCGATCGCCTGATTTTTCTCTACCCAAACGAGGGCCCCATCGCTCAGGTTAGCAGTGTTCAGTGCTGTGAATGTTTCCTCTGCGCCCTGCTGCTGTGCCAGATAACGCGGCAGTTGCTCAATGAGTTCTGCGCCAGCAACCAGATGAGTAACCAGTATCCCATCGGGCAAATCATCGACTGCCGACAACGCTGCGTCGTAGCGTCCATCAACAAAGACCAGGCGGCTGCTCACGGCTTCTGGCAGAATAAATGGCTGAATCGCAGCAAACCCTAGTGTAGGCGCTAGCTCATTAACTGCTTGGAAGGTAACTTGCAGTAAGGCTGATAGATCAGTGAAGCGCCATTCTTCGTCTCGAGTAGACGGAATTGCCAACTCTTGAACCCTAGCAGTGGCACGATCGCGAATGACGTTTAACCAACCCGCTGATGCATCCAGTTCTGGACGCAAACTCACTAGCTTTTGAAGGTAGGTAGCTCGATCGACCTTCAACTTCCCGTTTGTTGGTGCGACATCAGAAACAGTAGACTGAGTTGTCATTGTGCTGCTACTGCCTCCTCTTCACGCACCCAGTCGTAGCCACGGGCTTCTAACTCTAGCGCCAGTTCCTTGCCACCTGTAGTGAGAATGCGTCCGCCTTCCATGACATGGACATAATCAGGCGTAATGTAGTCGAGCAAGCGCTGATAGTGAGTAATCAGGACGATCGCATTGTCTGCGTTTGCCAGTTGATTCACGCCATTCGACACAATCTTGAGTGCATCGATATCCAATCCCGAATCCGTTTCGTCCAGAATGCCTAGCGTTGGTTCCAACATCGCCATTTGAAGAATCTCATTGCGCTTCTTCTCACCGCCCGAAAAGCCCTCATTTAGGCTGCGGCTAAGAAACGCAGGGTCCATTTTGACAATATCCAGCTTTTGCCGCACCAGATCATCAAAATCGAACGCATCCAGTTCTTCTAAACCTTGGTGCTTGCGTTTGGAATTGTAGGCAACGCGCAGAAAGTCGAGATTGCTGACGCCAGGAATTTCAATGGGGTATTGGAAGGCAAGGAAAATGCCCGATCGTGCGCGCTCTTCTGCCTCTAGCTCCAGCAGGTTTTTGCCCTGAAAGTGGATTTCGCCACCCGTCACTGTATAGTCAGGATGACCGGCTAGGACTTTAGAAAAGGTGCTTTTGCCAGACCCATTGGGACCCATAATGGCATGAACTTCACCCGCTTTTACTTCCAGATTCAACCCTTTTAGAATCTGAATTCCATCTACGTCGGCGGTCAAATTCCGCACGGACAAAATCACTTCGCTGTTTTCGCTAATCATCCTTAACCTCTAAAAAAATTAGCCATTAGTGCTTGGCAATCAGCCACCAAGAGCACGCCTTCAGCACTAATAGCCAATAACTAACTACTAAACACTGCCTTTACCCAACGCTACCTTCGAGCTTGAGGCTGAGGAGGCGATCGGCTTCCACTGCAAACTCCATTGGCAACTGGTTAAACACATCCTTACAGAAACCGCTAATCATCATCGAAATCGCGTCTTCGGATGAGATACCGCGCTGGGAGAAGTAGAACAACTGGTCTTCGCCAATCTTGGACGTTGACGCTTCGTGTTCCACTTTGCCTTTGTTGTTTTGCACCTGGATGTAGGGAAAGGTATTGGCTTGAGCTTTGTCGCCAATCAGCATAGAGTCGCACTGCGAATAGTTCCGTGCGCCTGTTGCCTTAGGACCAATCTTGACCAACCCGCGATAGCTGTTTTTGGACTGTCCAGCCGAAATGCCTTTAGAAATAATGGTGCTGCGCGTATTCTTGCCAATGTGAACCATCTTGGTGCCCGTATCTGCCTGCTGATGGTGATTCGTCAGCGCGACCGAGTAAAACTCACCCACAGAGTTATCGCCCACCAACACACAGCTTGGGTATTTCCAGGTAATGGCGGAACCTGTTTCTACCTGCGTCCAGGAAATTTTGGAGTTTACGCCCTGACACAAGCCACGCTTAGTTACAAAGTTGTAGATGCCGCCCTTGCCGTTGGCATCGCCTGCATACCAGTTCTGCACCGTAGAGTACTTAATGTCAGCGTTATCGAGCGCCACCAATTCCACCACAGCAGCATGAAGCTGGTTGGTATCAAACATTGGCGCAGTGCAACCTTCAAGATAGCTGACTGAACTACCTTCTTCTGCCACAATCAGCGTCCGCTCAAACTGGCCCGAATCGCCATTGTTAATGCGGAAGTAGGTCGAAAGCTCCATTGGGCACTTTGTGCCTTTGGGAATGTAGACGAAAGAACCATCACTGAAGACCGCAGAATTGAGTGCCGCGAAGTAGTTGTCGCCAGCAGGAACCACACTACCGAGGTACTTTTGGATCAGTTCAGGATGCTCTTGCACCGCTTCTGCAAAGGAGCAGAAGATTACCCCTTCTTCGGCTAGCTTTGCTTTGAAGGTCGTGGCGATCGAAACGCTATCAAAAATGGCATCCACTGCCACATTGCTCAAGCGTTTTTGCTCCGAAAGCGGAATGCCTAGCTTCTCAAAGGTATCCAGCAGTTCAGGATCAACTTCTTCCAAGCTCTTCTTTTTCTCCTTCACCTTCGGTGCGGAGTAGTAGACGATGTTCTGATAGTCGATCGCTGGATAGGTTGCATTCTGCCAGTTCGGCTCCGTCATCTTGAGCCACTGACGATACGCCTTCAGGCGAAACTCCAGCATGAATGGCGGCTCTTCTTTCTTCGCCGAAATCAGCCGTACAACGTCTTCACTCAACCCGCGCGGTATCGTATCGGATTCAATGTTAGTAATGAAGCCGTATTTGTAAGGCTGGTTAACCAAGTTTTGAACAGTTGGACTCATCGGTAGTGTTCTCTGGTCTAGGTTGGGGATCGGGTCGGGAGAAAGTAATTTGCGGAGCGTAACTTACAGAACTGCTAGCTGTGTTGCTGATTAGTAACCGTTCTGATTTCATCAAACGTTATGTCTTGCTGGTCGCCTGCAAAATCATGGTCGGGCGTAAGAAACAGTAGGCAGTGGCATTCTTTACGCTCACGCATCGGTACACATGGGCAGTTCCAGTAAGCAGCTTCAACTTCAGCCGCTTTGTCCTCGTAATGACGGCAGGGGCAAAGGGGCGAACCCAAATCATCCTTATGCTTTGCCAAGCCTTCAATCACAACTGCCGTCACGCCAGGGTCAACGCAGAAATAGGTGCCGGTTCGCTTGGCATAGGTAATAGAGAAGTGCCTCATCGCTTCGAGGCTTTTATCAGTGGACTGAGCCGCTTTAGGGGAGGCAGATTGATTAGGTTGAGTGTCTGAGTTCATGAGGCAGCGCGACAAGACAACGGATCGATTCTATAATTAAAACAACATAGATGTTGCTTAATCATATTGTAAAGCACTTTAGCAACAATGTTGTTGCCAAAGTCGAAAGCAGAACCTTAAATAAGGCATTGAGGACTATGGCTTAGGGCAAGACGATTGTGTGTTTAAGTCGTTGTAATATCAGGTTGTCGTAGCCGTGCTCCCGTAGTCGATCGCTGTTTTAGTAAAGCCATGTGAACTTAGCTGTCAGCTTTACCGCTGGGAAAAGAATGACAACTGTCCAACAACCCTCCACAAAACAAGACATTTTGCACCACTTGCTCAAGCAAGGACAGTCAACAGTACAGGAGTTGGCTGAACAGCTACACGTCAGTCCGCAAGGCATTCGACGACACTTAAAGGATTTAGAAGCGGATGGCTTGATTGTCCATCAGGTGATTCAAACGGGCATGGGTCGCCCCAACTACAGCTACACACTTAGCCAAGCAGGGCGCGATCGCTTTCCCGATCGCTACGATGATTTTGCTGTTTCGCTCTTAGACACATTGGCGGCAACGGTGGGCGCAGACCAGATGGGTTCCATTCTGCGGAAACAGTGGGAACGTAAAGCGCTGGAGTACCGCGATCGCCTCGGCAACGGTTCTCTTAAAGAACGAGTGGATCAGCTAGTCGCACTTCGCCTTGCTGAAGGCTATATGGCAGAGTGTCATCCCGTTGATGTGAATGGCGCTACTGTAGAACAGGGCGATCGCTTTATCCTGACGGAGTATAACTGCGCTATCTCTCACATTGCCGAGTCCTTCCCTAGCGTTTGTGGTCACGAACTGGAGATGTTCGCCGCCGCCCTCGATTGCAAGGTTGAACGCACTCACTGGCTCGTCAACGGCGAACACCGCTGTGGTTATTTGATCCAACCTAAGTAGCTTTAGAATGTGCGGGTTCTTATTCAAGATGAGCCAGATATATACGTTGTCCGATTAGGTTAATTGCTGAGTGCTAAGGGCTTCTATGCAACCATCCAATGAATTTCTAACACCAGAAGAATGTGCGGAGGTAGATAAGGCACTGCTAACTTCGCGGGAAAAGTTTTCGGCGCGAGTGGCAATTTATGCGCTGCGATCGCTCAAGCAAATCGCTCAAGCAAATGGGGTCAATATTGTGCAGTTATACCCGCAGCAGATTGAAGCTTGGGTTTACCAGGATGAGAGCTTACAAGCAGGGGTTGATCGCGAGTTTCGGCAGTTTTTCTCGCAGTTGGTCATTGCGTCGATGAAACCGTTGAGACAAATGGCGGCGGCGGCAGGTGTACCGATCGAGGCGATCGGATTGGCTCAGGTTATTGACTGGTTTGAACAACAAGCAAAGCTAAATTTAGGCAACCGTTAAGTTCCTGTATTAACGCACCGTGGCTTGTACTCAGAGTCTTTTTGATCAAGGTTGCTTCGGTGGTCGTTCAACGTCTACAAGCGGTAGTGCAGGTCGAGCCGCAGGCTCTTGCTTAATCGGCGCATTTTGGATTAGGAACAAGGCAGTGCCCATAAAAATAGCGCTTCCTAAAACAGTCCAAACAGCCGAAAGCCCACTCAACTTAAAGTCACGTCGAACGCGGGCAAGAGGACGGCTTTCGCGGCGTAGCCGATGTCCAGTTGGTAGACTGCTGAGAGTAAAGGGGTCACGCACATAATGACCGCTCCAACTCACTACCAAGCGTTCGCGACAGTTTTGACACGTTAGCAGCCCGCGCAAAAGTTTATGGGGCTTAATAACACCAGCACGGTGACAGATTGGACAGATTGGAGAAGGCGTGTCAAAGGTATGAGCGTTCATCTAAATCGTCTATCACTACAGAGGCTTACTTAGATCAAATCGACAGGCGTTATTTTGCAAACAGTTGGTCAGAGGGAGCACTTTCTTGCCTTAACGGATGACTATAGCCTCAGCTCTCAAAAGACTATTTCGTATCCGTTAAGCTCGTAACGTTCAAGCGTATAAATTTTCTCGATATAAGCTCTAAGTACCAGTATACAGACCCTTGCGGGATGTACACTTGAATCATCTAGCCCAAATTTTCCTTAAATTTATGCTTCGAGTTGTAGCCTAATGGTTGCGTCGTTGACACAAAAATGCTTTGACCAGGCATAAAAAGTGTTTTCAGGTTTTGCTTCCATCCAGGTTTCTCGCTTGAAGCTTCATAGTTGAGGCAGGTAGTGCTGGCTATAAGGCGCTGTATCATGCCGATTGAGAGCATCGACTAAAGGTATTAACTATGCCTGGGTAGAGCTTTTAATTGGCTAGAACGATTGCCTCGCTTAGTGTAGCTTGCGTTACCTAGAGTTGGCAGTACTGTCAGAGTACCCATTTAAGTTTCTTCATCTAAACAGCAGCGATCTTTGTTGGGGTTATGCAAGCTCATTTTACGATCGTCCCTGAGTGATTTTGAAGCAAGAGTGACTTTGCAGCAAGTACGATTTTCTCCAAACTTCGGCTTGTAGTCAGCAGCAACTTAGCTGTCTTTGGCGACGTTAAAGGATGGCGTTACTAACAGGACTGATTAGAAGCTTGTTGGGTTACACAGCCCTGCAAAATTAGCGCTTTAGCGGTTGAACTGAACGAGGGCATTAGGGTTCAGCTCTTTCAGCACCTTATGAGGACGTTCTCCCCGGAAGCGATCGTAGAAATAAGCGAAGATAAAACTAGCAATAAAAGTTAACTCTGATCTCATAATCGCTCTTAGCCTGATGACTGCCAGCCCTTCTCCCAACGTTCTGACACCTCAGACACCGCCAGCGACTGTGCTGAGTCCACCAAAGCCTATGCTTGCCAGCACACTGAACCGCTTGCAACCTGCGCCTGAAACCCTCGTGCTGCTGTTAGCACTTGTTATTGGTAGTGGCACAGGCTGTGCTGTGGTGCTTTTTCACTACCTCATTCAGTACATTCACAGTCTGATGCTAGAGGATGTGATGGGATTGATTGTGCCGCTGGGTTTTTGGACACTTGCCTGCATTCCGGTGCTCGGTGGGCTACTTGTAGGGATTATGCGCTGGTGGCTCCAGGATTTTGGACCGAATTTGTCCGCGTTGATTTCAGCCTCTCAAGGACTGGATAGCGTTTCGTCATTACGAGCCAGTGGGAAAGCTGTTGCAGCATCAGTGTCGTTAGGAACAGGCGCATCTCTGGGTCCTGAGGGTCCAAGCGTTGAAATCGGTGCCAACATTGGCGTGATTGTTGGGCAAGCACTACAAATGTCGAAGGAGCGCCAGCGTCTCTTGCTAGGGGCAGGTGCTGCCGCTGGTCTAGCAGCAGGCTTTAATGCGCCGATCGCAGGTGTCTTTTTTGCGTTGGAAGTAGTGTTGGGCACGACGTTTGCAACCTCTGCCGTCAGCGTCGTGCTGTTGTCAGCAGTCGTGGCAGCGTTGATTGCTCAAATTGGGCTAGGTGGGCAGCCACCATTTACATTGCCAAGTTATGAGGTGCGGAGTCCCTTAGAGCTACCGTTGTATCTAGGGTTAGGGCTGTTTGCTAGTTTGGTGTCGATCGCCTATACCCAGTCTATTCAACGCGCCCAGCAGTTTTTCGATGGGCGAATTCCAGGTATGGGCTGGATGAGTCGAGTACCCATGCTGCTGCGTCCGGCGATCGGTGGTCTTTGTGTTGGCGCGATCGCACTGCAATTTCCCCAAATTCTTGGTATCGGCTATGAAACTATAGAAGCGATGCTGCGGGATGTACAGTTTTCGTTGCCGTTACTGTTGAGTTTGCTGGTACTTAAGTTGGCAGCAACAGCTATCAGTCTGGGCAGTGGGCTAGTGGGCGGGTTATTCGCGCCTGCGATGTTCTTGGGTGCATCTCTCGGTGCCGCTTATGGCAAGTTGATGGCGCTTGTGCTGCCGCTCTCACTGGGTAGTATTGCGGCACCGCCAGCCTACGCCATGGTGGGTATGGCAGCAGTGCTAGCAGCTAGCGCCCGCGCACCATTGACTGCGATTTTGCTGCTGTTTGAGTTGACCCGTGATTACCGCATCATTCTGCCGCTGATGGCAGCTGTGGGCTTGAGCGTCTGGCTGGTTGATCGCCTAAAGCCACTTGACCGCAACCCCTCAACTATTCAGTCAACGAGCTTAGCCAATTCACCCGATCACAATGCGGATGTGCTGCATCAGTTACTAGTTGTTCAGGCGATGCATCAAACGTTTCTGTCGTTGCCCAGTACTATGTCAGTGCTCAAAGCTGGTTTAGCTTTAACGACCCATCAATCTCGCAGTGCGCTGGTGGTAGATGCCTCTGAGCAACTGATTGGTCTCGTCACGCTTCAGGATATTCATCGTGCCATTTCCCGCTGGGAAACTTATTGCCATACTCATGCTGCTAGCGATCACCCGGTCATTGATTTAACAACTCAGACGTTGGACGACATTTGCACGAAGGATCTGCTCTACGCTCATGAGGATGAACGAATTCAGGACGCGCTTGCCCGGATGTCAGCTAGAGGATTGAATCAACTACCTGTTGTCGATCGCCACAATATTCGTCACATTATCGGATTGCTAGAGCAAGAAAAAATTACCTTGCTATGCAGCCTGACATTGATGCAACAATCGCTTCATCCTTATTTGGGCATGGAAAAAGATTCTGCTGACGGCAACGAAATGCCTACAGCAGAATTGATGAGCTTGCCACAATCCTAAAGGTTTGCTCTGCTCTTATTTCTTGCGACTTGTCCAAATATTGCTGAACATCATTAGCAACCCGCCGACAAAAATCGCGATCGCCAAGCCTGCGGGCAGTACGGTCATCCAATCGATCGTTTCCATTTAAGCTTCTTCATCCAATTGGTCAATTTGCTTTAGATGAATGTGCTTACGACCCAGGGAAATTTCAAATTCATCGCCTGGTTTAAGTTCCATCTGCTTAGTGTAGGCAGAACCGATAAGCAAATTACCATTGGACTGAACGCTAATCCGATAGCTGGCACTGCGACCGCCGCGTCCATTTATATTTTGTTTACCATCAAGTTCAATACCCTCTGCGTCAATGAGCGCATTGAGGAACTTCATCATATTGACTCGTTCTACACCGTTCTTTGTCACCGTGTAGTAACCGCACTCCCGCGCTTTCTCTTCTTTACTATGGTTCTCTAGTTCTTTAACTTTTTTGAGCAACGCTTCGCCTAGAAGAGGCTCAATTTTTTTCTTTTTACTCATTAACTTAGCTGGGAACTGTGTGGATTGGGTCACAAATTTACTAACATCTGGCAAAGGGTAAATGCTTTAGCTGTTTACTTACCTATGCAATCATAGTACACCGTCCCTCTCATTTGTCTCATACCCTGGCTGCTAATTTACTTAAGAGCGAAGGAGTTGTTCGGCCTTACTAAGCCGATTGCTCGCTGATAGTAATTGCCACAAGCATTTAGTTTGTTGGTATTGGTGGCTGGAGAAGAGACAATGACCTTCAACCTTAGCTGCAATGACTGACTAAAATTTGTTGCTTGCAACACTCACACGATCGCTACTCAATTGGCACCACTGCCACTAATTGAAAGCAGCCAATAATTAGTACATTCGTTATAGCCATTTGTAGACCAAGCTTACGGATTCAAAGCATAAGCGTTAGTCAAGCATCGTTAAGTAAGGTTACTAGGTTAGGACATCGCTCTGCTAAGGCAAGGCAACGTTTACCTCTAAAGAATGTTCGCGCACTCAATTTAATTTGGATAAAAGACGCGTCTTAGAGGATGTCTTAAAAGTCCACTTTCTCGTCGCTTTGGTGACTGAAGTCGCAGCTACATAGATCAAACCTGCCGACGCAGGTTGTTAAACTCGTTCATTACGGTAGTCCGCGTAGGCGGACTTTGTTTTCGTAGTCGCAGTTTTAACCGCCAGACACTTTTCAAACAACCTCTTAGTCTGAAAGTATTGACGATCGCCTTTTCACTACTCAATGCTGAATGTTGTTGTAAGGGTATGATGACGTGTGCTAAAGATGCTGCCATCAACCATGACATCTGGCTGCTTCTGAGCTACTCACTGAGTTCTTGCTACCCAATACACACGACCACGAGAGCTGTGGCACAACAAAAAAAGGAGAGTACGGAACTTGTTAGTCCACGTGCCCTCCTTCTCCTGATTTAGCAAAAGCTCCTGCTTTAGCAAAAGATATTGTACAGACAAGCGCTACGTACGCTAAATCACCTCAGCAGCAAGCACTTAACTTATTGGCTGGGTTGCTGACGTTTTTGCGATCGTTGTTGACGACGTTGCTCTAGTTGCTGGCGCTGTTCAGCGGTTAGCACAGCATCCATCTTTTGCTTGGCATCCTGACGGACAGCTTGAATTCTCGTTTTTTGGTCTGCCGTTAGATTAAGGGCTGCCCACTTGCTGCGTGGCTTTTGTCCTGCCTGTCTTTGCTCCCCTGACTGCCCTTGTTCTCCTAGCTGTCTTTGTTGTCTTTGTTGTTTGGCGGCGTCTAACTGTGCCTTTTGCTCTGGCGTAAGGATGGCATCAATCTGGCTGCGGGTCGATTCACGGATTTGCTTGAGCTGCGCTTTTTGGGCTTCGGTCAAGTTGAGATTAACGCCACGTTTTTGATATTGCCCAGCAGGTGGTGTTGGTGTTTGTGCTGCGACAGGCAGCATGGGTACAGCATAGGAGAGTGCGATCGCCAAGGCACCGGGTAAAAAAAGGAAGCGTTTGACGTTCATAGCGTAGTTGTATGTTGTGAAGTGTTTCAGATTAAGGAGGTACAACTGATGCATCAGTTGTGTAGCCTTAGACCACTCACAGTTTCGCAAGGTTCAACACAGGCTTGAGATTAAGTTGACAAGGCGGCAGAACGTCCCAAGGTGGTGATGTAAAGGACAGCTTCATCAATGGGAATACCCAGCACTTCATTGACTTGATCGTCAAAAAAGCCAGCAATGCCACTGACACCTAGACCTAGCTGGATCGCTGCCAGGTTGAGGCGTTGTCCTAAATGTCCCGCATCCAGATGCAGGTAGCGGTAAACGCGATCGCCATACGCCGCGATCGCCGCCTTGAGGTCTGCCGTATGAAACAGAACGGCTCCAGCATCGCGACCCAGCGCTTGCCCCAGGCAGAGAAAGTGCAATTCTTGACGGAAGTTTTTGAAACGAATCTGGCGGAGTTCCTGAGCCTTAGGCGCGTAGTAGTAGCAGCCTTCCTCTAAGCCCATTACGGAGGAAACAGCAATAAACGTTTCGACCAGGCTGAGATCAAAATAGTCGGGAGAGGCATCCAAGCCCTGATCACTGTAGTGCTGAGGCTGGTAGGTAAAGTCCAGCAGGGCAATGAGTTCTTCGAGGGTTAGAGCTTCTCCGCTGTAGCCACGGGTAGAACGGCGTTGCAGCATGGTTGTTTCTAACTGTTCCAGACGAGCGCCCCAATCAATCGGCGGAGTCACTGTGGAAACCTTCAGGCAAAAAGGAAAGTTGTACTTGTCGATCCGCTGTGGTTGGGTTGCAGCAGGCTTCCAGTTCACTTTTGCTGTCGCATCAAGCGGTAGCTGTGTCGCTTGATGCAAGTGGCTCAAGATTTGCCCCTCGGGGAGGGGCGGATACTCGCGCTGTGTGGCGCTTGGCAGGGCAGTCCGTGCCAAAGACAAATTTTGCTTGACTTCGAGCAAATCAGCAAGGGGCAGCACCGCGATCGCCCCTTCTTGCTCAGCATCAAGGTAGAGCAGTTGTTGCATGGCTTCGTCCATAAAGCCGCCAATTAGGTGCGGGCGGTAGTCATTGAGTGCACATGCCATCTCAATGTTGCCAAGTAAGTGCCCTGTATCGAGACAAATACGTCGGTAGGCGCGATCGCGGTATCGCCATGCCGAGCGAAAGAAGACGGCTGTTGTCACCAGAGCAAGCTGTGTATTTTCCAGCACTGGATGCCAGTAGCAGGCAGCTTGAAGTTTTGTCCAAACATCACTCTCCCAAAAATGCATCAAAGAGTGAGTGTACGCCTGGTAGTTGTAAAGTCCAGCTGGCAGCAGCGGTGTACCGCGTGAGATGAGGTACAGTTCAGCAGGATACAGACCGCCAGCGGAAGGGGCAGCCCTCAAATAATGGGGGGCATTGGGGGTGAGAATTTTTCCAGTGAGTCCATAGCTGCACAGCAGCAGTCGCGACAACCGTCGCCACCACAGCCCAGTCGGGTGATTGCTAAAAGCGTCTGGCTCATTAGCCAGATAGGGCTTCAGGTCAGTGACAGAACCGATTTTGTACTCTTTATAGGGTAGCGGTGGCTGGTTCCAGTCTATTGCTGGCTGGTTCGCGTGGATGGTTTCTGGGTGGTACTTTGTCCGCTCATGATAGTGCTGGGCGATCGAGGCGGTGAGATCCGACATAACGGTTGCGGAAGAATGCGGCTCCGCTCCAATCTTGACACTCTCTTAGCTAAAAGTGCCATAGCTTTTGGCTCAAACTACGGCTTGTCAGCGCGATCGCCATTTAATCGCCATTTAAACTGTTGCTGTGCAAAAACCTGGAGGCGCGCTTGCCAAACCTGATAGCCTTTAGCGCTGAGATGCAAACCGTCGGTACTCAAGTCAGCCGCCAGGTTACCGTTTGCATCAGTAAAGTAGGGTTGTAGATCCAAATAAGTAACGTCTTCTTCCTTTGCCATGTCTGCCAGCGCTTGATTCAGCTCACGGATGTCACCGTTTGACACTGGCACTCGTCTTGACAAAGAGCTAGATGCTGGCTTGGGCTGCGCTGTGTCTTCTTTGGAGGAGGGCAGCGATTGCAGCGGACGGCGATCAACATAAGGCAGAATCGACTGCACCACAATCTGAGCTTGAGGATGAGCCGCTTTAAGGTGGAGTACAATTTCGCGGTGATTCGCCAGGATTGTCTCAGTGCCTACACCGTGCAGCAAATCATTGATGCCAATCATGACGAGCACTACTTCTGGTCGCGTTTGGTCGAACAACCTGAGCCGACGCAGTAAGCCAGTTGATGTTTCACCCGAAATGCCCTGGTTTAACCAATTCTCTTCTGAAGGAAGTAGTTCTGGTGGAAACCATAGGCTGAGAGAATCGCCTGCCAGCACCACTAAGCGCGGTGGCTGCTTTTCGGCTGCTACTTTTGCTTCTTGCCTAAGCAACGCCACCCACCGTTCATACGTAAGCTGATGGCGCGGTCCTAAGATTGGCAGAGGCACTGTAGCGGTGTCTGCTTTCACTGTTGAAACGGTTGTCGAAACTGTTGAAGCATTAACCTCCTGAAAAAAAGCGGTCAAGCTACCCCGATGCAGCAGCAGAGCAGACAGAAGCATCAGTCCACTTAAGCTGAACGACAGGATAGCCCAACCACGAAGAGAAAGGAATCGCCTAGACACTGGCTCAGATTTAAGTTGCTTTGAGTCAGATTGTAATGGCAATTTCAGGCTTTTTCAGCACTACTGATCGATCGTTTTGGCAAAAGCGATTTCACCACGAATCTCTTCACCGTAAGCACCCTCGCCATGCTCGTAAATATCCAAACCTTCGTCTTCGACTTCAGGCTTGACTCGCAGTTCCATAAAGAGACCCAGCACTTTGAGGATGATGAATGTGCCAACTGCCGCAATGATCGCTGCAATCAACACAGCAATGATCTGAGTGACTAACTGACCAGCATTGCCATAAAGGAGACCGTTGTTACCAGCTGCATTAACAGCTTTTGTTGCAAAAACTCCAGTCAAAATCGCACCAACTGTACCGCCAACGCCGTGTACTGGGAAAGTGTCTAATGAATCATCAAACTGTAGCTTTGCTTTCAAGTTAACGGCAAAGAAACATGCTAGACCCGTCAAAGCACCAATGGCGATCGCAGACAATGGTGTAACAAAGCCTGCTGCGGGTGTAATGCCGACTAGACCAGCAACGAAGCCGCTACCCATGCCAACTGCTGTTGGCTTTCCCTTCAACAACCACTCTGCTACAAGCCATGCCAGACCTGCCGCCGAAGCGGAAACTGTTGTTGCTACAAATGCAACTGTTGCCAAACTGCCTGCGCTCAGTGCACTGCCACCGTTAAAGCCAAACCAGCCCATCCAGAGGATGCCAACGCCCAACAAAACAAATGGGACGTTATGAGGAATCACTGGCTTCGACATCCAATCTTTGCGAGGTCCAAGTACCCACGCAGCGACTAACGCCGACACACCGGAACTAATGTGAACGACTGTGCCACCCGCAAAGTCCAACGCTCCCATAGCACCTAATAAACCTCTACCCCAAACCATGTGGGCTAGGGGCGAATAAATGAAGGTAGACCATAGAACGATAAACCAAAAGAACGCTTTGAACGAGATGCGCTCAACGATCGCCCCAGACACCAGTGCGACCGTGATGATGGCAAACATCATCTGGTACACCATAAATACCTGGTGTGGAATCGTTGCCGCATAACCAATTGGATCAGGCGCATCAGCCGCAACGCCATTGAGACCCAGCCAACCGAGTCCACCGACGAACTGCTGAATCCCCTGAGCAAACGTTTGCCCCTCTGCAAGCGTTACATCAAACGCTAAGCTGTAGCCCCATAGAACCCAAGTAACGCCGACGATCGCCATTGCCACCAAGCTCATCATCATGGTGTTAAGCACATTGCGCGATCGCACCAGCCCCCCGTAGAAAAATGCCAGACCGGGTGTCATAAATAGCACCAGGGCGGCAGATGTAAGCACCCACGCTGTATCACCCGTATCCATTTTGGGTGGTTCTGCGGCAGCAGGGGCAGCAGCATCCTGAGCCACAGCAGGATCAATCAGCAACCCTGTCAGTAGGTGGAATAGCGTGATTGCTACCAAAGGCAAACCAAAGGCTAGAACCAACCTGCGTAGAGTTTTTTTGCTCTGCTCGCTCGGCTCACCGACAGCCAGATTTACAACGTGCTGCCAAAGCGAGGATACCGATCGAGAGAAGGAGTGCGAAGACCGCCGACGCTTATGCTTCGGCTTCTGATGAATCGTTAGTTTAGACATTAGACACCAAAGAATCCTTGTGAAAATATCAGCCAATACAGTGGGCAACTCGCCGGGGTAGGCTAAGTCAAAGCGACATTACGTAAAAGGCTTGGAAGTTGCTTACTCTACTCGACCCCCTCAAAGCACAAAGCATCAGAGATTTTGGGTCGGTGCCGCTACAAGCGTTGAGCAAAGCAGCCAGGCAGTAAACAACCTTTTCCAAGCGATGAACTAATAAGAGTGATTGCACCAAGTCTGAGAAGGTAAATTCTGTATAATCGATTACAGTTTGACTTTGAAAGCTTACTGGCTTGCAGTGTAATATCACCACTTTGGGGCTTGTAAAGCTTTCTAGTAAAGGGTTAGGAGATCATTCAACAATAGGCTTGACCCCAGTAACCTTTTTACGTGATTAAGCTTTGTTTGTTTAAGTTATAGGAGGGCGATCGCACAAGGTTCGGCTGCCATTCTCGTCGTCCCTTGCAGTATCAACCTGTCAGACGATGTATTGTTGACCTTTTCCCAGATACTGAAAGAAGACTGCTCAACTGAGGGAAAATGTATCATGCTGTCAAAAGGGTTTGAAGTTGAGATTTACACCAGCACCCCAGACGGTGATATCGTTGGGCTGTCTGACAAGATTGTGGCAGCGTTAGATGGTTTTGTACGTGAACCAGATAGCCGCAATGTGGAATATACAACGCCGCCCTGCTACCGCTACGAACGGCTCTTGTGCGATTTGGTACGCCCACGTCTGCAACTGCGTGATTATCTGCATCACCTAGGAGACTACACGCTGATTCCTGGCAGTACGCTGTCTCTGGGCGCAGTCGATCGCTTTTGGCGGTCTGATCCAGGTAACCCTTACCACACCTATATCGAGCAAACCTACGGCACCAGCGTCGTTACTGCCAGCATTCACATTAACGTTGGCATTAGTGACCCAGACTTGCTGATGCGGGCGTGTCGTTTAATCCGGCTAGAAGCACCGCTTTATCTAGCATTGAGTGCGTCGTCACCGTTTCTAGGTGGAGAAGTAACGGGCTACCACTCGACCCGTTGGGGCTTGTTTCCCAAAACGCCTGCCGAGGTGCCCCTGTTCGAGAGCCATGCTCATTTTATCCGGTGGACAGAGCAACAGCTTGCAGCAGGGACAATGCAAAACGTGCGTCACCTCTGGTCGTCTGTACGCCCTAATGGCGATCGCCGTCCCTATAACCTCAATCGGTTAGAACTGAGGATTTGCGATCTGGTGATCGATCCGGTTGCCTTACTTGCCATCACAGCGTTGTTAGAAGCTCGCTTATTACAGCTTCTAGCTGATCCATCCCTCGATCCGCTGGAAAGCAGCCAACTGTCCGCCGCCAGTCGATCGCACGCTTTAGCTGACTTAGCTGACGCAAATGAGAGCGCCGCCGCTCGCCTCAGTCTGGATGCTGAGCTAAGGCACTGGAAGGACGGTAGCCCCATCCTGGCAAAAGATTGGATTGAGCAGCTTTATCAGGAGGTTTGGCCGATCGCCAAGCAGGAAGGCTTTAGTTGTTTTCTATTGCCCTTGAAGAAAATTTTGCGAGAGGGCAACGAAGCACAACGCTGGTTGAAACTATATGAGCAAGGTCTTGCCGTTCAACCCATCATGCAACAGGCAATTCAAGCCGCTGCTGACTACGAACTCACACTGCAAGATGACCTTTGCCAACCGCTGGTTGCGTAGCCTTTAGTTTTGTAGTCTTTTCCCAGAAGGGGCTTTTCACTTCAGCTTAAACCGCTTCATAACGGTTTTTACTGAAATAAAGGGTACCCAATACCTGGTTTTCAACTTTAAAGGCTGTATCGCGATGGCTTAAGAACGGCTAGATCAAAGCAAGCGCTATTGTCCTCTAGTCACTTGAAAGTGCTAGCGATCGCCTTACTGCTTAATCATCCCTTCGGAGGAAGACAGTTTTTGACCAAGAGACTTGAACAGGCAACCTTTCCTCAATAAAGATTAAAAAAAGTTATCAATCGCTCTTTTTTTAAGATCATAATTACGGCATTAAGGCACCAAGCGCTGATGATCAGCTACAGACTTAGAGTTGTTTTAGTCCATCCGCAGATTCCGCCAAACACAGGCAACATCGCTCGTACATGCGCTGCTACTGAAACTGAGCTTCATTTAGTAGCGCCGCTCGGCTTCGAGATCAGCGATCGTTACCTCAAACGTGCAGGCTTAGACTACTGGCCTCATGTCAAGCTGCACTATCACAGTTCGATCGAAGCGTTTCATACTATGCAGCAGTCACAAGAAGGGCGTTGCATTGGTTTCAGCACTGGTGGACGCTGTAGTTATACTAAATTTGCTTTTCAACCTCATGACTGGTTGCTCTTTGGCAGCGAAACCACTGGGCTTCCTGCCCACGTGCTTTCTGCCTGCGATGAGACGGTTTATATACCGATGGCAAGCCAATATGTCCGCAGCCTCAATCTCTCTGTGAGCGCTGCTGTTGGTCTTTTTGAAGCGCAGCGACAACTGAGCTGCTTGGAATAGCACGATTACTACACCAACCATGTATGTTTGCCTAGACAACTGTATATGTACTGCTGAAAGCTGTGACACAGACGATCGACGTAAACACCTGCCTGTCCTTCTTAAAAGATGCAGAACCATGTTTTAGAACTCCTCATTGACGAGTTCTAAAACATGGTTCGTCGTTACTCAAGTACTCTCCAGGCAATCGCAACGTTTATGGATTGACTGAGCAACGACATGTGATGGATTCATTTTCTGAGCTAGAAATCAGGTCAGAGATTGATTCGTTGTTTGAATCGCAGCTTTACGCGATCGCTCTTCGCCAGCCAGAACTGCGTTCATGACAATGCTTAATCGCTCTATAGCTATCTAGAAATAGGACTGAAGCAAGGTTAGCTGTGTCCTTGGAACCATGCTTTTCCTGCGGTCACTAAGCTTTCAAACACAGCTAATTGCTATGATCGCAGGCTACTTTTGTGTAATAAGAAATTTCTATAACAGTAGTACTGAACTATTGAGTGTGATCCGGTTTTGTAGGTTGCTGTGCTCAAGCGCTTTACAGGGTAGTGGCAGCGGCTCACAAAAGTTCCAGGTGCTACAGGCAGACTCACTAACACTCAAAGCCTTCAGTTATTAATTGTGATAATGTACACAATTCTACGGTTGTTGAGTCACCTGCCTTCCGTCTACCGTCATGCAAGTGAGCGTTATGATTGCAACTTCAACCGTTGCCCAAGATTAGCTGTAATCCTTTCCAGGACGCTGTTTCTATGTTTTTCTTCAAGGGAAAACTGAGTGCTTATAGGCTGAGTCAGCATGATTTGATTGAGCGAACAATCGCCTCTTTAAGATGCTTACGCCTAAGCCTTTTACAAGCACGTGAGCATCAGCTTTTTGAGGGGCAAGCGATCACTGATAGCGCTCAATTAAAGGTTCTTTCAACACAAGTTGTAGATTTTTGGGGTTATGTTAACTTGTCTAAATTGAGAAAGCAGGGTAATCTTGCCTAAGTGTTTGTCGCTAGTGATCCAGATCGCTTACCTAAGTGATTTCTATCATT
The DNA here is from genome assembly GCF_014695795.1 of Phormidium sp. FACHB-592. Lineage (NCBI taxonomy): Bacteria > Bacillati > Cyanobacteriota > Cyanophyceae > Oscillatoriales > Oscillatoriaceae > Phormidium > Phormidium sp. FACHB-592. Next base: position 335,368 of record NZ_JACJOZ010000075.1, read on the forward strand.
GGCTGATGGCAAGCTGAGTGACTCAAGGACAGTTAAACGCTGGACATTTTTAGGAGGTCGTTTTTTTGGAACGAACATTTCCGCAGAAGGTTAAGCCTGTTCCTTCCTGTGAAGTTGAAGATGGTGTGAATGTGAGTCAAATCAGGCAGGCTCCATCGGAGGTCAATCGTTTGGTACGGACTTCTGCCGCCATGATCGGCTTGGCAATCTCGGTAGGGACGTGTAGTTTGCCCTTACCAGGTCAAAGTGATGAGGCGGTTGCTGCGGAACCCGTTATTGGTGAAGCGGCTGTAGGCGAACCGAACGCCAGTGCCTTGCCTCCAAAGTTTGATGTCGCGGCAATTTCCACTCCGACAGAAGCAACCGATCAAGCTCAAAATCTCTCGCCTTCGGGAGCCATTGAGCACGCTGTGCAAGAAGGTCAAACGCTTTGGCAGCTAGCTCAACTGTACCAAGTTGATGCTGCCGCGCTGGCACTAGAAAACGGCATTTCGGTTAACTCCGTACTGCATGTTGGTCAGGTATTAAAAATTCAGGGTAGTGGTCAAGTCGCTCCCATAACACCGACTGTCGATGTCGCTAGTGTGTCTGGAGGCTACGGTTCGGTTAATAGTGCTGCAACAGAGGATAGCGATCGTCCTGCTGCTACACAAGCGAGTGACAAGGAAGCCCTTGATACCTTGCATCAAAAGCAAGAGCGTTTGCGACTGAGCCTTGCACAGCTCGAGTCTTCACGTAAAACTTCTGCTCCGGTTACAGCTCCAGAGTCTGTGGCTGAGGTTGCGGCACCATCCTCTGAAGCGTCTTACTCCGAAGCGTCCTACAAAGTTGTCCTGGGAGACACACTAGAAGCGATCGCAAAGGTACACGGCGTTTCTTTGAAGCAGTTGTCCGAAGCAAACCGCCTGGTTAATCCCGATGTTTTGAACGTTGGTCAAGTACTGGTTGTTCCTCAAACGAGTGAGAGTGCATCTCCCGTTGCGTCTGCCACTGCTCCTGTAATGATTGCTTCGGCAAGTCCAGAGCAAATGACGCTGCCAGCTTCCATTAGCCGACCTCAAGTTTTCTCCCAGGCTAAGACTGCACCATCCACGCAAGGCAAATTCCAGCCTGCATCGTCTGCCCAGGTTGGGAGCGATCGATTGCGCGGTATCGCCGTTCTACCTAGCCAGTCCAGCCAGTTAACTGCTGTTGATCAAACGATTCCAGCAGTGTCTTTGAACCACTCGCCTATTGCTCCAGTGGCGATTGGTGGGGCCAATGAAGTTGCCACTTCGTCTTTTGTTGGCAACCAGGGTGCTCAGGCTGCTCAGACTGGTTCCAGCGCCCAGCAGAGCTACGTGGAGAATCTCAGACTGGAGATTGTGAAGCTGCGCGAAAAATATCAGGGTTCAGTGAGCCAAATTGATCCTGCTGCACCCAGTACAAAGGTGGCGGCATCATCTCTGAATGTTGCGGCACCTGCAAATGCTGAAGCTACAGCCTCAAGCAGTACCGAGCTGCAACCTTCCCGCTATACTAAAGCCCTGCAGGCACAGATTCGCCAGCTACAAGATAGCCACCAGCAAGGTAACCGTGCTGTTGTGAAGCCTGCTGCTGCAACGCCTGTTGCACCGTCGAAGCCTCAGTTGATAGCAACGGCATCAATTGGTGCCGAAAACTATGAGCCGCTAGTGCGATCAGCTACTGGGCAGATGGTTTCTCCAGACCTTCCCCCTCTTGGCTCGGTTGATGCGTATTTACCTGGGAAGTCAGATAAGTTTAATGGCTACATCTGGCCTGCTAAAGGTGTTTTGACCTCGGGGTATGGCTACCGTTGGGGTCGTATGCACAAAGGCATTGACATTGCTGCTCCTGTAGGGACTCCAATCTTTGCAGCGGCGGCTGGTGTAGTCATTAGTGCTGGCTGGAACTCTGGTGGCTATGGCTATCTGGTTAAGATCCAGCATCCCGATGGTAGTGTCACACTATACGCGCACAACAACCGCATCATAGTCCGAGAAGGGCAAACAGTTGCTCAGGGTCAACAGATCGCCGATATGGGCAGCACGGGCTACAGCACTGGTCCTCACTCCCATTTCGAGGTTCATCGCCCTGGTCAGGGAGCTGTCAACCCAACGGCTTACTTGCCAAGAGGACAGGCGTAACCCTCTTTCAAGTCAAAGCACGACTACATTAGGGGAGCATTTAAGCTCCCCTTTTTCGATCGCAGCTTTTGATGCATCTATCCTGCATCGACTAAGTGGCGCTTGTTAGTAAGGGGTGCTTATCAGAAAAAACTTAGCAGCACATGGCAACGGTTCGGTTAGAAGGCATTACACGACAGTTTGGCAGTGCGGTAGCTACCGCAGCAACAGGCATTGCAGACATTACGTTTGAGGTTCCTGATGGTCAGTTTTGGGTGCTGGTTGGTCCTTCTGGCTGTGGAAAATCTACGGTTCTTCGCACGATCGCTGGGTTAGAGGTGGCAACGGCTGGCGAGCTTTATATTGGCGATCGCCGTGTCACTCAGATGCCAGCGCGCCAACGAGACGTGGCAATGGTGTTTCAAAACTACGCGCTGTATCCCCACATGAGCGTGGCAGAAAACCTTGCTTTTGGACTCCAGATGCGTCGGGTTAATGCTCAGCAAAGGCAAGAACGGATTGTAGAAGTGGCAAAACTGCTTGCGATCGACCGTTTACTTGATCGTAAGCCTGGGCAACTATCGGGCGGGCAACAGCAGCGTGTGGCGTTGGGTCGGGCGATCGCTCGTCAGCCCCAGGTCTTTTTGCTCGACGAACCGCTGTCCAACTTAGATGCCCAACTGCGGGACGAAACTCGTGCCGAACTGAAGCGGCTTCATCAACAAGTAGGCATTACGACGATCTACGTCACTCACGATCAGGTTGAAGCTATGACTCTAGCAGACCAGATTGTTGTTCTAAACCAGGGGCGCATTCAGCAGATTGGCGACCCTCAAACCATTTATGCACATCCAGCGAACCGGATGATTGCCACGTTTTTGGGCAGTCCACCGATGAATATCCTGACTGCTACGTACGATGGCACCGCATTTCAGATTAATGGACAAGCGCTTCCTTGCCCAGAGGCACTGCAAGCCAAACTTCAGCCGATCACTGGACAAACCTACGATCTCGGCATTCGTCCAGAGCATCTTCAGCTTTGTGCTGATGCAGGTGATCTCAAGGTCGAAATTAGTGTGGTAGAGCCGCTGGGTCGAGAAGTGTTGGTACGTGCTAGGTTACTGACAGAGTCATCGTCTCGATCGTCAGAACTCGCTTTTCAGTGTCGCCCTGATCAGCGCCTCTGTGTAGGCGATCGCTGTTCACTAACGCTAGATTTTAATCAGCTCTTTGTCTTTGATGCCACTACTGGCAAAACGCTGTATCCCTTAAATCAGCTCTAGAAACACGCCGTAACATTGTTTCTAGCCGTCATTTATTATCTTAATTGTGCTTTAAGAGAATTTAGCCAGGGAATTGACAGCTTCTCAATGCTTTACAGCCTTGAGAGGGCGGGCAGCAGCACGATGATCAAAGTGATGATTGACAGTAACGATCGCCCTTCAGCCTATTAACAACCCTGTATCTAGCGGTACTGCTGCATTCACTAACGACAACAGCACGCCTGTTTGCTCCTGTCCGTTTGTTGCCAAATCACTATGGCAAAGGTAGACTCGCTCCTCAGTACGACCGAGCAGATCTAGCAAAATGCGACGGAGACGGCGTTCATTTGCATCCATCGCATCCGCAGATGTCCAGGCGCGCCCCGACCAACCTTGCAGAAACAGCGGTGCACCAAATAGTGAGTCGACCCCACTTAACCAGCGTGGCGAACCAGCATCCAGCCAAAATTGCCAGCGGTGAACCCGACGACTAGAACGGTACTGAAACACATTAGCTAATAGCACTGCATTACTATCTGGTCCGATGGGGCGTACGGGATAAGGGTTCGCAGTCACAGTGTCACTTTGTAAAAGTTGAACAAAGCGGCTCACGGTCATATAAGCCGGTGCATCAAACCGTTGGCTGCGTCGGAGTCTACCATCTACTTCCCAGTAGTGTTGAGCCGTTTCAATCAGTTGGCGTAACGCCGATAGTTGCTCAAACGGTAACGCGCCGCCGCCAAACAGGAAGTGCTGAATGGCACGATCGAGCAACGAGACCGCATTGGGGATTAACCGCTGTTCAAGCTGACTCTGCTGCGTGGCAATCCACTGCACGATCGCCTGATAGGCGTTGCTTGCCTGGTAGCCCAACCGATCCCAGCGAGGAAAGGTGGTGACTGGCAGCAAACGGGGGCGATCGGGATGAGGGGCAAAGCAGTAATCGGCAAGTAACCCAGCACGAACGGGGTCGATCAACGAGGGATGAGGGGTAAGGAGTGAGGGGTGAGGAGCTTCTGACTGCTGACCGTTTGCTGGCTGCTGACTCAACACTACTAGCATTTCTGCTACCGCTTCTCGATCAACCAGTCGCCCTAAACTGGGGTAAACCAGGGTTAATAACGTCAGCAGGGCACGAATAATCGGCGAACTGGTTAAGGGGCGTTGGTCGTTGAGGGATTCAACGGGAATTTGATGCTTACCGAGCATTTCGGTCAGGCTGTAGCGAGCGATCGCATCTACGCCGGGTGCAATGACGACAATATCGCGGGGCTGCACTTGCTGAGTCTGCACCGCTTCAATGATGACTTCCGCCGTGCGGCGCAACAGTTGGGCACGGGAGGTCGTTTGAATCGCCTGGATTGTGTCTGGCAGGCTAGCAAAGAAAATTGGGTCTGTGGCAAGTGCCACAACTGCATCGCCCAAGTCATCGCCCAGGCAGTGGATAGGACGATCGGTCAGCGTTTCAATGCGACAGCGGTCTGCTAAACCTGCCAGATAAGCGGGATCAGCTCCCAAGCCCAAACGTACCGCTCCATCTGGGTTATAGGTAAAAATAGCGGCTGCTCCAGCATCCAGCAAAGTCTCGAAGACCGATCGCGCGATCGCTGGGTACTCGTCCACATCATCCGCTAAGACCACCTGATATCGTTGTGCCAAGTAGCGTTGGTAGGTTGGGTTAGGTAATAAGTGTTGCCAGTACAGCCCCGCAATGATGCCATAGGTTAACAGCCCTTGTGACAGACACCAGTTTTGCCAGTGTTGCAATAACTTACCCACCTCAGCTTCTGGGAACGGCAGCGCCTCATTTTGCCCTGCAAGCCCCTGTTCAAGTATTACAGGGATATCTGCGATCGGAATGCCAGCTAGGGCTGCGAGTTGTAGTAAATCCAGCAGTCGTCGAACTAGGCGTACCTCGGTCAAACTCGTCTGTTGCCCGATCGCTTGGTCGAGTTCTGAGCGCCAGAGTTGCGTTGCCAGTGCTTGCTCGTTTTCGGGTGCCAGGCGCACAGGGAACTGCGCTTTTAGGTCAAGCTGTTGAATGAGCAACGACCAGAACAGCGTCACTTCTGACTGAAAAAAACCTAGCGGTGTAGTGGAGTGTAGTGATACCTTGCCTTGAGTCGCTGCCGTCAAGCGATCGACTAGCTCAATTCTGTTATCACCGATCGCTGCCAAGACGAGGACTCCGGGTACACCCTCAGGTGTGGTGGAGAAAGAAACGAGCGGCGGCACGGATGAGTGAAGTGATGTAAGGGGAAGCGGTGGCGAAGCCCTTTCTGGTGTTTCATTTAATACCTTAGTGCTTCGCTCTCCCGGTGTGCCATGTTGTGTTAAACCAGACTGTATCCAACTACGAAACTGGTTGACCAGATAGGCAGTTTTGCCGCTGCGTGTTGCGCCTGAAACCCAAATTGGCTCACTGTTCACTGATTGCCCTCGACTGATTTTGCTACCATGACTGAGCGCTCTTAGCTTTAGCGTTTCCGTTTCTGCAACAGAGTCCTTTAGCTTTCTTCTCAGGCTACCAAAGCTTACCTATCAGCGCTAAGGATTCAGCGCCACTCTGCACCCCTTCGTATTATGCAAACAACACTTTGGACAAGGCTGAAGCAGTCACTCGGCGCTGCTAGACAGTGGTATGAACAAACTCCAGAGCGAGCCCTGGATCAAGCCTATGCTGCCGCTTTGATGATCCAAGCGATCGAAGATGAGCATTTTGACGGCAAGCCAATTTCTGCAGAAACCGCTAAATATGGTGCTAATTCAAAGGCAGTTTTTCAAGAAGAGCTAAGAAAATGCCTCAAGATTGCAACCCTCCGGCTCTCAGAATTTAAAGCCAGTCGGTTTATTTTTAACACAGCCGATACGTCCGGAAATGCACGCCAGGGTGCCGCTTCTTTAGCCAACAGCGAGCGAGCGGCGGTCATTCTAGAAAAGCTGAAGTTTATTGATACCGTTCTCGAAAAATATCAGCCGGAAACAGAATCTGTGGCGCTGATACCTGTTAATCAAACAGGCAGCGTTCCGGTGGCACAAAATGGGAAACCGCAGTTAGCGATCGGAGCCAAAAGCAATACTGGTAGTCAACGCTTGAGTAATGGTCAAACGATTGACCAACTTTATAAAGGAGAAAAAGGAGAGCCAGTCTTTGATGATGATGACGATACGGGTATTTTTGATAAGTCGGGTGTATTACCCCGAACGATCGCCAGCACGCTCGGTCGTATCAAGCGCGACTTAGACCCAAATTCTGAACAGAAAGTAGTGCAAAGCTTTCGGTCTAACAAGGTAAAGACACGTACCTCCATTCGCTTTTTGCTGATTCTTATCACTGTGCCGTTGCTCGTGCAGCAAATTTCAAAAACGGTTCTTGTTGGTCCTATTGTTGATTCCTTTCGATCGTCCGAGAGCGCTGATCCCTTCTTGAATTTTGAGCTTCAAGAAACAGCCCTGAAAGAGCTGCACATGTTTAGAGAACGGATGGAATTCGACTTCTTGTTGGGTAAGGCTCCGAGCCTTCACAGTGATGTGCTAGGCGGCCCAGCACTTGATGGAGCTGAAGAGCATCACACAACAGGTGAAACCAATAAACCATTAACAAGAGCAGAGCAGGAAGAGCGCATTGAGGCCAAGCTAAAAGAGCGCGCCGAAGAGATTAGATTGGAATACAGCCATAGCGGTTCTGAGGCGATTAAAAACATTTTTGCTGATTTATGTTCACTGATTGCTTTTGCAATCGTGCTGATCATGAATCGTCGTGAAGTAGCCATACTCAAGTCATTTATTGACGACACTGTTTACGGTTTAAGTGATAGCGCCAAAGCCTTCATTATCATTCTGTTTACCGATATGTTTGTCGGTTTTCACTCGCCACATGGATGGGAGGTTTTGCTAGAAGGTTTATCGAAACATTGGGGCTTACCTGCAAATCAAAGTTTTATCTTTTTGTTTATTGCGACGTTTCCAGTGGTCTTAGACACGATTTTCAAATACTGGATTTTCCGCTACCTCAATCGTATTTCACCATCGGCGGTGTCAACCTACAAAACTATGAATGAGTAAAAGTTACGCTTACAGCAAAAACCCAATGGGTAAGCCAGAATTTCTTCTCACTGACTGAAGGGGTGAAAGAGCATGGCTTCTTTAATTGAAGATCGCTGTAACTTTTATCCCAGACCTGTTTTTATCCCAGACTTGTTTTCTAGTTTCCTTTCTGTAACGGCGAGAGTCTGGGGAATGAGAACGTTTCTGCTAAACAAAAATGGGTCTGAGGTAGTCTCAAACCCATTGCTTATTAGGCACTTAAAGCTGACTTAGTACAGTTGAGGGATCGGCTGGGCTGGGGTCGTTGTTGCAGGAGCCGTAGGCGCTGGGCTAGTCACTTCCGGCGCTGGACTTGTCTGTAGTGGCGTTTCAGTTTGGAGTGGGGTAACGCTCACACCACCTGACGGCGTAAACGGCAAGAATGTTGGGTCAACCTCGCGTGGGAAATAGCTGGCATCTACACAAGAGTCTAGGGCTTGTGTTGGCGGAACTTTGGCAGCTCTGTTCACCCCGACCACGCAATCAGAATAGCGCTTCGGCAGCAAACTACGTCGGCAGCTATCGAGTACCTCAGCCGCAGTGCTATCGGTGACTTCACGCCGAATATCAACCACGCAAGTCGCCATTTCTCTCGGTCGCCGGACTTGGCGGCAGGCATTGAGGGCATCAGCGGCAGCAAAGGTGTTTCCGCTCAGTTGGCTGACACAGCTCGCTAAATCGCGTGGGGCAAAAGCTCTAGAACAAGCAGACGCAGCTTCTTCGGTCGTAATCTTGGCACCGAGGAGGTCTGATGTGCAGCGATCGTAGTCGTTGGCGGCGATCGCCGGTGCTGGCAGCACGATCGCGAGCAGACCTGCTGCAACGCTAAGGCTGGCAAGGGTGCTAACGAATGAAACACCAGACTGAGGCGTGGGCTGATGGATTTGAGCGTTCACAGATTCAGGGGTGAAAGGTGATCGTTTGCATCATAACAAGCTTTCTAGCCCTGGTTCAAACCCCTGTCTAAGAGCCAACTAACCGAAGATTACAATTCTGTTATCAACTTCACTAACCCGAATCTACTACAGTGATAAAGGTATACGAACCCGTTAGCAGTCGAAAGGATACCCCGGTATGCACCTGAGTGAATTAACTCACCCCAACCAGTTGCACGGTTTGTCGATTTATCAGCTTCAGCAAATTGCTCGCCAGCTTCGTGAGAAGCATCTGCAAACCATTGCTGCCAGTGGTGGGCATTTGGGTCCTGGTTTAGGTGTAGTCGAGTTAACATTGGCACTCTATCAAACCCTGGATCTCGATCGCGACAAAGTGACCTGGGACGTGGGGCACCAGGCATACCCTCACAAACTCCTGACTGGGCGCTATGCCCGCTTTCACACGCTGCGGCAGAAAGATGGCGTTGCGGGCTATCTCAAGCGCTCTGAAAGCAAATTTGACCATTTTGGCGCAGGTCATGCGTCTACCAGCATCTCTTCAGCGCTGGGTATGGCGTTGGCGCGCGATCGCAAAGGCGAAACCCATAAAGTCGTTGCGGTCATTGGCGATGGCGCGCTGACAGGCGGCATGGCGCTAGAGGCAATCAACCACGCAGGACATTTGCCTAAGACGAACCTGTTGGTGGTACTTAATGATAACGAGATGTCCATTTCGCCCAATGTTGGTGCGATTCCCCGCTACCTCAACAAAATGCGGCTCAGTGCACCCGTGCAGTTCATTTCAGAAAATCTGGAAGAGCAGTTCAAGCAATTACCGTTTGTCGGCGAATCTCTGGCACCGGAACTGGAGCGTGTCAAAGAAAGCATGAAGCGGCTGGCAGTGCCCAAAGTCGGTGCTGTGTTTGAAGAACTGGGTTTCACCTATATGGGACCGATCGACGGTCACAATTTGCAAGAGCTGATTACCACCTTTCAGCAAGCGCATAAGCATACGGGTCCAGTGCTCGTCCACGTTGTCACCACTAAGGGCAAAGGCTACGAGATTGCCGAGAAAGATCAGGTTGGCTATCATGCTCAATCGCCGTTTAATCTCGCCACTGGGAAAGCGGCTCCCTCTAGCAAGCCCAAGCCACCTGGTTACTCAAAGGTGTTTGGTGACACGCTCACTAAACTTGCTGAGAACAACCCCAAAATCATTGGCATTACGGCTGCAATGGCAACGGGTACGGGACTCGATATTTTGCAGAAGCAACTGCCTGAGCAATACATCGACGTAGGCATTGCCGAACAGCACGCCGTGACGCTAGCAGCCGGACTCGCGTGTGAAGGGATGCGTCCTGTTGTGACGATTTACTCCACCTTCTTGCAGCGTGGGTTTGACCAGATTGTTCATGATGTCTGCATTCAAGACTTGCCTGTCTTTTTCTGCATTGATCGCGCAGGCATTGTGGGTGCGGATGGACCTACCCATCAAGGTATGTACGACATTGCCTATCTCCGCTGCATTCCCAACATGGTGCTGATGGCTCCTAAAGATGAAGCTGAACTTCAGCGCATGATTGTGACAGGCATTGACCATACGGGACCGATCGCCCTCCGCTACCCACGTGGCAATGGCTACGGCGCTCCACTAATGGAAGAAGGCTGGGAACCACTGCCGATCGGCAAAGGCGAAATTATCCGTAATGGTGATGATGTGCTGCTGGTTGGCTATGGCTCGATGGTTTACCCTTCGATGCAGGTTGCCGAAATTCTCAGCGAACATGGCATTGAAGCGACGGTGATTAACGCCCGCTTTGCCAAACCGTTGGACACTGAACTGATTCTGCCCCTGGCACAAAGCATTGGTCGTGTTGTGACCCTTGAAGAGGGCTGTTTGCCTGGAGGCTTTGGGTCTGCGATCGCCGAAGCCCTGTTGGATGCCGATATTGCTGTACCGCTCACCCGCATTGGCATTCCTGACAAACTGGTTGATCACGCTACGCCAGAGGAATCGAAAGCAGACTTGGGCTTAACGCCACCCCAAATGGCAGACCGCATTTTGAAGCTGTTTAGCAAACAACCATTGACGGTTGGTGTGTAAACAACGATCGACTGCTGCCTAAAACTTCCTTGAATCGCTGCCTAAACTAAGGTCGCGATCGCTTTGCTTTGGCGGCGTTTAAACGGTTCATGCCCTTTGGACTGGCTAGGAAACTGTGCGGTTTGGCTGGTATGGCACACAGGTTAAGGGATTGGTCATCTGTAGGGGCAGGGTTTGCCCATGCTTAATGCATCAAGCCGTTCAATCTTAACCAAACCTGCCCTCATGGAACCGAACCGGGCAGGTTTTGTCGTTGCTTGTCGGGCTAACCGTGAATGATTCGCTAAACCTGCTCTATCACGCTACGTAACTTCGGGAGAATGGGCAGGTTTCGTTGCTTGTTGGGCTAACCGTGAATGGTTCGCTAAACCTGCCCCTACCACCCTATCTGCCTCTACTATTTGGGTGGGCAATCTGGATGCAATTGATCGTCCTGCCACGATCGAGGGTTACTGTGAATGTATTGCCGCAGACGTTGTAAAGACGTTTCGTCGCGAACAATATGTTCATAATAATTGCGTTGCCAAACAGCAACCCCAGTTACTTGCCGACGTTGGTTGATGCAACGGGCAGAAAATGTTTTGAACCCACGAATAATTTCGGGAATGCCATGACGGTTAGTCGTTAACGCCGCATTGGTAGGGGCAGGTTTTGTTTCAGATTTTTCGGTTCTCGTCGGTTGGTTATCTGCTAAACCTGCCCCTACGGGGGGCTCGTTTAAAGCCAAAATGCCGTGAACATGATTGGGCATCACCACGAAGGCATCCAACTGCAAATGTGAATGGTATTTTGGCAAACTCATCCAATGCGATCGCGCAACCTGCCCAAAGTCGTTCAATTGCATTTCACCCTCCACAATTTCACCCAACAAACATTGCCGCTGATGTGTACAGATAGTGATGAAATACAGTCCGGCTGATGCGTAATCATACCCCTGCAACCGAATCGTTCGCCTTTGGCGACGCTTTGCGTCTCGACGATGATGTTTCTCCGGGTCGTATTTCATGCAAAGCTGCTCCTGACAACGCACCTGTTGATAGAGTTCCCGTAGGTGGCATGGCTGTGCGTCTCCATCGTAGGAATACCAAACAAATTACAGATGCCTGTAGGGGCGAGTTTTGCCTAAGAATTAACGCGAAGCTGATTATGTATTGTCCAAACCCACCCCTACGACTGAACTGCGTTGCCGTTACCAAGGCAGAAGTAATCGTCACGATCGATCAAGCAATCGTTACCATCGCATAAGCTGTCGTTACCTCCACACAAGTAATTGTTACCACTGCACAAGCTATCGTTACTTCTGCACAAGTTATCGTTACCTCTACACAAGCGATGGTTAGGAATGATGAAGCTATCGTCACTAACGTTAAAGCTGTCGTTACTAACGCTGAAGTTGCCGTAAAGTTTGCGCGTGCGATCGCCAGACCAGAACGCATCACCAAGGCATTCTCCAAAGGCTTTCACCAAATTGCAACAACCCGGACAGGCTCATCCGTACACTACGTCAGCACAATCATTGACTGGCTTAAACAACTTCATGGAGAAAATACGCCTTTTCTGTGAGTTTCGCTGAACCGAAAGCTCGTGGTCATCAGCCATGCTGGTTTCATCCACTCTCATCAGGGCTTGCTTCTATGTCTCGCAAAAAACGTACTTCTCAGATGCTCGAAAAAGCGGAACTCCGCTCTGCTGGCTTGAAAGCCGTTGATCCAACGCTGGACTTTGGTGATACCCGCAGCATGGCTAACCTCACCACCCAGATCGAACAACTCCGCACCAAGATTGACGCTTATAACACGGCTCTCGCCATCATTGATTCCTCTAAAACAGAAATTGCAACTCTGGAGAAAAACCTGGGTGATTTAGCCGACCAGATGTTGATTGGCGTTGCCTTCAAATATGGCAAAAACAGCCCTGAATATGAAATGGCAGGCGGAGTCCGTAAGAGTGAGCGGATTCGCAGAAGCACCGCCAGCCGTTTGAAAGCCGGAGCAGAAGAGCCGTCTGCTAGCAGTGCTGGTGTGCAAGCGGTTTAGTGTTTGCTTCAAGCAAGGGCGATCGCAGCCTACTTAGCGCTTCAAAGTGAAAGGCACGATCGCCATTTTCAGAATCTTAATTACTGCTTCAATTTTTGCTGAACCACGGCTCTTGCCTCTGAGCGGTTCACAGCGATCGCAGCATTTCTCGTACAGCAATCACACAGTCTGGAAATGCTAACGGTGCAATCGTCAATTCTTCTGACAGAATTGCCTCGCTTTGATAACCATCAACACCTGGCACACGATAGATATGCAACTTGCGAGCCTTCACATCTAACACCCAATAGTCTGCAATACCCGACCGCGCATACGCTGAGGCTTTTACCTCACGGTCAAATTTGAGGGTTGCATCAGAAACCTCGATGAGCAGAAAAACCTCTGATGGAATGGGATGGTGATCCTCGTAGAACAGTTTATTTGGCTGTACAACTGCAACATCGGGTTCTGGCTCCGAATAATCATTCAGCCGCACTGGGTCTTGAAACCGCAGCAAAACGCGATCGCTTAGCTCCAGAGAGTTGTTCTAACTTAATTAAGACATCAGATCCTCAAGCATTTGTCTTACCTCTCACTAACACTGAGGCAAAAAGGTATGGCTTTGGTTCAGTAGGGTTAAAAGGCTTTTTATTCAAGCAGTTTGCTTTAATCGCAGCAGAGCAACCTGATCTATTTGAACAAATTCACCAAAATCCCTGTCGTTTTCAGGAAATTATTGATAAGACAACTCAACTTAAACTCAGTTTAAGTATGCCTGAATTACTAGAAATACCAAAATCAAGCAACCTGCGAAAAAGACAAACTAAAGATGAGTTTATCCCTTTGTAACTGCTAAAGGCTTGTAGGCAAAGATTGATAAAGACAGGAGTTGCTGGTTTGTAAACTCTTCAAGATTTGGAGCCGGACACCCTGAAAGCATTGAAGAAAGTTTGATTAGAGAGTGTCATGGGTAGACTAAAGGTAGCGACATCTCTAAAGCCAAACTGCAAATGCTTGTCAAGGATCTAGAAAAGAAGTTAAAGCTGTGGGGAGAATTTTGCCAAGAGTATGTGAATTCCGAAACTGGAATTCCATTGTTTGATTGTGACTCAAATTTAATAGTAAATACAAAAACACATGGTAAGAATTCTCGGCTTCTACTTAAGCGATCTATCCTAATGGAAAATTTTGTGATAGATGAAGTCAATAAAGTATTAATTGATTTTCAACAAGGAGAAGAAAAGTACGAGGGACTGATCTATATGATGTATTGGCTTAAAAATGAACAAGTCTTACCCTTATATATTGGAAAGTCAGAAAAGTATGGAAAGAAAGGTACAAATCTCTCAGCAAACATAGCAAATATATCTAGTAACAAAAGTTTCTTTTGCCGATGGGGTAACAACTATGCATATCACATTGGTGATCTAAGTGCGATAGTTTGTCCTGATCATCCAAGTTCTCAGCAAAATCCAAAGTATAGAAAATGGGCAAACTGCTTATTTAATTCTTACCCCTCAAATTATCCACAATTAAGAAAAGAAACATATTTCTGGATTCACGCTTGGGAAAAAGAAAAAATCGGGATTTGGAAAGAATATGGACATAGCCCCTTAACAGCTTTAGAGTATCATCTAATTTCAGTTGCAAGTGTTGCATTTCCTACCCTTCTCCTCAATGAAGAAGGAGTTAATCGAAAACAAATAGATGAAGATGGTTAATTATAGTAGTTGAGTTACTAAAGTTTTGTCGCTACAGATCTTTAAATCATAAAAAGCTTCCATTAAAGACTCAGTTCTCAGTCTGAAAGTGCTAATTTTTGGCTTTTGAATAGGAGACTTTGACTTCTGATCTCTAAGTTTGAGTTTTGGAAGTCAAATTTATGAATTCAGAACTTCAAGTTTGCATCTCTGAACTCAAAAATTTGATCTTTTAACTCAAAAATTTAACTTCCACACTAGAAAATTTGACCTTTTAACTCAAATTGAGAAGCTCAGAACTCAAAAATTTGACCTCAACAGTAAAACGATCTAGTTCCGAGCTTGAATGATGCATCTCCTTAGCCAAATAGCCAGCCTTTTTACGTGAGTCGTAGATCTCAAGCTCCGGCTGATGCACTTTGAGGTTTGGGCTTTCGGGGTTTCTTGACGAATCGTTGCCCCATTTCGCCTATGACAGAATCTAAACCAGAGCCTTGACCACTTGCCTTCGCGTAGTTATACACCTGCAACGCAGAAGCATAGGCTTCACTGCCAACTGCTAAACAGGTATCGTCTACCAATTCCTGTAGTTGCGTTAGCGCCACCACGATCGGATACATCGCCTCAAACAACTGCACATCCTTTCGCAGTTCCTCCAGGTCAAACGATCGCGGCAAAAAGTCTGGGTTCTACGTTGCCAACTCCAACGCCTTACTCACAAACGCTCGACTCTTATCACCCATTTTGGGTAGAGCCTTGCGATCGTCTGCGGTCAAATCGATCAAGAACTGTAGCTTTTCCTTAATGGTTACGATAGCTGCCATCACCGTTTCCCGATCTTTCGAGTTCAGCGTTGCACTAATTGGGGACATAGACATAGCATATTTCTCCTTGAGAGATTTACCAGCCTAGAGTGCCCAAGCGCAAATACACTCTCAACGCACCAAAATCATTTCAGGGGGAATCAAAGACACTTGTCATTGTCCAATCGTTTTACAAATTGTTTAACCGTTTTATGACTCCGCTGTTCTCTAAATACGCAAATCGGTTTACTCAACTGTCACCGACTTGGCGAGGTTACGAGGCTGGTCAACGTCCAAGCCTCTACGTGCAGCAATGTGATACGCCAGCAGTTGCAGGGGAATCACCGTGACGATCGGCGACAGCAGTTCATCCACATGAGGCACTGGAATCACCGTATCAAAAGTTTCGGCAGCTTCGTGTTCATCCATTGGCGTGACACCAATCAGACGGGCATCGCGGGCTTTTGCTTCCTGGGCATTAGAGAGCACTTTTTCAAAGACCGTCCCCGGCATCGCGATCGCTACTACAGGCACCTTTGCATCCAGCAACGCGATTGGTCCGTGCTTCATTTCGCCAGCCGGATAGCCTTCGGCATGGATGTAGCTGATCTCCTTCAGCTTGAGCGCACCTTCAAGGGCGATCGGAAAGTTAATGCCTCGTCCTAAAAAGATAAAGTCTTGCGTTTCGGCAAAGTCGTGCGCCAGTTGCTCAATATAGCGTTCCTGACTTTCCAGCACGGCTTCAATTTGTGCAGGTAGCTGCTGCAAACCTACTAGCAATTGTTCTAGCTGCGCAGGTGCAATGACTTGACGCTGCTGTGCTAGGTCGATCGCCAGACAATAAAACGCCATCAGTTGTGCGACAAACGTTTTCGTTGCCGCTACGCCAATCTCAATACCCGCGTGAGTATCAATAATATGAGGCACCAAATCCCCTAACGAACTTTCTGGACGGTTAGTAATGCCTAACAACCGTGCTTGAAACTCTGATGCATGACCCGATCGACGCTGCTTCTCCATTGCCAGTGCTGCCAGCGTGTCTGCTGTTTCGCCAGATTGCGTCACGCCGATAGTGAGGGTGTTTGGGGTCAGCGGCGAGGGTGCATAGCGAAACTCAGACGCATATTGTACCGATGTCGGCAGCTCTGCCAACTGCTCCAGCAGGTACTTCCCCACTAGCGCTGCGTGCCAACTGGTACCACACGCCACAATTTGAATCTGTTGCAAATCGGCATATAAATCAGCCGATAAATTCAGGCGAATTGGCGAATGACGGTGATCGGCGGCTGTCCAGTGACTATCAATATAGTTTTCCAGACACGATCGCACGACTCCCGGCTGCTCATAAATTTCCTTGAGCATAAAGTGTTTGAAGCCCTGCTTTTCCACCATTACAGGGTTCCAATTCAGCGTCCGAGGTGTTTTTTTGAGGCGCTGTCCCTCGAAGCTGTAGACTTCCACTCCTAGCGGAGTCATCCGTGCCAACTCACCGTTATCTAGAGTCAGCACTGCGCGGGTGTAGGGGACGATCGCAGGCGTATCCGAGGCACAATAAAACTCGCCCTGCCCAAAGCCAATAACGACGGGAGCCTGCTGCCGCGCCACGATCAATTCGTCAGGATAATCAGCCGAAATAACGGCGATCGCAAACGCGCCTTCTAACCGATTGACTACTTGCCGCACCGCTTCTAAAAAGGGCGACGGTTCGATCGAAACCAACGGGCTGGCTTCCATACTTTCCGCTTGCTGTAACACTTCAGCAATTAAATGCGGAATCACTTCTGTATCTGTATCCGAACGAAACTGGCAGCCTCGCTCTTTCAGTTCTTCTCGGAGTTCACGATAGTTCTCGATAATGCCGTTTTGAATCACCGCGATGCGCTTTGCAGTATCGGTGTGAGGATGGGCATTATATTCTTCAGGCTTGCCGTGGGTTGCCCAGCGGGTATGTGCAATGCCCACTCGCGCGGGATTATCTTCGCCAGCAAGCTTTGATTCCAGGTTGTGCAATTTGCCCTTAGCGCGGACGCAATGAATCTCGCCCTCCAGCACAGTGGCAATCCCAGCAGAATCGTAACCGCGATATTCCAGCTTACGCAGCCCTTCGAGCAAAATGCTGCTTGCTGCCTGAGTGCCAATATAGCCAACAATTCCGCACATTTGGCGTTGCTCCACCTGAACCTACATACCCGCCAATATACTCCGTTTTTTTAATCTCTAAGGAGAGTGGGGAGTGAGGGAGTAGGGAGTGGGGAGTGAGGGGAGAGGAGTGAGGGGGCAAGAGGATGATGAGGGGAGCGGCAGTCGATGAGGAAAGAGTTGCGTTTACCTCCTGCCCTCTGCCTCCTGTCTTCTGCCCTCCTCAGCAATCCCAGGCACCCGCATTATGGATGCCATACTCCGATCGGAGTGATTCCAGATCGCGATCGAGTACGGTCTCAGGATCGATCGCGGCATTAATTTTTTGGGGCAACGCTAGCCCTTGCTTGACTCCCTTCAGGTACAGTTGGCAGACCTGCACAGGGTTATGGTAGATGCCGCCCCACGCTTTGCCCTGGATGGACTGCCACAACAGCTCTAAAAACACCACGAAGCTTTGCGCGTAATAGTACCAGGGACGTTTCCAGGTAAGGGCAGTCAGCAAAAAGCCAATCAGTTGGAGTTCTTGTTCCAGCGCTGTGCTGTAGCCCGTTACTACGTGCATAATGTCGTGCCGCTGCATATCGCACCAGGGAATCCGCATAATGCCAACCTGGAGGTCTTGATTGCGCACAAAGTCGGGGTTCGCCTGGTAGTAACGTTCTAGCCCCTGCCGTAGCGTGAGGGACTGTTGCGGTAGGTGGGTAGATACATTGATAGAGCCGATCGCATCCATTGGGATTTTTACTAAAGCGTTGATTTTAGTCTTGCTCTAAATGTATGACTCAATGCTTAAGCTGGTGACAGTCAGCAGAAGTGTCACAAATTTTAGGTAAATTCTACGCGAAATTACTAGAGTCAACCTATCGACTTCAAGTTAAGTTAAATCATTTTTTAATCTGTAGAGCATACGTTTAAGGCTCTAGAGATAAATTTGTTTTTCTTAACTACATTTGGGGCATCTTTCCTACAAGTGGCTTGATGCATTGACTGCTAAAAAGTTCCGAAATGGTTAGAGCTGTCGATGATGTCATGGAGGAGTGTTTCAGGCTAGGAAGGTTAGCTTCTGAATCTTGAAATTAGGTTTTATTGCTCTCAAAAATCACCTTTTCACAATAAAGAGTCACATATGCACGGTGTATACATCAACAGCATCGGCAAGTTTTTGCCTGGAAATCCGATCGCCAATGACGAGATGGAAGACTATTTAGGAAAAGTGAATGGTCGCCCCTCAAAAGTCAAACATCGTATTCTCAAAAGTAACGGCATTCAGCAGCGCTATTACGCACTTGATCGTCAGCAACAAACCACATATAGCAATAGCCAAATGGCAGCAAGCGCCGTTCGTGATGCGTTAGCAAACGCTAATCTAGAGCCGAGTGCGATCGACCTTCTCTCTGCTGCCACCAGTTGGTCAGATTTGCTTGTTCCTGGCTTCGCCAGCATGGTACATGGCGAATTGGCGGAACTATCACCCCTCGAAATTAGTTCCAGCCAGGGCGTCTGTTGTGCGGGTGTGACGGCATTAAAATATGCAGCATCACAGGTAAAGCTAGGCGAAAAACGAGCCGCGATCGCTGTTGCCTCAGAGCTACCGTCACGACTGTTTAAACACACTCATTTTGAAGCTGAAGCAAGCGTCAAAGCGGGAAAATCACTCGGTTTTGATACCGAATTTCTCCGCTGGATGCTGTCTGACGGTGCCGGTGCTTTTCTCGTTCAAAATCATCCTAATGCTTCAGGCATTAGTTTAAAAATTGAATGGATTGAGTTGATTTCTCATGCCAATGCCTATCCTGTTTGTATGTATGCTGGCACAGAAGATGACAGCGCACAAAAAAGTTGGATGGACTATCCTTCCTACCTGCAAGCTGCTGAAGCAGGAGCCATCAATCTTCGTCAAAATATTCGACTTTTAGATAATGTGATCAAGCTTGGCGTCGAAGGTTGGCTCAAGTTAATTGAACTGGGTCGCGTGCAGCCTGATGACATTGATTGGTTGCTGTGTCATTATTCATCCCACTTCTTTCGGGGACAAATTGTGGAACTGCTGGAGAAAGCAGGCTGCATGATTCCTGAAGACAAATGGTTTACCAATCTCTACACACGCGGCAATACAGGCTGCGCGTCCATCTACTTAATGCTGGAGGAATTATTCCACTCTGGCAATCTACAACCGGGGCAAAAGATCTTCTGCTTCGTGCCAGAAAGCGGACGGTTTACAACGGCGTATATGATGCTGAGCGTAGTGGGGAGCCAAGAGGCAGAAGGCAGAAGGCAGGAGGCAGAAGCGAAGGAAGCAGGGGAGGCAGAGGGAGCAGAATTGATTCGCAACTTGCAACGCTTTAACGCCTCTGCACAAAGCCTTAATCAAAACTCTTCACCCCAATCCCCAACTCCTATGCTTCAACCTTCCAATGACCTAACTCAAAACTTAGAACTTTCTGGCAACGCGGCGCAAAACGCTACTCAGAACTCTCTCCCACTCCCCACTCCCCACTCTCCACTCCCTACTCCTGAAGAACCCATTTCTGCCTACCTGCTACGTCAACTTGCCCTCGTCTGGTTAGAGTTTGAGCGTGAGATTCGTTCCGTTCCCATTGTGCGTAAACTGCATCGCGGTGAGTTTACGGTGGATGACTATAAGGCGATGCTGCGAAATTTGCGTCCGCAGGTAGTAGAAGGGGCGCGGTGGATTGCCCGTGCTGCATCGAATATGACGGACTTTCGGCTGCGATCGACCTTCATTGGTCATGCCCAGGATGAACACCGCGATTACCAGATGCTAGAAAGCAACTACGTGTCGATCGGTGGTGCGCTGGAGGAAATTGTGAATGCGGAGAAGAACATTGGTAGTGAGGCACTGTCAGCGTTTATCTTCCACCAGGCATCACGCGAAAATCCCGTTGACCTGCTGGGAAGCATGTTTATTATTGAGGGCTTGGGCAACAATCTGGCGGGACAATGGGCAGCAAAAATTCAGCAAACGCTGGGGCTAAAAGATGAACAAGTGTCGTTTTTGGGCTATCACAGCGCGAATGACGAAGCACATTTGGGCAAGCTGAATGAGTTGATTAACGCCGAATGGATGACTACAGAGATTGCTCAGCGAATTGTAAAAACCGCTCAGGTAACAGCGCGACTTTACTTGCTGCAATTGGAGGAGATTCGGTGATGGCAACTACGCCTTAGTAAACATGAGGACTGAGTATGAACCGAAGCCCCAACCTTTTGAAGCAAATTTTAGTGGCTATCGTGAGTTGTTTGGCGGTGATCCTGATCCACTCGATCGCTCCGATTCAAGCTCAGTCCCAACCCGTTGTTGCAGTCAAAACTGTTTACTATCCAATTAAGGGCGCAACGGCTGGACAACTGCGCCAACAAATGAACCGGTTGGGACCCATTAGCCAAACATCAGGGCAGCGCTTTGATGCGCGTACCGATTGGTATGTGCGCTGGAACTATCAATATTTAAATCAGGCAAATAGCTGCCAATTAACTGCGATTCGAGTCAGAGCCGATGTCTCGGTTACCCTGCCACAGTGGAAGCAACCCGCTAACGCTGCGAAAGGCTTGGTCAATCGCTGGAACCAGTACATTAAAGCACTGCGCCTTCACGAAGATGGGCATAAAGACAATGGCATTGCCACTAGCCAAGAGATTCTACAGCTGCTAAAACGGTTTCCGGCAAAAAGCTCATGCTCAGAGCTGGGGGTTGCTGCAAATAAGGCAGCTCAAGGCATCATCAGCCAGTACAACCAGCGTGACCTCGACTACGATCGCAAAACCCAACACGGTGTCACTCAGGGTGCCGTCTTTTCAGGCTGAGCAATCTTCTGCTTCACTTCACTATTTAATTCACAAGAAATATGGACGTTGTTTCTGCTTCCACTCAAGCGCCAATTCAAGCGCCGATCGAGCCCTTGCCACTACAATCTGACCTGAATCCTTATCTACCCGAACCGCACGATCGCCGCAATCCTAACGCCTGGGATGCACTATATGTTGATCAGGCGATTCCGGTAGACCTGATTGCGAAGGGCTACATGATCCGGGATTTAAGAAACTGGACGCGTAGCTACCTATTATTGCCGATCGCTTTTATTGCGAATGTGCTCCTGGCAATCATTATGACGGTGAAGCGGCTGTTGCCCTTCCAGTTCAGCAACTACACGCTGATGCATCGATCGGCGGCCTGGTTTCTCAACACGTTTGCGTCGCCCGAAGCCTGCTACCTGATTGTGCGGCACATCTGCCTCGGCTCCAATATCGTCAATTTCCTGATTGATAACGGTCCTGATCCGACGATCGAAAAATCTAAACTTTACCCCAGCACCATCAACGATCTGGCAGAGAATGCGTTTCTGGAACACGATCTCATTCTGTATAACTTCGTGCTGGACTACAGCAAGGCACAGCGCGAAAATCCTCACTGGATACAGCAGGTGCGGGAACGAGGGCTGAGTTTTGACAGCATCAAACCGGTGCAGGTAAACATTGATTTCACGAAGCGTCGATGGCTACGTATTTTAGATCTAGAGTCGTCGATCGAGCTTTTCAAGGTCTTCTATTCGCTCTGCCTCACTAGTGACGAATTTGAACGGGCAGTGCTGTCCCTCGAATTTGACGAAAACTTTGGTTGCTATGTCAGTGCGCTGACAGGTGACTATAACTGGAACCACGTCATCACGAACCGCCATCCACTCGCTCCCGAAAGTTCGTTTAGTTCTGCCCGCAACCTGATGCTGCACGGCATCATTTCAGAGTATCTGCATCGCTATCTGGAGTTGCGAAAGGAAATGGCAGTGAGCGGTAAGGGTTAAAGGCTAAAGGCTGAAGGCTAAAGGCTAAAGGGTTGAGAGTTAAAGGATGAAGGCTAAAGTTGGGACAGGAATTAGTAACGACATTGGCTAGGCAAATAATTCTTTAACCGGGATGCTAAAGCCTTGCAGGATAGTTTGAGTGCTCACGGTTTCGGCTTCGGTGAAAATTAAAGACTTATCGGCTGTGAGAATAATGACGATCGCATTCTTAAGGAACAGTAACTAAACTTCCTAACAGCCCGATCATAAATACTCCCGCGCCTTGCTGAACAACACTTCTGCCTTGTTATCTGGTGAAGCAATTTCTCCAGCCAGGGGATAAGTCTGAGGAAAAATATTTGGCTGCCCATACTGCTCAAGCAGTTCAACCGTCAGATAAGCGACATCAAGACGGCGCTTCTGCGTCTCTGTAAGACAAGGAACTTCTGTATAGGCTTTCCCTCCTTGCCCACTAGTGCGAACATAGCTTCTCCATTCACCTACAAGGGTTGCCTGCGCCGCACCATGTTTGATTGTCATGCCTGTTTTCTCGATTAACTCCCCATCAACTTCTTCCATGCCCTCTAGCACTTCATCGTAGCGATCGAGCGGTAAAGCTGAAGCATCAAAGTCTTCATCCTCGACGGCGTTAGAGATTGTCAGAGTTGTCACCATGTTCTAGACCTGCATCGCTGAACTCTGTACACCTATTATGTAAGGTGCAGTCAGTGAACGAACGATCGTGGTAAGCCATCCCATTTCCGCTTCAGTAGATGCCCTTTCGGAAGCCATTACGCGGCTCCGCAGTCTGACTCAAACCAGCATTCAGACAGGTTGGCGTTACTGCGATGAGGATCTGTCGATCGCTCAGGCAACCCAGCCCGAAACCTGGCAGAGTTGGTCGATCGCGCCCCTTAATGAAAAAGACCACCTTGCCTGGACAAAGGGCAACCGGGCGCGCTGGTTTGGGCAAGTCATCACGGTGCCCCAAGACTTGCAGGGTTATCCGCTGACAGGTTTAACTCTGCGCGTCGCTGCTACCTGGTGGGCAACCAATGCTCAACTTTTTGTCAATGGCACGTTCGTGCAGGAAGGCGATCTGTTTGATGTCAGTACTCGGTTGCTCCTCAGTAACGCCATTGCACCCGGAGATACATTTGCGATCGCCATTCGCCTAATCAGTCCCGGTCATGACGATGGCGCACTCGTGCGATCAGTCTGTCACTACGAATCCTCCAGCGACGCTCCCGAACCCAGCTTCATCGCCGACGAACTAGACGTACTCCGCCTCTATCTCCAAACCTTCGCGCCCGAAGAACTCCCCCTCCTCACCGAAGCCATCACCGCGATCGACTGGTCAATCCTTTCCTCTCCCCCTGCATCCTCCCTCCGCAAACTCTTCGATCAAGCTCTGGCAACCTTACGCGATCGCCTCCTCCCCCTCTCTCCCTTCATCAAACAGCGTCGCATCCGTCTCCTCGGACATGCTCACCTCGACATGGCGTGGCTCTGGACCGTTGCCGAAACCTGGAACGCTGCGGAGCGTACCTTCGAGTCAGCCTTGAACCTGCAAAAAGACTTTCCCGAACTGATCTTCTGCCACTCCACGCCTGCACTGTACGAATGGATTGAGCAAAACCGTCCCGCGTTGTTCAAGCAGATCCGAGAGGCGATCGCAACCGGATGGTGGGAACCCGTGGGCGGACTGTGGATCGAGCCAGAGCTAAACATCATCAGTGGCGAGTCAATGGTGCGGCACGTGCTGTACGGGCAACGCTACTTTCAGGAGAAATTTGGCAGCATCAACCGCATGGCATGGCTACCCGATAGCTTTGGCTTCACCTGGCAGCTACCACAGATCCTCAAGCAAGGTGGCATCGATTACTTCGTCACTCAAAAACTGCGCTGGAACGACACCACGAAATTCCCCTACGAAGTTTTCCAGTGGCAAGCTCCCGATGGCACCGAGATCTTCAGCCTGATGTCAGCGTCGATCGGCGAAGGCATCGACCCAATCAAAATGGCAACCTACGCCTGCGACTGGGAAGCTAAAACAGGCATTCCTGATGTCCTCTGGCTCCCCGGAGTCGGCGATCATGGTGGTGGTCCCACCCGCGATATGCTCGAAATCGCCCGCCGCTGGCAGCGATCGCCCTTCTTCCCTCAGCTAGAATTCTCCACCGCCCTCGACTATCTGCAAGACCTCGAAGCAAATTTTAAGTCTGATGCAGCCAAAGGCTCAACGACTGAAGATCAACGCTCGATCGCCCAAGCACAGCTAGTCGTGAATGAGCCTTCAACAATCGTCAACGAGTCTTTAACTGCTCCTAACGAAACTCAGAACTCAAAACTTTCCTCTTTTTCTCCTCCCCTTGCCCCTCACCCCTCTCATCTTCCTCTCTGGGACTCCGACCTCTACCTCGAATTCCATCGTGGCTGCCACACTACCCACGCCGATCAGAAGCACTTCAACCGTCATTCTGAAGAGTTGCTGTATCAAGCTGAACTGTGGGCATCGCTGGCAACCATCAGCGCAAGCGTGAACTATCCCAAAAGGGATTTAGAAACTGCCTGGAAAAAAGTGCTGTTTAATCAGTTTCACGATATTCTCCCTGGCTCATCCATTACAGAAGTATTCGACGACGCGAATCAGGCTTGGGAAGAAGCGACAAAGCTTGGTCAGGAAATTAAGCAGCACTCGCTCGCTACGATCGCCCAACAAATTGCCCTTCCACCGCCACCGCATCCAGATGCGAAAGCGATCGTGGTCTTTAATCCGCTGAACTGGGAGCGATCGCATGTTATTGGAGTTGATATCTGTTTATCATCTGGTGATCCAGATAGCTGGCGAATTTTTGATTTAGAGGGACAAATCATTACAGCCCAGCGTTTTTACTCTCTAGATAGAGGGCTTTGCGGCATTTCCTTTTTTGCAGAGCAGATTCCAGCAGTTGGCTACCGTACTTACTGGCTCTGCCCTTACGAATCAACTACAGAAACGATCGAATCGCATTCATTCGTCCTAGAAAATGAGTTTTTGAGAGTCATCGTTGATTCAAAGACGGGAGATTTAGCCAGCATCTTTGATAAAATCCATCAACGCGAAGTACTTAACGGCCTAGGTAATGAACTGCAAGCATTCGAGGATAAAGGACAATATTGGGATGCCTGGAACATTGACCCTAAGTATGCTCAATATCCTTTACCATCTGCAACTCTGCTAACAATTGAATCATCACAGAAACCTTTTCAGAGAAAAAATGACTACGTTCAAAATGCCCTTGAAAAATACATTTATATTGAACGCAAAATTGGGGCATCCATCTTTAAGCAATTTTATGTTTTGCAGCAAGATTCACCCAATTTGGAAATCCGCACGTTTGTTGATTGGCAAGAGCGCCATGTTGTCGTGAAAGCTGCTTTTCCATTGAATCTAGAAACAGATTACGCGACGTATGAAATTCCTTGTGGGGCGATTGAGCGGACGACGAAGCCGGAGAGCGAGCGCGAAAAAGCGCAGTGGGAAGTCCCTGCGATGCATTGGGCAGATCTAAGCGACGGTAATTATGGTGTGAGCTTACTCAACGACTGTAAGCATGGCTATGACGCGAAACCTGATCAACTACGACTCACCTTACTGCGTGGCTCCGAATGGCCCGATCCAGAGGCAGACAAAGGACGGCACTCGTTTACCTATGCCCTCTACCCCCACGCAGGCGACTGGAAAGCCGCTCAAACCGTCAAGCATGGCTATGAGTTAAATATGCCGCTCATTGCACAGGTCATTGCTGCTAGCGGAGACGATCGCCCTAAAACCTTGCCACCGACCGCTTCCCTTCTAGATCTGGGAGCCGAGAATCTCGTGTTGATGGCATTCAAGCAGTCAGAAGATGCGCCAGATGAGTGGATCTTGCGCTGCTACGAGTGTCATGGCGAACCAGCACAGCTTACATTCCAGAGTGACCTGGATTTAGCGCTAGAGCAGCCTGTAGATTTGTTAGAGCGACCAACGACTGCCCAAACAACTCAGGGGCAAACCGCTACAGTTCACCCCTGGAAAATTGCCAGCTTCAAAGTAAAGCGGTCAGCTACTAGCGGTCAGGTTTCAGCGCAGCCTTCAGCACAAGACCAAAGCGATCGCGTCACTGACTGAAAGCTGACCGCTGACAGCTGATGGCTGCAAGCTCTAATCTTCGTGATCTTCAAACGGATCATCTAATGCCTTCGATGGTGGTCCAAACGCCGTGTAGATGGCATATGCCGTCAAGCCGACCAACGTCGCGCAGATCGAAATATTAAGAGCTGTTGCGGGTTCCATATGCGAGAAATATTATGAGTGCGTTGCCATATAATGTTACAAACAATATATATGTTCTGTCGAGCTAAACATTAGGTGACTCATGGCACAGCGGACTCGGTTGGGAGACGTTCTTAAACCCCTGAACTCTGAATACGGTAAGGTTGTTCCCGGTTGGGGCACCACAACCTTGATGGGTGTTTTTATGATCCTCTTTTTGGTATTCCTGCTCATCATCTTGCAGATTTACAACTCTTCGCTTCTGCTAAATGATGTAGATGTCGATTGGACAAGTCTGGGCGGTTAGGTGCGCTCGGCTTCACAATGCGAATGACGATTCGACTTCCCGGCTTGACCGGGATTTTTTTATGGCGATTTAGACTGAGTTGCGTTCAACTAAGTAGCACAAAGGACTGAGGACGATAGACTAGACTGCGTAGGTGATACGTTATAACGTGACTCCTATAAATTCATAGTCATGCTTTAGGGTTTGCGTTCTTAGTCCAGCAAGCATTTGCAGGAGGCAATACAGTGAATATTTTCGGGATTGGGTTGCCAGAAATGGCAGTAATTATGGTTTTGGCGCTGCTTGTGTTTGGACCCAAGAAACTGCCAGAGATCGGTCGCAGCGTTGGTAAAGCGATTCGTGGCTTCCAGGACGCATCCAAAGAATTTGAGGCAGAGTTTAAGCGCGAAGCCGAACAAATCGAGCAAGCGGTGAAAGCTCCTATGGAAGCGATGCTGGAAATGCCCTCTCAGCCAACCTTGTCTCCCGCACCTGACACGACTTCGGCTTCTGATGCTCCCACGACCTCTGAACCAGATCCCCAACCAGATCCCGAAGCTGATACTACTGGGGTTGCTGAAACTGTGGCTGAACCTACCGAAGCTGACTCTATTGCGGCTGAATCTAAGCCTACTGAAGCTGCCGTTCCAACTGAAGTTGCTAGCTAGGTCTAGCTCGATTGACCTGCTTGGATAAGACCAATGACAGAGGTAACCACTGCACAACCCGTTATCCCTCAATTGATTGTTGGGCTGGGCAACCCAGGTGCAAAGTACGATCGCACCCGCCATAACATTGGCTTTGAGGCGATCGACACATTGGCAAAGGTTTGGCAGATTAGTTTGTCAGAAAACCGTAAATTTCAAGGGTTCTTTGGTGAGGGTGTGGCAGCGGGACGAGTCAAGATCCGCTTACTGAAGCCCACTACTTACATGAATAACTCTGGGCAGGCGATTCGCGCTGTCACTGACTGGTACAAACTGCCGCCTGAGTCTGTACTGGTGATCTATGACGATATGGATCTACCTGTTGGGAAGCTACGACTACGCCTTTCTGGTTCGGCAGGCGGACAGAATGGGATGAAATCGGCGATCGCCCACCTCGGCACACAAACCTTTCCACGCTTACGCATTGGCATTGGTAGCGCTAAGAACGGCGATGTAGCAGGTGACGCAGTTTCTCACGTATTGGGTCGGTTTTCAGCGCGAGAAGCTGAGGTGATGACAGAAGTTTTACACCTTGTTGTGGGCGCTGTCGAACTCAGCCTCAAGCAAGGGGTGGACAAAGCAATGAGCCTTTACAATAATCGGACGATCACACAGACTACTTCATGAGTAGCTTAGTATTACAACCTGAAAGCTTGAACCAGTGAGCTCCGACGAGCTTGAAGCAAGGCAGTGTCCTCGCCGCTTGAGCAAAATAAGCTAAGATTCCATGCAATCGTCTAAAGAAGTATGTCTATGACCGGACAGTCATCCTCAGACAACCAGCAACTCCTAACCACACTTGTGCAGGCAACTGCTGAACTGGCTCAGTTAAACAAGCAGCAAGCGCAAAAGCTCGGCACCTTTGACGCAAAACTTGATACCTTTGACGCGAAAATTGAAGCCATTGCAGACCAGATTGGCAAACTCACGGAATCTATGACTGCTTTTCGCCTAGATCTTGATGACATTAAAGAGACCACTCGACAGCAAGCTGAGACCGCAAAAGCCCAAGCTGAGACCGCAAAAGCTCAAGCTGAAAGCGTTTCGCAGTTGATTGCGTTGTTGGGAACGAAATGAGATTGTGCCATCAAGCTCGATCGCACTCTGCAAAAATGTACTTCTTAATCAACACATACGATCGTGGGTTCTCGTCGCTTACCTGAAACTATTGCTTATGTTCGCGTTCTCCGTCAGTCCTGGCAGCAGGGTGTACTGGAAGGTGAGGTGATTGCAAACCAATTTGAGTGGCAGTTTCAATGGTGCTTTCAACGTGGTGAACTGTCTGTAGAGCCATCGCTGGGTCGGGCGCTGATTAAAGAACCCTTGGGACGCTTTCTAGAGCAACGCGATTACCAGTTAGAACCCGGTGCCGATTACTCGTTTACTATTCGAGCTGATGTGTAACATTTTTAACTGTTCAGGTACTTTGGCATCGGGTAAGTTGCTGTTCTAGCATGGGGATATCTGAGTTTGCCTTAGGGCAGTAGACTTGAGATAATCCGTAGACGGATGTGAGCGGCTTAACAAGTGGTGTATCGGTAGTTTGTGTCAGCCTTGCGGTAGGAGCGATCGCGCCATGTTTGGCTTTGCGCCTAAGTTTATTCGTTATAAGAAACGCCGCTTTCAGTGTTCTTTAGCAAGAACCTATCAAGCTTTGAGTTCAGCATCGGTTGATGATCTGTGGCAGAAAATTGTTGATCTGACTGATGTGTCCTGGCATCCTATTATCGCCAGCACGAACGTTCCCAATGGGCTAGTAGCAAAACCAGGCTTGATCTACCAGGCAGTGACACGGTTGAGTCCGATCCCCATCCAAATCTTTGTGGAGCGCGTACGACCGGGAGAACTGTTCAGCGTGCGTATTCTTGTGATGCCAGGGTTGGAAGAACAGGTTACCTATCAGGTCAAGTCTACTGTTTGCGGCACTCGTGTCTCTTATTCGGTCACGCTTCGAGGTTGGCTATCACCGTTGCTCTGGTCACTCATGCGCCCTTATGCCGCGCGGGTTGCGTCTGACTTGGTACAAGCGGCGGAACAAAAAGCATTGCAAGCGGTGTCTGGAAAGCTGAAACGATCGAATCAAAGTTGTCTCGATTTCTAGGTCTTCATTTCTAGGTCATCTATCGTACTTCAGCCAGTGTGCGATCGCTTAACGGTAAACTTATGACAGACAGCCGCCCGCTTTTTCGCACTGGAGCCAGGGTCAACCATGCCCAATCGCCTCGATACTAGTTCTGTTTTAGAAGTACTCAAACCGGTGCAAGACCCTGAACTCAACAAGAGTTTGGTGGACTTAAATATGATCCGCAACGTGGCGATCGCTGATGGTAACGTACGTTTTACGCTGGTACTCACCACACCTGCCTGCCCACTACGCCAATTTATTGTCGATGAATGCGAACGTGCAGTCAAAACACTGCCAGAAGTCAAAACTGTCAGCGTAGACGTGACGGCTGAAACCCCCTCGCAAAAAGCATTGCCCGATCGTGCTGGCATTGATGGTGTCAAGAACATCTTGGCGATTTCAAGCGGCAAAGGTGGCGTGGGCAAAAGCACCGTTGCTGTTAACGTTGCGGTAGCGCTGGCGCAAACTGGCGCTAAGGTCGGTTTGATCGATGCAGACATCTACGGTCCGAATGCACCGATGATGCTGGGTTTGGAAGGTGCCAAAATCACGGTGCGACAGTCAGGGGCGCAAGAGGTGCTAGAGCCTGCTTTTAACCACGGCGTTAAACTGGTGTCGATGGGCTTTTTGATTGACAAAGATCAGCCTGTGATCTGGCGTGGACCCATGCTAAATGGAGTGATTCGTCAGTTTCTTTACCAAGTGCAGTGGGGCGATCTGGATTATCTGATTGTGGATATGCCACCGGGTACAGGCGATGCCCAGTTGACACTAGCGCAGGCAGTACCGATGGCAGGAGTAGTTATTGTCACAACGCCTCAAAGCGTTGCGTTGTTAGACTCCCGTCGTGGCTTGAAGATGTTTCAGCAGCTTGGTGTTCCAGTGCTGGGTATTGTCGAAAATATGAGCTACTTCATTCCGCCTGATATGCCAGAGAAACAGTACGACATTTTTGGCTCGGCTGGCGGCGAAAAAACAGCAGCTGAGCTACAGGTGCCGCTACTTGGCTGCATCCCGCTAGAAATTTCGCTCCGAGAAGGGGGCGATCGCGGTATCCCAATTGTTCTGGCAGCACCCGAGTCGGCTTCGGCAAAGGCTCTAACGGCGATCGCACAGCGACTTGCCGGGAGAGTTTCGGTAGCAGCGTTAGCGTAGAAAAGCAAAAACCAGGAGTCAGAATTAACTCAAGGACTCCTTACTCGTCACACTCCCTCAACTATGTTGCAAAAGTCCTTCAGTCGCATTCGTTGGAAGTCTCTGGTGCAGCCCTGGCAGCATACTGATTGGCTGCTTTTCGCGCTGCCTGGGGGCTTGACAGCATTTGGGGGTGTGATGATTCGCAGCACCGAGTTAAACCAGGGCTGGACGGATTGGTATCAGCATTGGATTATTGGCGCGATCGGCTTTGTGATCGCGCTGGTGATTGCGCGAGTACGCTACGACACCTTGATGGCATCCCGCTGGATTATTTATGGGGTGACCAATCTTTCTCTGCTGATCGTTATTTTTCTCGGTACGTCTGCGTTGGGGGCGCAACGCTGGATCACGATCGGGGGCTTTAATGTTCAGCCGTCAGAATTCGCTAAACTAGGGATTATTGTAACGCTGGCAGCTATTTTGAGCGATCGGGCTGCCTCGACGCTGCCTGTGCTAGTGCGGACATTAGCCATTACTGCCGTACCGTGGGCACTAGTGTTTGTCCAGCCCGATTTAGGTACTTCGCTGGTCTTCGGTGCCATCACGTTAGGCGTACTTTACTGGGGCAATGCAAATCCAGGTTGGTTGCTGTTGTTGATATCGCCGCTTGTTTCCGCTATCTTATTTAACCTGATCTCGCTTTCGCCCTGGTTTGTTGGGTTAGTGGCAATCTGGGTTGTGTTAATGGCTGTCGTTGCATGGTACACGTTACCGTGGCATCGGTTTGGGGCGGCTGGGGCGCTGGTCGTAAACCTGGTTGCTGGTGAACTGGGTCATATTGCCTGGGGCATTCTGAAGGATTATCAGAAAGACCGGATTATACTGTTTCTCGATCCTGATAAAGATCCTTTGGGTGGCGGCTATCACTTGATCCAGTCGCGCATTGCGATCGGTGCTGGCGAACTATGGGGACGAGGGCTGACAAAAGGAACGCAAACGCAACTGAACTTCATCCCAGAGCAGCATACAGATTTTATCTTTTCGGCGATCGGCGAGGAACTGGGCTTTGTTGGCTGTTTCCTGGTCTTGCTGGCATTCTGGGTTATCTGCCTGAGAATTATCATCATTGCCCAAAATGCGCGCGATGACTTTGGCTCTCTGCTGGCGATCGGCGTTTTGTCAATGCTGGTCTTTCAAGTCGTTGTCAACGTAAGCATGACGATTGGGCTGGCGCCTGTTACAGGCATTCCCCTACCGTGGCTTAGCTATGGGCGGTCTGCTTTACTGACAAACTTCATCGCGATCGGGCTAGTGCAGTCCGTTGCAAACTTCCGTCAACGTCTTAACTTTAGAGATTGAGCTA
The DNA here is from genome assembly GCF_014695795.1 of Phormidium sp. FACHB-592. Taxonomy (NCBI): domain Bacteria; kingdom Bacillati; phylum Cyanobacteriota; class Cyanophyceae; order Oscillatoriales; family Oscillatoriaceae; genus Phormidium; species Phormidium sp. FACHB-592. Next base: position 367,195 of record NZ_JACJOZ010000075.1, read on the forward strand.
AAACGAATAAAGTGGAAAGTATAAAGGCTAAAGTATGAAGGATAAGTAAAGGATTTTAGCCTTTAGCTTTCCGCCCCTATACTTTCATCTGTCACCCCACTACAACACCAGAAGCTATGATTTTGCCCGGTTCAGCCGTTAAGGTCATCAATCCCGAAGACACTTACTATGCCTTTCAAGGCTTGGTTCAGCGTGTTAGCGACGGTAAAGCAGCCGTACTGTTTGAGGGCGGCAACTGGGATAAGCTGGTCACTTTTCGCCTTAAAGAGTTGGAAGAAGTGGATGTTACCGCTGGCAAGAAAAAAGGAAAGTGAGGGAATAAAAGTTTTGAGTTTTGAGTTATGAATTAAAGACAACTCAAAACTTAGCACTTAAAACTCATAACTCTGCTATGCGTCTTCCCCTGCCTCAATTTGCTGCTCAGAATCGTCCGTCGAGTCATATTGCGGAAGTCATTGAAACGGCGACGACCGAGTTTCTGGCGCAATGTTTGGAGCCAGAGAACTTGAGTTTTCCGGTGATGCCACCCTTTGGCAGTTGGGTGAAATCGATCGACGAAGAATCGGGTAACCAGATCTATGCCGTGGTTTATCACGCCACTACCAGCCCAATCGATTCCGTTCATCGGGCGCGAGCCTTAGGGCTATCGCTCCAAGATCTGCGCGAACAGCAGCCTCAAATCTTCGCTATGCTGAAGACAGAGTTCCGGGCAGCGATCGTTGGGTTTCAGGCACCTGTCGCAGCTAGAAATGGCGGTGCTGCTGAGACTGCCCGCGTGTATCAGCACTTGCCGCCGCGCCCACCCCAAATTCATCAAGCGGTTCACGTTTGCGAAGTAGCCGAGATTTTGCACTTTAGCGAAACGTTAGATTTTTTGCGTACGCTCTTGCAAATGCCCAGTGCACCTGTGGATGCGTTGGCGGCTGCAACAATCCGCGAAATCTACCAACTGCGGCAGGCAGACCGCGCCTGGCTGGTGCAAGCGGGGCGATCGCTCAGTTTGCTGTTGAAAGATGACTACGATCGACTGCGGATTATCCTGAGTCAAATTCACATTTGAACCACACGTTTAAAGCCACATATTGAAACGTGACCTTTTACTGCCTTAGTACTACTGGGTGTTGAAGTCTAGAATCGGTTCCTTCTTTTTGGGTTGTCGCCCCTCTTGCAACAGTCGTTCTGGCAGCAGTGTGCCAGTCAGCGTAGTGTTCAGAAGGTTGGCTCCATAAAGTTCCACTTGCCTTAAATCGACATCGCTCAGGTTTGCTCCTTCAAGGTCGGCGAACAAGAGATTTGACTGCTTCAGCGTTGCATTCTGTAAGTCAGTCTTGATGAGGCTCCCGCCACTTAGATTTGCCCTGTTTAAATTGGCACTAACCAAGTTGGCATGGGTCAAGTTGCTCAAACTCAAATCTGTCTGCTCCAGCGTTGCTGCTGTCAGATTGCTCCCCTGAAGGTTTGCCTCACTCAAATTTGCCGCGCTCAGGTTCGCCGCTTGTAGGTTCGCTTCCTGCAAATCTGCCCCAATCAGACGTGCCCCTCGGAGGTCACAACTTGGGCAATGCTTTGTTACTAGCAGCCAGCCCACCAGAATTTCTCGCCGATACAGTAGCAGTAAGCCACAGACGCTTAGGACAAACACTAGTACTAAGCACTTTGACTTCATCACACTGAACCGCTTACTGCCTTCATAATTTACGCAATGTAAACTCATTTACGCTTATCCTTACTCTTCTCCTTGCGGAGGAAGGGTGTTTAGACCTTTCCGATTCGCTCCTGCTCCTATTGGAAGAGAGCCAGGGTATGACTTGCTTCCAATAGAGTGGCAATCTGTACAGGTATTAAAAGTCTCATATTGCGTTACTTCACACTGGCATCCTCTGTCTTGGTACCCAGGGTGATTACAGTCTAAGCCGCCAATGTCATATGAAATTGCAGGCGATCGCACCCAGAGAGAAATTATGCCAACAGGATGGATCAAGCGTCCTAAACGCGCTAGGTTAAAGCCAGCGATCGTCTGCTTGTGTCTGCCTTTACGTACTGTGCCATGCTCTTACTGCTCCGTTGTGCCCGACACCTCTTACTGTGTTCGTTGACCATTCTTATTGTCTGTTTTGTCGCCTACCCATCCGCTGTCTTAGCAGCAGACGCACCAATCCCGCTAGATTCTGCAACAGCGGCACCAGCGCTACCAAGCCGTTCTGTTGCTGATCCCAGCAGCATTCCGTCGGAGAAGGTCAGCGAGTTTGTCCATGCATGTCTACAGGTTGTTGCTCTGATCGAACGTCGTGAGGGAGAGTTACAAGGAGCCGAAACTGAAACAGAGTCGCTGCGTGTAGAGCAAGAAATCGAAGCTGAAGCTTTAGCCATCATCGAGAAAGGGGGGTTGACACGTCAGGAATACTTGCAACTGTTGGGCTTGGCGAACACCGATCCCGAATTTGGCGAACGCATTGCGGTGCAGCTTCAGGAAGCGACAAGTTAGGGAATGAGGAGTGAGGGCTAACCAGTGGCTCTGTCTTGCCGATGGTAGGTAACAGCTCGTTTTACTCCGCATCCTCTAAGAGTAAATCTTAGGGACAGGCTTGCCGGAAGAATGTTGAGTGCTTCAATAAGAAAAAGCATAGCGAATGGCTTAAAGGTTGCTTAATTGCTCTTAGAAACTGTTTGTAAACGTATGTGAAGTAGAAGACAACTACGGTCACAAAGGCGCGATACCAGAAGAGTGACATCTACATGGCTTGAGGATATGAGTCAGCCTTACTACGACAGTGACCTGACCGATGAG